>JAAEOP010000860.1 GCA_024223125.1 Chloroflexota bacterium
GCGGCATCACGGCCACCCCAGACAACCCCAAAATGGCAAAAACGGCGTTGGGCGCTGACAGCGGCATGGGTTGGAGTTATAGCAAGAATGGGTGGGATACGGCCGTTGCTCTGCAAAAACAAGGCTGCCAACTTTGGGCATTAGAAGACACCTCCCAGGCACAACCCCTCTTTACAACTCCCATACCATCCCCCCAATGCCCTCTGGTCCTCATCATCGGCAATGAAAAAGCGGGCGTAGACCCGGCCATCCTTACCCTCTGTGACCAAGTTGTCTCCCTGCCCATGCTCGGCATCAAAGAATCCCTTAATGTCGCCATAGCCCTGGGCATCGTCGTCTATCATCTTCAATTTGGATAACGAATCGGGATAGGAGGGGAGGTTAGTCCCCTTCCTCCCACACCACCGGACATGCGGGTCCGCATCCGGCAGTTCGGTCAAGTATGGCGTACAAAAGAAAAGCCCCTGGACATCTCATCCAGCGGCTTTTCTAATTTACCGTAATTCGTTTGTTCCCTAATTTGTTGTAATCAGCTGCAAATTATTCCTCGGCCGATTCAGATGTTTCTGCATCTGGGGTCGGTTTTTCTGGCGGCGTAAATTTGGTCGCCAAACTGCCCAATTCTTCGCTCAACCATTGCAAGCTGTTGGCAAAACCAACCCGTGCCTTTTGCCCCGTTTCACTGGACTGCACCTTATCTGCTACCTGTGACGCTTCCGTTTTAACTTTGGCCGTCGTATCACTTTCACGCACATCCTGAAACGCTTTATCAATCTCATCCGCAAAAGAACGCATCCCTTCACGGACTTCCTTTTCAAACTGCTGCCGCTCTTCGCTGTTCCAGGCCGACTGCAAAGTATCTACCATTTGTCGGCCGAGGTTACGCAGTTCGCCTGTCACATCTACAGACCCCGTTTCCGAAACGTCAACTTTCATGACCTCTTCTTCTACCGGAACTTCCACTTTCAATCGTTCTTCCGCTTTCAAATCATCCACATTGGGGGTTTCATCACTCATGTTGTCAACTCCTTAAAAATTATTATTGTTTGTACTCATATGCAGTTACCACAGTGTATACCATCAGTACGCTATCTGAAAGATTGAGTTGCAATTAATGACTACAACTTTCTAGCTGTCGGCGTCACCACCAGAATGCCATCTCACGAAGCGGCCGAACTGATAGAAGTCCACCACAAATCCCTGGCCGAAGCCCTTCACATGGCCCACATGGGTCAGATTACCGACGCCCCCACCGTGCAAGCCCTCCTCCTCTGCGAACCCCGCTTCAAAGATTACGTTCCGTAAATCGGACATCCCTGTCCGATTTACAGGGTAGACATACTATGATTCGGCCAATTTTGAGTCGTCCAAATCTACTTCAAGCAGGAAGGTTTGCAACTTGCATACTCTCCTATTCAATTACCAGCGGCTGCCTGCATAATGGCCTGATGTTCCGGTAAAGCCAGATACATCTGCCGACTCTCATCATCATAAATGTTGTTGGCGCGTGTTTGGAGTAAATTAACGCCAGCTTGCAACACGGCCGCAGCCCGATCATCATCCAACCACCGCAAAGCGCGGTAGCAACGCAGGTACAGTAACAACGGCTCATCCGTACCATGCAGGTTGCCCTGTTGTAGATGAGCGACAATTGTGCCTGTTAATGACCGTGCCCCTCCCTCTCGATCACCCTGGTGCATCGCCACAACCAGTAAACCAGCCAGAGCCTCTTGAGCCATATTTTCGTTACCAATGTCCCCACAAATAGCAACACTCTTTTCAAATGCCACCACCGCGCCTTTCCAATCTTCCAGTTCAACCAACGCCTGACCGGCATTCTTCCAGGCCAACATTTCCTCCGGCCGTAGCCCCAATTTTTGCGTGATCTGCAACGCTTCCTGGCTCAATTGGTACGCTTTGGCAAACTCACCCATTTTCCGCTGCAGCAGCGCCAGATAAACCAACACCTCCGCTTCACCCTGAACATTATTTGTCTCCCGATATTGGGTCAACGCCAATTCATAATAAGTTTGAGCTGTAGCAAAGTTACCTTCATATAAAGCAATCGTGCCCAGGTTTAACAGCGCCAGATACTCGCCATACCTATCTGACACTTCGCGGCGCAGACGCAGCGATTGTTTCTGATATATTTGCGCCTGAGAAAACTCTCCTTTGTGGGCGGCTACCAATCCTAAATTACCCAGCACAAAACTCTCGTTCCGCCGGTCGCCAATGGCCTGCATGATTCGGAGCGCCCGTTCGTAGTAGTGTTGGGCTGTATCATAATCAGTTTGAGACAAGGACACGACGCCTAAATTATTCAACAGAATGCTTTCACCCCGTTTGTCTCCGGCAGCGCTTTTCAACTGTCTGGCCTGTTCATAACGGCCGTTAGCCTCCTCATACGCCCCTTGCGACCAAGCCACATTACCTAAATTCATTAAGCAGTCCGCCTCCAGGTCTGACAGGTTGTTTTTTTGAGCCAATGTATGGGCATGTTGCAAACAGCGGCGGGCAAAATCGTAATCTGCCTGTCGGAACAGCGCCCGTCCCCATTGCAAATAAGCAGCCGCTTCCCTTTCTATTTGGCGGGCAACACGAGACATAGCCAACGCTTGCTGGGCGGCCGCAGCTGCCGCCTGATAATCCCCAGTCACTTCAGCATAACGTGCCTGGCGCAAAGCCACTTCCGCTTCTTTACCAGCATCCATAAGCTTCCGGGATAGACGGGACAACGCCTGCAAATCCTGGTTTTGCCGTTCTCGTTCCCCCTGTAAATCCAACAATTGCTCACGGTGAAGGAGCAAAGTGAAGCAGCTTGTATAATCATTGTCCGGCGTTAGAGCTAGGGCGCGGCTGAAGTAACCGGCCGCTTCTTCATTGGCAAAACGGGCGACGGCCGTTTCCCCCGCCCGCTGCAAATATTCCCTTTTTTTAGGAATGTTTTCACTCCGTTCATAATGGTAGGCCAGCAAATCCACATATTGATTGTGGTCAAGCGCTTCCAGAAATTGGGCTAATTGTTCATGCAGCACAGCGCGAGTGGCATAAGGTAAGCTCTCATACGTCACTTCCTGGGTGACAATATGTTTGAACATATAAACCAGTTCCGGCTCTGGTTGGTCTACCGGAGTGAGATCGAGGCTGACTAATTCTTCCAAAATAAGCTTGATATGTTCAGGGTGGCCCAACGCCGGATAATAGCCCCGCAGCCAGCTAAAGCGGAAAAGACGGCCGATGATACTGGCAATCTTGAGCGTTAATTTTTGCTGCTCATTAAGCTGATCGATCCGGCTGAGAATGAGGCTGTGCAAACTGCTGGGCAACTCTAAATCAGATAATGCGTCGGGATTGCTGAAATCTAATTGGCGATCATGCAAAAAGTTGACCAACTCTTCTACATAAAAAGGATTTCCCTGGGCGCGGGCAATAATTTGTTTAATGAGTGAGCCAGGAATGCGGCCGTTGTGAGCTTGAAATAAATGCTGTAAACGGGTGCGGGCCAATGTTTCGGTGTTGGTGGCAGAAAGTTCGGTGAGGGGAACGGCCGTGAAATGCCCCAACGCCTCTAAGCGCGGTTTTTGCAAACGCACCATTTCAGGCGGCCGGTACGCCAAAATCAAACACACCGGTAAGCCAACCACACGCCGGGCAATATTTTCCAACAAATCATGGGAAGCGGGACCAATCCAGTGTAAATCCTCAATTACAAAAACAAGGGCTGATCCGGCCGTCTGGGCACGTCTGGCTTTGGCCTCAAGGCAATCTATCAGCAAAGCTTCCAGCGCCGAGCGGCGGGATTGGGGTTCAAGCGTCTGCGTAAATTCATTTTCAGGAATAGGCAATCCCAACATAGCCCCCAATAGTGGCAGCCCATTTAGACGCTCAGGCGCCAACCGCTCAATTTCAGCCACTAACTGTTGTGCTTGTGCAGAGGATGGGTCTGAACTGTCCAGGTTAAAAAAGCGGTACCAAATGGGCAGCCACACCAAATAGGGAATATTTGAACCGTATGATTGACATTCGCCGCTGTAGTTGTACAGGTTTCGTGCCCGCACCAGTTTTATAACCTCGGCTACCATACGAGATTTACCCAGTCCCGCTTCGGCCGTTATGCCAATGACCTGTCCTCGGCCGTCCAGCACATCATCCAAATGCTGGCGAATCAATTGTAACTCTTCAACACGGCCGACCATCGGCAAGGGATAAATGGGTTCTTGCAAAAAGCCAGTTTGCGGCCGTATGCGCCGGTTCAGGCTGTAGATGGGGATCAGGCCGCTTTTACCCTTTAGGGAGACGGCAGGCATCGCTTTCAGGTAAAAGTTGCGCTGTAATAGTTTATGCAGCGGTTGGCTGACCAATGTCTGCCCCGGCCCAGCCTGGCTCATCAGCCGCGCTGCCAAATTGACATGATCTCCCAGAACGCCATATGTGCGACGGCTGGCTGCGCCGTAAGAACCGGCCCGCATAATGCCCCGGCTGATTCCAATTTGCATGGGTGGAATTTTCAATTGCTCGGCCAAATTGTGCAGTTCCAAAGCGGCCGCAGCTGCCCGGTGAGCATCATCTTCATGGGCAATGGGGGCGCCAAAAGAAGCATAAATGTAGCTACCTTTATCGCCGATGGTTAACTGGAGCAGCGTTCCCTCATAACGGGCTACTGTTTGTTGTGTTTGCTGCACAAGATGGTTCAGATGATTGGCTACGGCCGTGTCCCCTTCATAATTCAAGCCGGTAAAACGCATAAATAAAGCTACCGCCGGGCGCAGTTCGGTCAAAAACTGGCCTTGCCCAATTTGTTCACGCTCATAAACACTGTTGTGCAGCCATTGATGGGTTTGCTCTGGGGATAATGAGTGCGGGGGTAAAGTGGGGCGCTGTTGGGGAGCAACGACCGTGTCCACATCCCGTATGACTGCAAAAGATGTATCTTGTTCATCCTGCCGCCAGACCATGATGGTGACACAGCTGTTGAGGACAGTCACCGTCGCTTCATCAGCCAATATTTCCCCAGGCTGGGCTAGATTTTCCGCCTGAGCCAGACGATCAATTGTGTTTCCGGCCAGGACATCAATCAGTTGAATATCGGGGTCGCCTACCAGAAAACGATGGGCTGGGCCGGTGGTAACGACCGCTTTCATTTCTAGTTGTACGGCCGTGCCGTCCGGCAGCGCCAGATGCTTAAAAGCAGCCATCACCGTCTGCATCGCCAGCGCCGTCGCCAAAGCATGAGCCGAGGCGGGGCCATTCTGGTCATCAAACCAACAAGTAATGGCATCCCCAGCAAAACCAATAACGCTGCCACCAAAATAATGTACCTGGGCAATCAATTCATCATACACTTCATTCAGATGATGGGACAATTCTTCAGCCCCACGACGGACGCCCAACAGCTTTGCCAAACGTTCGGTCAGAGGTGTAAAACCAGAAATGTCGGCAAACAGGGCAGCGCCACTGGTCTGGTTAGGCAACAACTCTTGCCGGGCAAGAGCTTGACGACGATCTTCAGGGATGTAAGCAGTAAAATCCATCATTACCTGATTTGTACTGCAAGAACGGGACAAATACAAGTTGCCGACCGTCTAGCAAAGTCATACACTAGTATCAGTTTTCAGTATACAGTTATCAGTGGAGACTACCTCTGGCAAGCGTCTACTGAAAACTGATTACCGGTATAAACATTCCATGGAACATACGCGCTTAAACGAGGGAATTGAATTCTTAGCTGCGGCCGGTTTGAATTTGGCAGCATTGTTGGATGTTTCAGCCATGTCTCATCACTTATGCCAACAATTAACGGCCGCCAATATCCCCATCCACAACTATGCCACTTTGTTGCTGGTGGGGCACGGCGGACGCCGATTATGGACACAATTGCAGAAAGTTGGCCTGCATGGCCCAAACCCGATTGATGAGTACAGCCTCACCCTCACCCGCCGTTTCATCGCCGACTATTTAGAAGAACCGGACTATTTACAACTTTACCCAGACGTCCCATTTCAACCCCCTTTATCTCAATTGGGTGAAGTTACTGGCTGGAGTTACCCTTCACCCATCGGGCTAGGAATTCATCCCCAATTTGGTTTGTGGTTTGCTTATCGTACCGCCTTTCTATTAAAAGGAAGGCAATCTGTTATAAAATCGGAAGCGGCCGTTTCTCCTTGCGATACCTGCCTGGAAAAACCTTGTATCACAAGCTGCCCCGCAGACGCCGTACAACCAACCCAGTTTGACATATTTGCCTGCGCCGATTACCGCATCACCGCACAATCAGCCTGCGCTGATCGCTGTCTGGCGCGGCTGGCCTGCCCGGTGGCCCCGCATCATCGCTACACCATAGAGCAAATTCAATATCATTACCACCTTTCCCTGACGACTATTAAACAATATTCTGTAGGACAATTTGGCAAATCGTCCCGGTGCGATTTACAAAATTGCGCTACAAAGAACGATGCCCAATACCGAGAGAGAAAATCTATATGATTCACATTGACAGAGATTATCTGCAAACAGCTTTGCAAGAACTGGTTCAGATCGACTCCACCAATCCGTCACTGTCATCTGACGGGGCGGGTGAGACGGAGATTGCGGCTTATGTAGCCAAAGCGTTACAAACGGCCGGTTTAGATGTTTCCGCCTGGGAGATTGAACCGGGACGGTGGAATGTGGTGGGCAAACTGGCCGGGTCGGGACGCGGCCGTTCCCTGCTTTGGAATGCCCATATGGATACAGTTGGCGTTGACGGGATGGATAAACCATTTTCGGGGGCTGTGCGCGACGGCCGGCTCTACGGCCGTGGCAGTTACGATATGAAAGGCAGTCTGGCAGCCATGATGGCGGCTGCTAAAGCATTGGTTGATGGGGGTGTACAGTTGGGGGGCGATCTGCTACTGACAGCCGTGGCCGACGAAGAACACAGCAGCATCGGCTCTGATAATTTGGTGGTGCGGGGGATTACTGCCGACGCAGCCATCGTCACCGAACCGACAGATTTAGCCATTTGCCGCGCCCATCGCGGCTTTATCTGGTATGACGTAGACACCTATGGTCGGGCAGCTCACGGCAGCCGCTATATGGAAGGGATAGACGCCAATATGCGGATGGGTCGTTTTTTGGCCGAATTGGATAAGCTAGAACAAGACCTGCGCCAACGCGATCCTCATCCCCTGGTAAAAGTCCCTTCCCTACACGCCAGTAAAATTCAAGGGGGCAAAGAGATTAGTATTTATGCCGCCCATTGTCACTTGCAAATTGAGCGGCGCACAGTTCCTGGTGAAACGGAAATGCAGGCGACGGCCGAATTACAAACAATACTTGATCGTCTGGCGGCCGCCGACCCCACCTTTAAGGCCACTGTTAAACCAACGTTTAGCCGGGAACCATTTACGATTCCGGCCGCAGCAGCTATTGTGCACAGTTTGGAAACGGCCGTGATCAACCATCTAGGACAGCCCCCTGAACATATTGGGCAGACGTTTTGGACGGATGCCGCTATTTTTGCGGCCGCGGGTATGGAGACGGTACTAATCGGCCCCATCGGGCATGGGCTGCACAGCGCTGAAGAGTGGGTAGATGTGCAGTCGGTGGTGGAATTAGCGGCAATTTTGGCGGATACGGCCGTGCAGTTTTGTGGTTAGAGATTGGAGACATACAAGTTGAACGAGAAAAAAAGCGCCCCTAAACCTGTATCCCCTCACGAACTGAGCCGGGGAGAAATGAAAGCCAGTATGGTTTTACCGGTCGTCATTTCCGTTGGTGTAATGCTCTTGGGGATGGTTGTTTATCTGCTTATACCAGATGATTTTAATACGGGGCTGGCCATTGCCCTGAGCTTCTGCATGTTGGCGTTTTTACTTTATTGGACACGGCAGGAAACGTTGAAATTGCGGGTCACGGCCGTGCTGTTAGCTATTCCAGCCTTAGTAGGCATTAGTTATGGGATGAGCAACGGCCGTGCCAACCCCATCATTTTTGGCGTTGGCGTCACCATTTTGCTGTTGATTGGGTATCGTCTTGTCAGCACTCCCATCTCTTACCGCTTTGCCTACCGACGCTACCTGTCTGGAGAGTATGAGGCGGCGTTAACATTGGTGGAAAAAACAACGGCCGCGCGCCCCGATTTTTGGGAAGCTTACCAGCTAAAAGCGCTCATCTTTCTGGAGTTAATGGATTTTCCACGGGCTGAAAGGAGCGCTATAGAAGCGACAGATGCGAATCCTAGAGCTGACATAGCTTTCAATACATTGGGGCAAATTCATTTGCTGCAAGCCCAGTTTGAAGCGGCCAAACAAGCCTATATCCACTGCGTAGAACTGAACCCCGACAATGCCCTCTACTGGTACCATTTGGGCTTGTGCCAATATCGGCTGGCGGAGTATGATGCGGCCGTTGAATCGTTAGCCGCCGCCAGTAAACGTTCCCCCCGCATTTTGGAATATGAACTGTTGCAACATTATTATATGTGGCGTTGTTTACAGCAGTTAAATCGAGAGGAACTGGCGGCCGAAGTCCTGACAAAGATGCAAAAATTCACTCCCGGCCTCACTATTCTACAAACAGAAATTGAGCATCAACCCCAAACAGCCCATCTCCCCCTGATGCAGGCAGATCTGGACCAATTAGCGAAGATTATCTCCTCCGATTGACAATCTTGTACACATTGTTTACCGCTGCTTTTACTGAAAACCCGCGTCACAATTAGTACCGAAGCGTGTACCAGTTCGGACCTCAAAAGCTTCAGGGAAATGGACCAAGGGAAATACATCACCCATCAGACTTTCCATCGAGATACCCTTCAAAGGGAATGTCTTGAGCAACTGGGCATCAGCGTCAAAACAGCGAAATTGGTGGGGGTCAGGGTCGAACTTGACTTCAATTTGCTGCTGTTTCCATTTGCTGCCTACATAATAGACTGTGCCGCCCAGGGAAATGATCCCGTTGCTAGCTACTCGACGAAACCAGCAACCACGTTCCAAATAGGAATCAATGCGTTGCATATCAAGCAATTTTGCCTCCCATTCAAGACGATAGGACCGTCCCGAATGATGCGCTTGCGGGTAGGCGACCAATGGCGGTTGGTTATCAAGCGAAGAACAAGGCAAGATGTAACCATTCACTCCCCCAAGGTGGCCGGCACTTATAAACGAGTGTGCTACTCCAGTAGACTTGGTAATGAAGTGCCGGGCACCTGGAATAGTTACGGCAAGATGTTGTTGAGGCAATCCCGTGGCTTTCTCTTCCTGCGGCAACTCTTGGTGGCGTTCATACCGCTTGGTCAGCCCCTGTTCTTTCAAAAAACGACTAATACAGGCCTGACTGGGCAATTTCTGTCCGTTAAAGGCAGGATGCTGTTCCAGTTCTTGGCACAACGTAACAGGCCCCCAACCAGGATGTGCTTGACGCCAGCGTAACAGGGTCGCCGACAATTCCTCTGGAAAACTGCTCAAGGTTCCTTTTTATGAGATTGTAAAGGTGCTACGACTTAATGATATTCAACATGGGTGAATAATGTGAAAGACCCTCTCTGGGAAGGCGAACTTGATGCTGTTATCGCGGCTTGTCAAGCTCATTTGGAGTTTTGGTTTAAAGTAAGTAAAGTATGCTTGGCAGCGGAGAAGTTGGGTTCTGTCTCGCACCCGCTGAAGACAACGTTAGCCCTTGTCCGGCCTTGGAACTTGAGGAAGTGTAGATGAAAATATAATTCCAAAAATCCAAGCCCTGCTAGAAAAAAAAGAGACATACTATATCGTTCAAAAATCGCAAATTCATACAAGAACAAGCCGTATCTACTTGCTCAAAACAAATCTAAGGAGAAAAATATTATGTTTAAGAAAATTCAGTTCATAGTGTGGATAGTGGGTTTTGTAGCCCTTGCCGCAACCGTAAGTTCCATTTATGCTACAATCGCCCAGCAAATGCTAAATCTGCCTGATACTGGTCAAACGATTAGTTATACGAATACCTTTGGCGAAGATTCAGACTATAGCATCAACCCACCCACCTATACAGACAATGGTGACACCGTGACCGATGAAGTTACGGGTCTGATTTGGCAGAAAAATGAAGTTCTGACTACCACCACTAACGTTGCCGCCAATGCGTATTGTGATACGCTTTCATTGGGCAGTTATAGTGATTGGCGTCTGCCTGCCAGTCATGAGTTGTACAGTCTGGTTGACTTTAGTACCAGTAATCCCCCCTTGAACTCAACCACCTTTACCAATACCGTCAGCGCAGATTATTGGTGGTCTTCGACCCAAAAAGCGGATGGTACAAGCAATTATTGGGCGGTAAATTCCGGCGGGGGACTAGGTCCCAAGCCTGAAAGTGAAGCTCAAACGCATGACTTTTACGTCCGTTGCGTCCGCGATGATTTATCCAGCGCTGTTAGCCCAAGTTTTACCGATAATGGTGATGAAACTGTCACAGAAAATAACACCTCGCTGATGTGGCAACAGGATGGAACCTCAAGCATGACTTGGGAAGCAGCCCTAACCCAGTGTGAAGACCTTACTTTGGCAGGGTATGAAGATTGGCGGTTGCCCAACATTAAAGAAATAAGGTCTATTAGTGATGATGATAACTTGTATCATCCTTCGGTGAGTACCACCTACTTTACCTTGACTGAAACATACTCGAAAACAACAACGATTTACTGGTCATCAACCACCCGTGAAAATAAAACTACACAAGCCTGGTTTGTTGATTTTTATTATGGGCTGGTTAGTCATGAAAACAAAACAGATACGGGCTATGTATTATGTGTGCGCTCCGCCAGTACCTCCAGTACAGAGATAAAGATCTATTTGCCGTTGATTATTAAGTCGGCTTCGACAGTTACAGCAGATTTTACGCTAACAAGTAGCGTAGTTTCTGATAGAGAACTCCTTGATGCTTATAAACACGAAAAAGATTTACTGAACGCTTGGCAAATCCAGAGAGTGTCAAAAAGCCGCTAATGTGGCACATTTTCTGACGTATTCTGATTTTGGGCCTTCTACAGCTATAGACAGGTCGGGTAGCAAGAGACCATTTCTGGTCTCCCGCCCCCTGTCGGGTAAGGAGGCGATGTCGCCACCGCACTCCTCGAGGGTTGGAGATAGCAAATGCTATCTGCCATTTATACGGAATGTATATGCCGTTTAGTGTAGCATAGGTGTCGAAAAACGGCATAAGGACTGAACCACGCTGTCGTTTTTTGGCATATGGCTGTCAGCTAATGACAGTCATATGCCATTACAACGGCCGTTCGTCATAACAATATGTCGTTTGTGCCAGCGATATGAAAGACAAGGGGGTCTCCTCTGATACAGTGTTTGTTACCACACAGACACATTATCTAATAAAGGAGACCCACCATGCTTAATGCAAATTCTATCATACCCTTTAGTTGGCCTCGGCAACTGCTGAAGGCTTGGCAACATTATCAACTTTCTCAGTGGCAATATCCCAACCACCCACGGTTTTTACTCTGCCCTGAAGCGCAATTTCCCCGTTTTGTGCAAGATTGCCCCGTGACGATGTCGGCCATTTGTTGGTTGCGTCTGTTAGATTGGCATCGTTTGCAACCGTCTAAAGAACCAGAGATGTTTGGCCGCATCCCTATTCCTACAGCAGCTTATATCGGAGCATTCTTACTCAAGATTGAGCAACAGCTAACGACAATGGGGCAGTTGCGTCGCTTTTTAGTGACCCATCCTGCTCTGATTTGGGCGCTCGGTTTCCCATTGGCGCTCGGAGACGGACGTTTTGGCTTTGCTGTTGATGCCAGTGTACCCAGTCGTCGCCATTTCGGTCATGTTCTGCGACAGTTGCCCAATGGATTGTTGCAACAGTTACTTGATGCTCAAGTCACTCTATTACAATCACTGCTACCAGCCTCTTTTGGTGAGACAATTTCATTGGATACCAAACACATTTTGGCCTGGGTCAAGGAAAACAATCCCAAAGCGTATGTTAAGGAAGGGCGGTATGATAAAAGTCAGCAGCCTGCTGGCGACCCTGACTGTAAACTGGGCTGCAAGCGGCGGCATAATCGCCAGCTTGCCCCGGCTGAAGAAGGGCGCATCGCCTCTGGCTTGCCCACGACAATCGGTGAGTTTTATTGGGGCTACGCTTCGGGGGCGGTGGTCACTAAGGTGCCGAAGGTGGGTGAGTTTGTCTTGGCTGAGTTGACTCAGACGTTTGACAAGGGTGACACTCGTTTTTTCTTCCCTCTCATGACTCAAGTTGAACAACGGCTCGGTTTCCGTCCTCGCTTTGGCACGCTTGATGCTGCCTTTGATGCTTTTTATGTCTATGACTATTTCCATTCTTCCAACCATGATGGCTTTGCAGCGGTTCCTTTTAGGCAACCCAATGGTCTGGTTCGTTTGTTTGATGAGGTTGGATTACCTTTGTGTGCCGCTGGTCTGCCCATGCCTATTCGCAAAACCTACACTGACCGCACGAAGTCGATTATTCATCACGAACGTGCTTTTCATGCCTGTCCGTTGCTTTTCCCCTCCCCCTCTGCTGATTGTTGTCCCATCAGGCATAAGCAGTGGCCCAAAAGGGGCTGTTCTGTGCAATTGCCTACCAGTTTGGGCGCTCGTCTTCGTCACCAACTTGACCGAGATTCTGCGCGGTACAAGGCTGTCTATTCCCAGCGCACTGCTGTCGAGCGTATCTTTTCTCAAACAACGGCATTGGGCATGGAACGACCCAAACTTCGTAACCAGCAAGCTATCACCAACCATAATACTTCTTTAGTTTTCCCTGAATCTGAATTGAAAAAACGCCTAATCGGGCATTTTCCTTCAAAAATCAAGCCCTTGATAACCTGATAGCATCATAGCCAACCCATTGTGTCAATATAGGGTGAGGGGTTCTTCAGGCTTTCCCGTGACACACCCATATGTGGGGGTTCAAAAATAGGGATGAGCATAC
>JAAEOP010000861.1 GCA_024223125.1 Chloroflexota bacterium
GCTACGAAGTTCGTAAAAGTTGTCTGACAGTGTATCAGATGGTAATCGTTCACTCCCCTCTACGCCTTCGACAAGCTCAGTCTGCGAATCGTTGCCTGAGCTTGTCGAAGGCAACTGATTAGGGATGGGGGCTGAATGGTTACTATCAGATGCACAGGCTACGTAACTGTTGAATGTTTTCCGCAACCGAGGCCCGATCATTGAATATGGCAGACCCGGCGACCAGCACCGTTGCCCCGGCCCCGGCAATTTCAGAGATGGTGTCGATATTCACGCCGCCATCTACTTCTATTTCTGCTGTCGAATTAAGCTCAGCCAGCATCGAACGTACGCGAGCAATTTTGGAAGTGCTGGCAGGGATGTATGATTGTCCCCCAAAGCCGGGATTGACCGACATGATCAGCACCAAGTCAACCTCCGGCAGCACTTCTTCCAGGCTGGAAAGGGGCGTGCCGGGATTAAGAGTCACCCCGACTTTACAGCCCAATGCTTTAATTTGCTGAATTGTGCCGTGCAAATGCGGACACGTTTCTACATGAATCGTTATCCGGTCGGCGCCGGCCTGGGCAAAGTTAGCCAAATAACGATCCGGCTGCTCAATCATCAAATGAACATCCAGCGGCAGGCTGGTTACAGGCCGGATGGCCTTTACGACCAGCGGTCCGATGGTGATGTTGGGCACAAAATGGCCATCCATGACATCAACATGAATCCAATCGGCGCCACTGGCCTCGGCGGCCTGGATTTGTTCACCCAAACGGGCAAAATCGGCGGATAAGATAGAGGGGGCAATTTTTACCATTGTGTTCTCTCACAGAGAATTTAGGGTTGGTGGCATTTGTTACTTTGTATCTTAGCACAACTACCCCTATTTTTCCACTTCTCATTTGCTGATTTTCGCAGCAGTCCTATTATATTCACGGTAGTATCATCTATAATAATTTGAGGTGGCGTAGGGGCGAGGCAACTCGGATTGAAGGTCTTGGAGCAAACAACCTATGCTCCGAGTTGCCTCGCCCCTACCTCTTGAAATGACGCTCGAAGCAAACCTGAAGAAGGAGTTGTACCCTTGAAAATAGCCCTGGCCCATGATTGGCTCAACCAAATGGGGGGCGCGGAAAATGTACTGGAGCA
>JAAEOP010000862.1 GCA_024223125.1 Chloroflexota bacterium
CTCAAGCCCCTTATGGCGCTCTATACCGGGTTGCTCGCGCTGCTGTTTGCCCTCTCGTGTCTGGCAATTGCATACGCTGCCCATACGGGCCAGTTATCGTAACTGATACGCATTTAGAAAACCGCAACTGGCGGCCTGATTGCGATGCATATGTTCAACGCGGCCACAAAAAGGCAGGGATTTAGCAAGACAGCCCCCGGCTGGCAATTCTGCACCCTTTCACGTTCAAGGTTATGTCAAAAACCGTATTAACCCCCACTTTAACCCATAAATTCCGGATAATACTCCGAAGGGGTTATTGATTTTTCCCCGCGGAAAGGATAAGATAACGCCAGAATTGATAAATACTGTTGTGCGTAGGAGTTGCCTATAAGCCCACACAAACAAAAACACCCCACAGCAAGTATTGTAATCAAACCGTACCCTAACCCAAATAAATTCAAAATCAATTGGTTAGGACCTAACCTACACTCTTAAGGAGAACACCATGAAGAAAACTTTAGCCATTTTGCTTGTGCTTATTCTCAGCCTCACCCTGGTTGGAATTGCAAGCGCAGACGCTCCCGCCCCCGGCGGCCCATTCAGTACTGCTTTCCGCGTTCAGAACCTGGGCACTAGCGATGCAGACTGCTCGTACACTTTTTATGACGCCGCTGGCGCTGATGCCTATAGTGCAGACACCGGCACCAACCCCGTTGCGCCTGGCGACAGCTTGTACGTTTACGTACCGGACTTGACCCTGGACAGCGGCTCTTACTCTGGCGTTGTTAGCTGCAGCGAGCCGGTTGC
>JAAEOP010000863.1 GCA_024223125.1 Chloroflexota bacterium
GCGCGGTTCGTTGGCTGCCAATGTTACCAACGCGGCCGTGCGTACCTTAAGCAATATGCCTCTGGAAGACATGTTGGAAACCCGTCACATTATGAGCCGCACCGTCCGTGGAGAAGTCTCCCCCAAATCTGAGGAGTGGGGGTATAAGCTCGGCTCCGTTTACATCCGCAAAGTTCATTTTCGGGATGCGGAGATGATCCGGCAAATTGAAGAAAAGGTAGTCAACCGGCTGCGCCAGGTCACATCCGCCATTCGCCAGGATGGGGCTAATCGAGTCAGTATTATCACCAGTTCGGCCGAGCGTAAAGCGGCTATTGAGTTTGCCAAAGCAGATGCCATGCGGCCGAAAATTGTAGGCGAAGCTCTGAATAAAATTAGCAAAAACCCAGAAGTGGCTCAGGCCATGTTTGAGATATTGGAAGTGGAAAACATCTTAAAAGAGGATACCCAGATTACCCTGCTGCCAGAGGGAAATGAACTGATGAAGCAGATATTGGGTGCGGAATCAACACAATAAGGAGCAGGTGTGTTTCATTTGATTTATGTATGGTAGGGGCGAGACGACACGAAGGCAAGGTTACTGGATAATTACTATCCAACGGCCGTTCCCAGAAACGGCCGTTTTGTTTTCATGGGGTGTGCGGACTTTTTGATGACAAGTGCCCGGCACTTTCCAAAGTCCCCGGCACTTTCCAAAGTGCCGGGGACTTTAACTGCTATCTAGATTTGTACTGATAATATTCGTTCCAGAAATTGATCAACAGGAGACTTTTCCATGTGTGATAACATTGTTGCTCTCGGTTCAGCAACGGCCGATGGTTCCGTTATGTTTGGTAAAAACAGCGACCGCGAACCGAACGAACCCCATTACGTAACCATGATCCCCCATGCAGTTCATGCCAAAGGGAGTGTCCTCCACTGCACCTACATTGACATTCCTCAGGTCGAAGAGACCAACAAAGTGTTGCTTTGTAAACCTTCCTGGCTGTGGGGGGCAGAGATGGGGGCGAATGAACACGGGCTGACGATTGGTAACACGGCTGTTTTTACCCGCGAAGTTTACGACACGCGCCCCGGTCTTATCGGCATGGACTTTCTTCGGTTGGGGCTAGAACGGGCCAACAGTGCCCCGGAAGCCTTAGATGTGATCGTTACGTTATTGGAAAAACATGGGCAAAGTGGCAGCAATGGCTTTGCCCATGAATTCTATTACCACAACAGCTTCCTTATTGCCGACCCCCGTGAAGCGTGGGTGTTGGAAACCATCGGCTCCCGTTGGGTTGCCCAAAAAGCAAAAGACATCGCGGGCACATCCAATACCCTGACCATCACCACCGAATGGGACATGGCCTCTACAGATTTGATTGAATATGCTCGTAAAAAGGGGTGGGCCAATAAAAAGGGGGATTTCAATGTCAAAGAAAGCTATAGTGGCGCCGGTTTTTCCGCCAGTCACATTTATGATGTGTTCGGACATGGGGACGAACGACGCCAACGCCTTACCAGTTTGCTGGAGCGGCATAAAGGGCAAATCAGTCCAGAAATTATGATGCAGACTTTGCGCGATCATGGCACAGACGATCCCGATTACTCTCCGGCTAAAGGATTGAACCAAAACCCGCCTTGTATGCACGCCGGGGCTGGCCCTATTCGTGTCAGCCAGACAACTGGCTCGTTGGTCTCCCATTTAACGGCCGCTAAACAAACACATTGGGTGACTGCGACTGCCGCGCCCTGTATTTCCATCTTCAAACCAGTCTGGCTTGATGTGGATTTGCCGGACATGGGACAAGTTCCAACCGGCCATTACAACCATGCCACACTCTGGTGGCGGCACGAACGGCTGCATCGGGGCACACTGCGCGATTATCCGACGATGACGGCCGTTTATCGGGATGAACGAGATAGACTAGAAGCCCGTTTCCTGAATGACGCTCGTGAACTGGCTGGCAAATCGGCTGCTGAACGGGCTGGATTTGTAACGGCTGCTTTTGCTGAAGCGGAACAAGCTCTGGATTGTTGGGACAAGGCCGTAGCCGCGACAGAACCGCAAAAAAAAGTCCCTGGTCGTTATCGCAAAATCTGGCGTAAGTTGACCAAAGAATGCGGTTATAATTTCGGTTTTCGTAAAGATTTCAGTTCGGCGCCATCAGGATAAGTGGTCGGCCACCAACTCCATATTGCACTTCAACCAAAATCTACTTTATACTTAAAGCCTCATGAACATTATCGAAGGCCAGTTACCCAAAGAAAAAACTTGGCGTGCCTTAATTTTGCTTTCAACCGGGGAGGAATTGGGCAAGGCATGGCAGCTTGGCGTTGCTTTGGCTCGCGCCAATGGTGGGCATTTATTAGCGGCTGTTTTTTGCCCAGATATGAACCGTGACGCCGTCAACAAAGCACAAAAAGTGTTGGCTCACGTTCATGAAGTCATTAATGCCGAAGATAATCCCTTTATACGGCCGTTAATCATCATCGCTCCCAATATAGAATCAGGTCTAAAAGAGCTGGTTGCTGAAGCCGATGTAGACCTGGTGCTGGCCCATTTAGATGGTCCCATCTGGCACAATCTAAACCAAATATCTTGTGCCGTGGCCGCTGTACGTGGCGACCGTTCAGAAGTTGAAGGGGAAGCGGCCGCCTCCGGAACAGAAATTTTACAGCATATCATCATGCCCACATCTGCCGGCCCCAACACTGCCCACTCGCTGCGTTACCTGCTGCGGTTAACACCCAAAATCAAAATCACCGCCATCTACATTGCCCTCAGCTATCTGGGACCCAATGAAGAAGCATTGGGTCGGGCGCGTCTACGCCAACTGCTGCAATATGTAGATGCCGATGAACGTATCCAGAGTAAAATCGTTACGGCCGATTCTGTCAGCGAAGGCATCGTGTCAGCCACGCATGATTGTGATTTAGTCATCATCGGCGCCAGCCAAGAAAGTTCACTGGATAAAATGTTGTTTGGGGATATTCCGGCGGCTGTCGTCCGACAAAGCAAACGCCCCATAGCGATTGTACGCCAACCCCGCAACCGTATTGCCAATTGGTGGAATTGGGTTTCCTGGAAGTTGCAAAAACTGCTGCCATATATGGCGTTAGCCAAACGCACCGAAGCATATACCCGCATCCGCCGCAGCGCCCGGCCCGATATTGACTTTTATATGCTCATTTCGCTGGCTGCCATTATTGCCGCTTTAGGTCTTGTAACCAACAGTGGCGCGGTCGTCATTGGGGCTATGCTGGTGGCCCCGCTCATGTCCCCAATTGTCGGTTTGGGAATGGCCATTGTGCTGGGGGATGCCCGCTTTATGCGTCTTTCGGTGGCGGCCGTGTTAAAAGGTGTACTGCTGGCTATTATTGTAGGGATGTTGGTGGGTTTGCTGCTCGTCATTTTCAACCTGCCTTTGACAAATGAGATTTTAGCCCGCACACAACCATCGCTGCTCGATTTGGCAATTGCTCTTTTTTCTGGGTTGGCGGCCGCATACGCCCTCAGCCGTTCCGATGCCGCTGGTGCATTGCCAGGCGTAGCTATTGCCACCGCTTTGGTTCCTCCATTGGCGGCCGTCGGTATTACCTTTGCTTCTGGCTATTTCTTAGAATCGTTAGGCGCGCTGCTCCTCTTTACCACCAACCTCGTAGCCATCAGTTCCGCCACTGCCCTCATGTTTTTAGTCTTGGGTTTTCGGCCGTCCCGCGCCCAAAAAGCTCGCCGTCAGGTACAAATGCGAAGTGTGCGCGTGGCTTTATTTTCGCTGGTAGCCGTTTCTATCTTGCTGGTTCTGCTCACCTACCGATTGACTCAGGAACAAGCCAAACAAACCCGCATCCAGGAAGTGGCCGCCCAAAAAGTTCAGGAAATCACTGGTGGGCAGTTGGCCGATTTAAGCTATGATTTTGTAGAGGATGAAACCGGAAACGAAATTTTAGAAATGGGGTTGATTGTCCGTTCGTCCGGGCTGGTTAGTTTCTTCACTGTCGAGCAGCTTCAACAAGAGATCGGAACCACATTGCAAAACGAGGGAATTGTGGATCAAATTTCGCTGACAATGGAAGTTATCCGGGTCACAGAGCTGGATCCGCTCATTCCACCGACCGCCACCCCCACTCCCACTATAACCTTCACCCCCACCCCTGGCCCCACGCCCACTTTTACGCCGACCCCTACCTTCACGCCGACTCCCACTCAAACGCCAACAAATACACCAACCTCGACCGCCACCTCCACCTCCACCAACACGCCTACAGCCACGCCCACTCATACAGCTACCCCCACAGCTACGCCCACGTTTGACCCAACGCCTACACCGTTGCCAACGGCCGTCGTCGATTCCCCATTTGGTGTCAATCTACGAGCCGAACCAAGTTTAACGGCCGAAATCATCACTTTTTTGGAAGATGGCACGGCCGTCATTTTGCTTGATGGTTTGATAGAAGCGGAGGATCGTCTCTGGCAACAAGTAGAAGTCAACGGCCGCGAAGGCTGGCTGTCCAACGAATTCCTGACCGTGCCATAATCAGCAAACCCTCGTTTACTCAAACTGCCGCCGAAGAGCAATTCCTCCTAGAGTTGCCAACAAAAGCAAAGCCACAACCATAAGCAACCTGGTGGCGCTAGTGTCGTTCACGTGGATGGATTGCAGCTTGACGGCCGTTGGCGAACTCGCCGTCCCCCCCACCGTAAACTCAGACCCCAGATTGCTGGCATCAACCATAAACGTCAGTTGATCTCCGGATGCGACCCAACCGATCACCGACACATCTGTAAAATCATCATTACTCCCGGCCGCCCGTTTGAGTAAAAAATAGGTCCCGCTGGGGCTAAAATCAGCGACCCCTGCGTTGCCGCCAGCATCAGAAATATCGAAGGTCAGGGTTACGTTGCCGCCAGCCGTCCCAGAACCATCGTGGACATCCAGTTCCCAGATGCGCGCCCAGCGTTTGTCGGCCCCGCTGCTGCTCAAATTGGTTGTAACGCCACCCTGGAAAGCGACGTTATTGTGCCCAAAGACAATGCAATCGCTGCTGTCGTTAAGGAAAGTGCTGTTGCCAATAATCAGGCCGCTGGAGGAGGACGGGCCAGGGCTGCGACTGGCAATGATGGCCGCCGTGTCAGTTTGATGGTAGGTCAGGTTGCCCATTGATGAGGCGGCAACGTTGTAGGCGTTGGGGCCGCCGCCGTCATCGTCCTTTAAATGCACCCAGCCAACGTTTTCGCTCCAGGCATAGCCGTCGAACTCACCGCTGACAGGGTCTATGGTGACGTTGCCGTTGAGATCGTCAAAGTCAATCCAACCGACGTTAGTACCCCAAGCAGAGCCAGACAGGTTGCCACAGCCGTCGTTGTTGACGCCGTAGGTGTTGGCAGCGTCGTTGGCGTAGGTATGCGGAGTACCGCCGGTTGTAGTTC
Source organism: Chloroflexota bacterium (assembly GCA_024223125.1). The sequence goes on from JAAEOP010000863.1 coordinate 5,417, forward strand.
CCATCCGAATCCAGCCGACGTTTTCGGCCCAAGCGTACCCTTCCAAATGATCGGCGTAAACGTCTACACTGCCGTTGGCGTCGTTAAAGTTGACCCAGCCGGCATTTGTACTCCAGGCCCATTTATTGGTGGGGTCAATGGTAGCCGCTTGCGCCACACTGAATAATACGAGTGCAAACAGAACGGCTAACAAAGGGAATTTTATGTGGTTAATACCCTTTTTAATGATCATAATTTATTTCTCCTTGACAGTGTCAAAGGCTCAAAGTATTTTATTGCCCGGCCCGAACAGGCCATGTGTAATAGCTGAAGGTTATATCGTCGTGGTTCACATGGCCATGGTTCAGGCCGACATGCCAAACGATGGTCGTACTAACGATCGCGTCATGCGTACTCGACCAATAGATGTTTGGCTGGACACTGGTAAAGGGATGACCACTGGGTATTGCGGGAGTATACTGCGAGAAATCTATCAGACTATACAACTCATTCACATTCGGCAGCCGCCAGTCACTAGCAACAGAGCCGTCTGTTAATCCGCAGCTTCCGTCTGCCAACCCATTGGCGTTTGATAAGGCATTCGTCCAAATTAGCATCCCCCAGCAGTTGGCATTCTGAAGCCAGATCAGCCCGGTCAAGTTATCGGTCACGGTGCCATCGGCGTTGTCGGTAAAGCGTGGGCTGGGCCAGATTACACCCCGCTCCAGGTCGCCGTCGTCGCCAGTGGCGTAGTTGGTTGTCTGTCCGGTTTTGGACACCAACGCTCGCTCCCGTGTCAGGTTGTATATGTCATTCAAAGTGTACATTGTGCCTGTTCCCGGCGCGACGCCAGGTTCGGTAAATGTGCTTTGTGTGCCGGCCGACCCATCGTTCAAACTGTTATAGATGTCCTCCAGCGTGTATGAGCTTGTGTTGGCTGGCGGATTGCTGGAATCAGTTGTGCCGGTTCCTGCCCAAACTGTATAGGCAAAGAACAGGGACAGCAAGGCTATGACTATAGAAATAACGGTTATGGTTTGCGGTTTAACTTTAATAGGCATGTAAAAACCTCCTTTTTTGAATGGGAAAACTGATAAATAGAATTAGCGGATGCAGTATCTGTAATCCTCACATTCCGCACCTGAAAATCGACCTTTTGCGAATAAAAAACGGGTCGTTTTAGAACAGTCAAAGGGGTATCAAATAACAACTTTGTACCTCTAACCCCAGCAAGCGAAGAATCTTTAGCCTGACGGGTGAAAGATTTAGAATTTTACGAGCAACGATTGTTGCTTCAGAACGATGTGCCCACGTTCAGCATTAACCGGTATAGCCATTAAACGACAGCTTATATTCATTACAGATTTCAGTAACTTGTAATTGCTATGCTCATTCATTGTCATTCACTTCTACAGAAAAGATTTTGCTTTGATCAAATTACGCACGAAGCCAGATAATTCATAAGACTTTTCACAGTTTAC
>JAAEOP010000864.1 GCA_024223125.1 Chloroflexota bacterium
GGTAAATGTCGCGTCGAATCCGGCTACAATGAATAATTCGTTCCTTTCTATCATTCGTTGTAATCTTCAGAAAATAGTGACCCTATGACGACACAAATAAAACGACGCTGGCTGCTTGTCACGGCCGTATACACCGCAATCATCCTCATTTTCTACTTCATCTTGCAGTCAGTGTGGCCAGACTATACCAATCGCTGGTCGGCGGTAACGGCAGTTACCGTCGCCTATTGTCTATGGATTGTGTGGCAGCATTTGCCGGAGCCTTTTCCCTCTGGCAGCCGGTAGAAAAAGTCATGACCCATCGTGCCAGTGAAGCATACGCTGATGATAAAACATAACAAAAATTGCCAAACATGTTTTGCCCTGGCTGGCGACGGTGGGGCTGTTAATGTGGATATTGCGGGATGTGTCGTTCGCGGCCGTCCTGTTCATCTTTCCTCTCATTTATTTTATGGCTATTCGGCTGGGTCAACGGCCGTTGACCGGCATACTGCAAATGATGACCCCTGCCTTTAGCTGACGGTTAGCCTGAACCGCCAAATACCAGCAAGCCATCAGAGGCATGGCCCAGAGTGAACAACTGGCGCATCGCTTTTGCCGCCAATCACCACACTTTTTGGGGTTGGCTGCGGCCGTGCCCCTTCTTGGTTGGCTGCTGATGATTGTTGAATATGGCTTGACAATGGCTTTTCTAGGCGCCGACCTGACATTGGCGCAAACAATTATCATGATGACGGCCGCTCGTATTGCTATTCTACTGCCTCTGCCGGGGGGATTGGGCACATTGGAAGCCAGCCAGGTTTATATGCTGAGCCTGTTAGGGTATGACCCAACCATTGGCCTCAGCGCAGCGTTGCTCATTCATGCCCGTGATCTGCTTTTGGGGCTGTTTGGTCTATGGTGGGGCAGCCGTTTTATTCGCCTGAACAAATAACACCATCAGGTTTTTGCCCAATACGCTATCTTCAATTACATTAGACACGTCTTTTCGTCCACAGGGTATTCACAAGCAAAAGGAGTGAACGTGATGAAACTGCCTTTAAGTTCCCGGCAATGGATTATTGTAGGTTTGACGGCCGCAACGGCCGTCATTCATCTCATTTTAGGCTTCGGCGTCATTGGGGAGACAAATCCTCTTTTCATCTTGAACGGGGTGGGCTATCTGGTGTTGATTGTGGGTCTTTACTTTTTGCCCCAATTGGCTGCCCAACGGGGTCTCATTCGCTGGGCGCTGCTAGGGTACACGGCCGTGACCTTCATCCTCTACTTCGTCTTTAACTGGCCCGAAGTTTGGGGGCCGCTGGGGCTGATAGATAAAGCAACCGAACTGATCCTCATCATTATGCTGTGGTTGGATAAAGAGTAATTATTACATCATTACCTATCACCTGAGCATTTCACAAAAACAATCTTCATACCTGACTTTATGAACGACAATCCACTTATACAATTATTTCTAAACTTTCCGGTCGGTTTGCAGGCCGTATTAGGGCTGTGGCTAATCATGCTTATCGTCCGTCTGCTAGATTGGGTTATTTTTCGTAACCGTATGGGGGGACGTTACGGTTTGTACTCCATGCGTTCCAATCACCGCAACAGTATTTTTGCCTGGATTGTGCATCCATTTATACATGGTAGTTGGGGGCATTTTGGCGGTAATTCCATCCCTTTTCTCATATTAGGCACCATTATTGCCCTGCCCAGTATGTTGGAATTTTTGACCGCTACCCTGATTATCCTATTCATTCTAAATTTGGGTGTCTGGTTTTTTGAAGTGCGAGATTTTCCTACGGTGGGAGCCAGCGGCCTTATCACCGGCTACTTTGGTTTTATTCTGCTGCGCGGCTTCTTCGCCAGAGATGCCCAGGAAGTTATTATTGCCTTGGTTGTACTGGCGTTTTACTATAGCCTGTTTCGGATCATCTTTAGGCCCCAAGGGGGTAATGTTTCCAATGTAGGCCATTTTTGGGGATTTATTGGTGGTGTCCTGGCTGCCTGGGTATGGCCTCTCATTTCGCAGCAGTTCCTGGTTTGAGCCTGTAACCAAAGAAGTCCGACTTTTGGCAGAAGTCGGACTTCTACACCCCGAAAGATTGAATCCGGCCTACAAAGTCCAGTTGAAGGGCGATATAAGGCTTTTTCAAAAATTAAATGATCCTACCCGTTTTGAAAAAGCCTCTAGCCAATTCCCGAAATGGCATCAATTCAGGATCATTATTTTTTGGAATTGGCCTAAACCAATTCCCCTGTCTCAATTTGGGCACGACACTGTTTTATCCAGGCCGCGAAAGCAGCCTGATCCAATTCTTGATGTCCAACCAAAGCTTGGTATATGGTGTGGATGATGACGTGCAAGAAATAGGCTTCATCGGCCGTATACCCATCCCGCCCGGAAAACACAATCCAATCTGAACCACTGGCCGCCAATATCTCTGCCCCTTGTTTTCTTAAGCTGTTGGGCCAGGATGATGTTGAGGGGGGTAGTTGTCTACGGCCGTGTAATTTCCTCGCCTCATGAACCATTGTTCAACTAACCGTTCGGTCATCATGCCAATACCCACCCCCAGCTCCACTACCTCTGGGGAGAGAGGTAACTGCGCCTTTAGCGCCTGTCACACATCCTTATTCAGGGCGCGATCATCTACCGTCTTCTTGGCTGCCAAATAGCGGGTAAAATCGTATGTGATCTTCAACTCAATCTCCTCGTAAATTAGGTTTGTAGGCGGCGGTCTTTGTTCCAACGGCCGTACCAACGTGGATGTAATAACGTAAGTATAAAAACAGCCAAAATGAAATTATCCGAATAAAGAATTTAAAATATCTTCAAAAAACACACTTGCAATAGCAAATAATTGTGCAATTACAATAAGCAATAAGTCACCTGGATTGTACACCCAGAGATCTTGATGAGATGTAGCTTCCATAAATCCCGCTAAATCTTTCATACTAGCTAATTCCATACCTAAATCATTTGGCATAATCGCTATATCTTCTCTTTCATTCAAGGAAATCTCAAAACGATCATAAAGAGACATTAACGTCCATCTTGATGCAATTCTTGAACTTCGAACGAGAAGAATTCGATAAACGAATTGTGGTATAAGAAAAGTAATGGTACCTACAGCAATTCCCGCAGTGAATTATTAACGCTAGCCATTCTACAGGAGAAAAACATCTAATTTTATTGAGGTCTGTTGTACAAACTTCACGAAAACTAAAATGACATCGTATATTAGCAATTTAGAAAATTTCTTTCCCCCAAATACGGGGAGGCGAAATCGCACAATACCCATATGCAGATGCAAAAAATCGTTAAATTGCCTCAAAAATACCTAAAAAAATCTTTTCCAGAGCTTTCGTAAAGATTTTGTACTAAAAATGTAATGGTCAGAGGTTGCTTGAAATTTCCTATGATCGCAAAATTCATTTCTCGCCCCGGTTTTGCGGTACAGGGATCGTACCTGCGGCTATCTCCTGGATTTTGACTAATCTCCGACCATTACAGAAATAGAAGATTAGCCTCCTATTTTTCGAGAACAATCCTATAATATCCTTGTGCTCCTAATGAAATTGTAAATGGCATAAGAAGTCCCGCTATCGAATTCATAACAAGTTCAGGTGGCAATTGTTGCAAAATAACATTAGCAACTCTTGAATATTTAAAATATCCTCTTGCTAGACGTTGAAACCGTTTGAGGTTAGGCATTATAGCCTCAGATATTTCTGAAACTTCAACTTCTATGAAACCAGCTTCATGAGCAAGTGCCAACCACTTGTCAATTTCTATTCCTTTTCCTACAGCCATTGAAATCTCAACTAATTTGGATGCCCTTCTTATATTTGGACTAAGTTTTTCAAAATCTCGTTTTCTAAACCCATCAAACAATATGAATCTTCCATTTGGTTTTAATACTCGATATGCCTCAGTTAAAGCAAGTCTCATATCAGAGGCATGACAAATACTTTCCACTTCAAAAAGAATATCAAATAATTTTTCTGGAAAAGAAAGTGATTGAAAACTCTCTATATTGAAGCACACATTTTTTAGATTCAATTCATCAGCTTTTTTTGTAGCCATAGCGACATGAGATGGAGATAAATCAATACCTTCAAAATTAACATCAGGATTATTCTGGGCAAGAAAAATACTATTAAAACCATTGCCACTTGCAAGTTCGAGAATCTTCTTCGCATTAGTTAAGGTTAATTGCCTATTTACAGTTCTGCCTTGTTCGTAATAACCGTCTTTACTGAATGATCCGTCAAAATTCAGGGCCATATGAATTGAACCTTCGGCAGAGTGAATCGCATGATAGCCAAATTCGCTTTCTTCATAATACTTTATGATCGATTCATTTGTTACTTCTTGCTTCATTATTAATTCAGTATCAAAAACAGCTTCAACTTTTCCTAAATATCTATCTAGTTCTTCAAGGTTTATAATAATGCCCATTTCAACCTTCCAGTTCATACAACTGATTTTTTGTTTTAGATTTTGGAGTATGCGCATAAATAAGGCAAACGATACAAATATCTGTTTCAGATATCAATGCATAAATGTGTTAGAAAATCTAGTGTACGGCATGGCCGTCCCAACGTTTGTTTAGCACGACCCCAAGCCAACATCTTGACCCATCTAACCCTGACTCTCTATATAGTTCGAGTCTATGTAGTTTGAGGAGATTGCGGAACAAAGTTTATTTCCACCTTGTACCCAACTGCTTTGGCATACTCCTCTATAGTTGACAGCTTAGGAGATATTTTTGAATTAACGTTCTCCAGACGAGAGATATTGCTTTTCTTTGTATGTAGGATTTCAGCTAGATTTTCTTGAGTTAACCCAGCTTCTTTACGCAAGGCGATTAAGGGTTCGCTCGTAAACAACTTTGGAGTTTCCAGATTGGTTCAATCTTGAAGATTGAACCAATCTTACCAAGTTAAAAACGAATGGACCCTAAGCTCTTTCTCAGGTCATAGGCGACAGAAAGCGACTCATAAACTTCTTTGACTTCTGGATCGCTTAATGTCTTTTTCTTAAATTCTGAATAGCTGGAACGTGTCACGGAGAGATGATGGCTCACTGTGGCAATTTTTCCCCCGGAGACAACCACCTGAAACCATTATTTGACGAGGAAGGCAACCTAAAAAGTGACGCCCCACGCTGGTTTTTGCAGCAATCCAAATTACAACAAGGATTTACACGGCCGTCTGCCAATACCTGATCCTCATAACGCTGCTGAAGGGCAGATGTCATTCAAACCACAGTTCGGACAGTCCGGGCGGCGAGCTTTGCAAACGATACGGCCATGGAAAATAAGCAAATGGGAAATATTGATCCATTCGGCCGGCGGTATAATCGCCATCAACTCCCGTTCCACCTTAGCCGGGTTTTTATCTGTACTGGTTAAGCCCAGCTTATAAGCAATCCGCTTCACATGCGTATCCACTGTTACGCCATCAGCAATATGATAGATTTCCCCCAATATCACATTAGCCGTTTTGCGAGCCACGCCAGATAGTGTGAGCAAGTCTTCCATATCCGCCGGCACATCCCCTTCATATTCATGCACAATTCGATGCGCCGATTCCTGGATGTACTTTGCTTTTTGACGGTAGAAACCGGTCGAGTGAATGAGCGCTTCCAATTCAGTCCGGTCTGCGGCCGCCAGCGCAAGCGCATCTGGATACCGGGCAAACAAGTCCGGCGTTACCAGATTCACCCGCACATCTGTACATTGCGCCGACAGAATAGTGGCTGCCAATAGCTGAATGGGCGTCTCATAATTTAGTTCACAATGAGCATCCGGGTACATCCCGTGCAATCTCTGAATAATTTCGCTTACCTGTTCTTCGTTCATTTTGTCTATTGACATTAACTTGCGCTCACTTAAGATTGTCTACTTGTAGCGCAAATTGTTAGTTTGCACTGAACAAACTAACAGTTTGTTCTACAGTTTGGCTTCAACGATGATTATCGTCTGAAAGCGAATCGTAAGTCGTCAGGTCAAAATCGTCAATCGTCAGGTTGGGGCAGGCGCGTGTATAATAGGCGCATATACCAATATCGTGGAGAGGTTCCACCTTTTGAAAAGATGGAACCTCTCAGAATCGCTGGAGGAAAAAAGAGTGGCTTTGAACTTTGGCAGAGAAGTTTGTGGTCATCTGACGATGGCCCGCTCGCGTGAATGGCTGGTTACAAATGGTATTGGTGGGTTTGCCTCCGGTACACTTGCCGGGTTGCTTACCCGTCGCTATCACGGTCTGTTGACGGCCGCTTTACAGCCCCATTTAGGACGCACCCTGCTGCTGGCTAAATTGGATACCACGGTTGAATACGATGGCATCTATCCTGACAGCGGCCGTTTTTATCCCCTCTTCGTCAACCATTGGACAGACGACACCATCGAGCCAAACGGTCACTTTCATATTGACCAATTTCATCTGGAAGGAACAACGGCCGTGTGGACATACGGTATCGCTAACGCCTCATTGGAAAAACGCATCTGGATGGAACAGGGAGCCAACACCACTTACATTCAATACCACCTCACCCGCGCCACCGGCCCCTTGAAGCTGAAAGCCAAAGCGTTTGCCAACTATCGAGATTACCACAACACGACGATTGTAGACGATTTGGAGCCAGACATTGAGCCGGTAGCCAATGGGCTGCGTCTGCAAATGGGCAAAGGCTCTGTACCCTTTTACCTGTTCAGTCAACAGGCTGCTTTTGAACCACACCATGAATGGTATGAAGATTTTTTCCTCTCCATTGAAGATTATCGCGGCCAAAATGATATTGAAGACGACCATATTTATGCGGCCGCCATTCGAGCCACCCTACAACCAGGCGACACCCTGACAATTGTAGCCAGCACAGAGCCAGACCCCAATTTGGATGGAGATGCAGCCCTGGCCCGGCGGCAAGCGTATGAAGTAGGCCTATTAGACCGGACCAACAAACAATTTACCGTACCCTTGCCGGAAACAATTCAACAATTGACGCTGGCGGCCGATCAATTTATTGTCCAACGGCCGACCCGTTCTGATCCCCACGGCCGTTCCATTATTGCCGGCTACCATTGGTTTAGCGATTGGGGACGGGATACGATGATTGCTTTACCTGGTTTAACGCTAACAACCGGCCGGCCGGAAATAGCCGCCAGCATCTTGCGGACTTATGCCCAATTTGTAGACATGGGCATGATCCCCAACCGCTTCCCGGATAAAGGGGAACGACCCGAATACAATACCGTAGACGCTACCCTGTGGTACTTCCAGGCTCTCCGCGCTTATCAGGCTGCCACCGGCGACGACACGCTGCTGCGCGATCTGTTTCTCATTTTGCAGGATGTGATTAAATGGCATAAAAGAGGTACACGCTACAATATTTATATGGATGCCAAAGACAGTCTGCTGTTTGCCGGGGAAGAAGGGGTACAACTAACCTGGATGGATGCCAAAGTAGATGATTGGGTGGTGACGCCGCGGGTAGGCAAACCGGTAGAAATCAACGCTCTTTGGTACAACGCCTTACGCACAATGGCCGAATTCGCCCGACTGCTGGGCGAACCAGACAGCAGCTATGATGAATTGGCAGACAAAACGGCCGCCGGCTTCCAACAATTCTGGTATGATGAACTGGGTTATTGTTATGATGTGATTGATGGCCCAGATGGGAACGACGGCCGTTTACGTCCCAACCAACTCCTGGCAATTTCCTTACCTTACAGCCCCCTCAGCCAGGAACAGCAGCGATCTATTGTAGACGCCTGCGGCCGTCACCTGTTAACGCCACACGGCTTACGCAGCCTTTCCCCCGACGACCCCGAATATCAAGGCCATTATGGTGGCGATCGTTATACCCGCGACAAAGCGTACCATCAGGGCACAACCTGGGGTTGGTTGATTGGGCCATTCGTCAGCGCTCACTTGCGGGTATACAATGATCCTGCGGCCGCCCGGTCTTACCTGCAACCGCTGCTGCATCTGTTGGTTGACCATTGTATAGGCAACATCAGCGAAATTTATGATGGCGACCCTCCATTTACCCCGCGAGGCTGTATTGCCCAGGCGTGGAGTGTGGCTGAATTATTACGTGCCTGGCAGGAAACAGAAACTGGTGGAGTCTATGTTTGAAAATAAACCCAAATTTGGCCCGCAACATTTTTCGGCAAATAGTATCATTATCCGGCAAGGAGATGAGCCAGACCGGTTTTATATCATCACGCGCGGTCTTGTTGACGTGGTTGACCAACCGCCTGACGGTCTGGATGAACGGATCGCAGAATTGGGGCCGGGTGATTATTTTGGCGAGGTGGGCATGATCCGCCGCCGCCGCCGCATGGCTACCGTCCGCACCAAAACAGATGTGGATGCTATGGTGATGGATTATCAAACGTTCCGCAGTTGGATAGATAATTCCCCCGAAGTAGCGGCTGAACTAGACTCTGTTATAGAAGAACGATTGTCGGCCGCCGATGATCTGACGGAACCTTTGCCAGAGGAATGGCCGTCTGGCATGCTGTGCTATCTGGAAAATGATGCGGCTGAACAAGACACGACCGCAGACACCGCTACCTACATTAGCAAAGGGCAAACCATCATCAAACAGGGGGAAACGGCCGATACATTTTATGTCATTATTGAAGGGTTTGTAACGGTGACACATGCACATGCTACCGGCCGCGAGCAAACCATCGCTTACCTGACCAGTGGTGATTATTTTGGAGAAATTGGTCTGTTAGACGGCCGTTCGCGTATTGCCACCGTTATCGCCCTGACCAATGTCAAGCTGCTCAGTTTTGACCGCGACACCTTCAAATCCTGGATGCGTATGTCACCCGGCAGCCAGGATGATTTGCAACGCGAAGCCAAACGACGGCTGCATGATACAGGTTTGCTTACACAGCCAGACAGTGGTCAGTAATTAGTCTACGCCAAAACTGCACACTGAAAACTGCACTACCCGGAGACGCTATAAAAAACCATGGGCAATATTCCTGACCTAAACAGCGATCAAATGCGTGAAGTGGATCGGGCTATGATCGAAGATGTTCACATTCAGCTTATCCAAATGATGGAAAATGCGGGGCGCAATCTGGCTCATCTGGCTCGCACCCGTTTTTTACAGGGTGACCCGCGGGAGCAGACAGTTTTACTTCTGGCCGGCCGGGGCGGTAATGGCGGCGGCGCTTTGGTGTGTGCCCGACGGTTACATAATTGGGGCGCCGATGTTCAGGTATTTATTGCCCATCCCATAGCCTCTTTTAACGGTGTAACGGGGCAGCAGTTAGATATTTTGCAGCGTATGAACATTCCTGTAACGGCCGCGCAGCCAGAGATGAACTTGCCCCCAGCCGACATGATTATAGATGGGTTGATTGGCTACAGTTTGTCTGGAGCGCCGTTGGGCACAGCCGCCACTCTCATTCAAGCAGCCAACAATCATCCGGCCCCTATTCTCAGTTTGGATATACCTTCGGGTTTGGACACGACGACGGGTGTTGTGTATCGGCCGTGTATTCAAGCCACAGCCACCATGACACTGGCCTTACCCAAAGAGGGGTTGAAAGGGAATGAAGCCGTGGTCGGTGAGTTATATCTGGCCGATATTAGTGTGCCGCCCGGTTTGTATGCCGGGCCTGGGCTGGAACTGAACGTCGGCCCCATTTTTTCACACGATGACATTATCCGTTTGTGGTAGGTGATTAGGGCGTAGAAGTCCGACTCTTGGCAAAAGTCGGACTTCTTGTCTTTACGGAGATTTGAAATTGGAGCTTGCTGAATTAAAACGACTGGCGGGGGAAAAAGCAGTGGAACTGGTAGTGAAACCGGGGATGGTGTTGGGGTTGGGGACGGGCAGCACGGCCGTACACGCGGTACGCAAAATCGGTCAATTGTGGCAGGCAGGAGAACTGCCAGACATCACCGGCATTCCCACATCTGAAGAAACCGCCCGGGAAGCCAAAACATGGGATATCCCCCTGGGAACGCTGAATGATTATCCGTCGGTAGATGTGACGATTGATGGGGCTGACGAGATTGACCCGCAACTTGACTTGATCAAAGGGTTGGGCGGGGCGCTGCTGCGGGAAAAGATCGTGGCTGCGGCTTCTAAACGGATGGTGGTGGTGGCCGATGAGCGCAAAAAAGTAACCCAACTGGGAACCCATGCGCCTGTGCCGGTGGAGGTGGTTTCGTTTGCAGAACGGCCGTGTACAGATTACCTGCAATCTCTCGGCGCAAAAGTCAGTAAGCGACTGGTAGACGAACAACTCTTCATCACTGACGAACAAAACATCATCCTCGACTGCCACTTTGACAGCATCGCCAACCCGGCTCAACTGTCCCAGGCCATCCGTACCCAACCCGGCGTCGTCGAGCACGGTCTCTTCCTCCATTTAGCCACCGATGTCGTGCTGGCTACCTCCCAGGGTATCAAAACCTATACTCGATGAGAAGAGTAGAAATAAAAACTCTCCGGAAATTTAGGTGATGAGGTAGGCAATGTTCCATCACAACCGTTTCCGGAGAGTTTATATCAAGCCCGTGATAAGTTGCTAATTGCGGAGTATTACCGGAAGGTAAAGATCAAGAACATCCAGGAAAATATCGTCATAGATAACCAACGATTCATTACCTGCGCCATCCCTGAACTGGATATAAACCGGACATAAAGTCAACCCCTTACAGGTCAGTGTCCAGGGCGCTTCGGCAGCGAGTGTTTGCCAGGTAGCGCCGCTCATATCTGGGCTGTTCGCTATTCTCATTTCCACATTGCCACTGACATCATTAACCAACATAGACAACATATCCGTTTGATGAGCATTGGCGCTTTCGGCCGCGCCGGGTAAAGGCGTGTCAGAGGCGCTAATATTTAATGTAACCGCCCGCGTTGTCGTCGTGGCCGCATCATTGTTAATTAGCATCCAACCGGCGGGAGCATCCGGGTCTGACTTGGGCGTGACGACCACAGGTTGCGTAATCGGCCCTTCGTCAGCGCCGTTCCCAGGTATGATGCGGATATAATAAGGCGTGTCATTGGTTAGATTGGGGATGGTAAAGTCACCGCTGCTCCCCATATCCACCGGGTTGCCCAGACTATTCATGTCGGTAGAAACATAAGCGGTCATAATTGTGTAAGAAAGGGGATACGACCAGCCAATTACAATGCCCTGGTTGATAGGACGGTAATTGATAATGCCTAACGGCCGTACTCTATCATCACCCGGCCAAAGCGGATTTGCCTGACGAGCCACCTCAGAACC
>JAAEOP010000865.1 GCA_024223125.1 Chloroflexota bacterium
CGGGCCGGTCGTGCCGCCCGAATAAGGCAAGGCCACCAGATCCTGGCGTGGGTTGATCAATATTTCAGGCGGCTGCCCGCTGCCTATGAGCAGCGTCTCAAAGGGTGTTGCCCCTTCTGCCTCGCCGAAGACGAATATTTCTTGCACACCCGTTTTCGCCGCCGCTTCCTGCACTTTGTTCAAAAACGGGGGCGCAGTCAACAGATACTTAGCCCCGGCATCCTCAAACTGATGGGCCAGTTCAGCGGTAGTATAGAGAGGGTTAACAGTGGTGATAATGCCCCCCAATGAAGCGATCGCGTGGAAGGCCACGGCATACTCCGGCAAATTAGGACTGCAGATAGCAAAAACATCTCCTTTCCGGAAGCCGCGCTGCGCCAGGCTGGCCGCCACTTTTCCAACAGCCGCAGCCAACTGACCGTAAGTCAGGGTGCGCCCGGTAGGCCCATCGATGAGAGCTGGCTTGTCTCCCAATTCCTGGGCTCGGGCCAGCACCAGGGCGGTCAGGGATATGTCAGGAATGGTTACATCTGGATGTGGACTTTTAAATATCATCGGATTGTCTCCTTTCAGATGGTATATCGGGTGGTTACAGATAATCACCAATTATCAGTAGAAAAGAGGAGTATCCCAAAAATGTGGGGTTGGTGGGTGTGGGCCACCCACCAACCCCACATTTTTGGTCATCTTCCTGCTGTGATTGCAGTGTACTGATTATGGTATTTAGTTGTCCAAAAAGCTAATCTCGAACACCACAATACGTAGGGGCACTACGGAAAATCCCAAAGAGCCTAATTCTTTGACACTCAACCCGCTCGTTGCCAAACGGCAGCAAGACTTTGCAACCCACTATGAAATGCCGTGATGGTATTTAGCGGTGGACGAAATGCCGTTAAAAAATAATAGATGAGTTCGGGGTTGGTGTCTTGGGCTGCAATTTTGATCATTTGATGGTTCTCATCATCCCGAATATATTTACCCCCAGCTTCACCCAGAGGTATACCATCAAGTTGATTTAGGCGATTTATATGCTGGGCTGCAGTTGACTCATCTGTTGTCGGTCCGGTGTAAATCAAGCGATTATCGAGCCTGACGGCATTAGAAAGCATGTTTTCCCTGCCAGATCCTTCGTCCAGAGCCAATCTGAGTCCATCAAATTGCTGACTACCCTGAATCATACTTTCTTCTAACTTTTCTCGCGAATCAGCATTGGCAACGAAGTTGTTGACCATAAAATAGGCTGACTCAAGCCAACTCGTTGACATAAATTGGCGCACCCCACTCTTGACTAGCGAGTAGAGTTTATCTTCTGTTGCTTCGGCCTTGGTAAAATAGCCATTAATATCGTAACGATCAATCACGGCGCGTTCTGGGGCAATGCCTGGTTGCCCAGTTCGAATAAAGAGTTGCGTACTATGGCTGTTCATCCCCTCACGAATCTCTTGACACAACTCCAAACCAGCGGAATCATTTTCCATCACGACATCGATAAAGGCGACAGCTATGTACGAGAAATATCGATCAGGCCGTCCGTTCAAAAATTCAAGGGCTTGGGCCTTGCTCTGTGCAGTATGAATTTTGAGAGGTAGACCATAGACTTCAAAGTTCTGCATCGCCAGTTTGGATATACTGAGTACATCGGGTTCGTCATCAACTAAAAGCACTTCCCATTGTGTGTAAAACATGTTAATCTCCTTTGAATGTTGAATGTTGGCGGTTTTTACACTATAAGTGTAGACGACCAATAGGCTCCATTTCCATCAATTCCTCATACGCTTGCCTCCTTTCTTGCCTCCGATAGTATTCTGCCGCCTCAATATCCCTTTCCGCTCAGGCGACCCAGGCCCACAACTCGGCAAAGGCTCGCAGGAAGGCGTGCAGAACGACCGTAATATTATACCAATTCGGTTATCAAATGGCGTATTTTGTATAGGGCGAATGGTAATTATTTAACTTACAACAAGAAGTTCAACTTCTCGGAGAAGTTGAACTTCTAATTGCATAATTTATTTAATTTTCATTCCTACAGTGGAAAGAGCTAAGTACAGTTGCACAAGTATTGATGGGTAAACAGGCCAAATTCCCTAGGAAATCAGCGGAAACACCCATCAGAATTAATGCAACTGTACTTAGTACAGTTGGGCATAAATCTCAGACAGGTTATTGAGTTGAAACCCAACTGTTAAAGTACTTTGCGCCGTAACCATAAACCTGTCAAGCACTTCTGCCGCAAAGTACTAGTAATTATTCAGCAATGGCCCTACCGAAGGGGATTTTCCGAAAAATGGGGCGTGATGGGGTGTACAACACCTCAGCACCCCCCATTTTTCGACGGTAAATAATCAATCTTCACAACTATAAAGCATATCTGTACCCTGCCCACCTTTACAGAAATCGTAACCGTCGCCGCCATCCAAATTATCATCGCCGCGCTGTCCGTAAAGATCATCTGGTCCATCGCCGCCAAAGAGATCGTCAGCCCCGCGATTGCCTATTAGCAAATCGTAGCCAGCGCCGCCATAGAGCGTATCTTGACCTCTGCCGCCAATGAGCCAATCGCCCTGATTGTCGCCATAAAGCGTATCATTACCTCTTTGCCCATAGATGATGTCGAAGCCATTACCACCACAGATGATATCATTGTCGCCCCGGCCAAAGATATAGTCAGGGCCATCCAATCCAAGAATCAGGTCAGAGCCACTGGTTCCATGCAAATAGTCCTGGTTTTCGGAGCCAACAATGAGCGTGCCAGAGAAGCCAGGCGCATCATACTCGCCCGCGGTTACTTCAAAGATGTCGAATCCGCCACAGGTGGCAAATGGAACGCCAGTCGTCGCATTGACTGTCACGGTGACGGTCGCGGTGTCGCTGCCCCCATTGCCATCGCTAACGGTGTAGGTGAAGCTATCGCTGCCGCTAAAGCCGACCGTTGGTGTATAGACCACCATTGTGCCGCTGATAACGGCCGTGCCGCTCACGGGCTGTGTCACGCTCTCAAGGCTCAAGCTATCCCCGTCTACGTCACTGTCGTTGAACAGGACATCGATGGTAACGGCCGTAGCCTCATTTGTCGCGGCGCTGTCATCATTGGCAACGGGAGCGGAATTATCCGCGTTGACCGTCACATCGACCGTGGCCGTGTTGCACAGCCCGCCACTGTCACAGACCGTGTAGCTGAAGCTGTCGCTGCCGTTGAATGCCGCATCAGGTGTGTAGGTGATGGTGCCGTCCGTTTCGATCACAGCCGTTCCGTTGGCCGGAGTGGTAACGGAAGTCGTTGTCAGGGAGGGGTCTTCGTCGGCCGGACCGGCGCTATCGTTGGCCTGCACGTCGATATTCACCGCCAAATTTTCACTGGTCGCGGCGCTGTCGTCTAAGGCCACTGGCGCGTCGTTGTCCGGGTTGACTGTGATGTTCACGGTGGCTACATTAGAGCCTGCTAATCCATCATCGACCTGGAAGGTGAAGGAATCGGAGCCGTTGAAATCGGCATCGGGTACATAAGTCAGGTTTGGCGCGGTGCCACTGAGGGTACCATCGCTGGGCTGGCTAAGTACGCTGTAGGTTAGTGCATCGTTGTCGGCATCGGAGGCAGTGAGCGTGATGGGCAGCGCGGTATCTTCATCTGTGCTCGGGTTCTGATCGTTGGCGACCGGCGCCCGGTTGACAACAGTAATCTGCACCGTGTCGCTGCTGCTATCGCCATCTTTATCGGTCACAGTGAAGGTCAAGGTAACGACGCTATCAGCCACAAAGCTGGTCGTGCGGCTGATAATCTCGCCATAGTTAGCGCTGCCGCTATCGTCGGCACTGC
>JAAEOP010000866.1 GCA_024223125.1 Chloroflexota bacterium
CCAGCTTTTCGGCGGCGTTGAACCGGCCCAGAACAGCTTCGGCAAAAACACCACCACTGGGTAACGGCACTGTCTCGTGAACGGCTGTGTTCTTTGGCGTTTCGCCGTTTTCTTCGTAATAGCCATGCTCAACCAGCCAATCTCGCCAATCATCATCTTTTGTAGGATCTGCGTTCATACGAAAGCCGACATAGTTTCCCGTCATAGCGACCGGTATGGGATCAATTTGCTGTAATAGAGGCTTTTCATTATATGTATACTGAGATAGCAAGATAGACAGAGTAGCAGACCCCATGTTCATCCAGATGGCCTGACTATAGTACAATCTGTTTTGGTCAAGATGTTTCAACAACCAATCGGAAAGGGTGTAGCCCGAATAATTGAAGCGAAATAGGTCAAGTGTGTACCCTTCCTCTACTTGCACATAATCCTCTGTTTTTGGCTTAGTAAAACTCTTATGCTGGAATTTACGCCCCTCAAAATCTAGAGTTAATATCCAGACGGAACTTTTCACTGCCACATTGCCATAATATTCTATATAGATGGAATCTATTTCCGCAAGCGGGACTAGCGTATCTAACGTGATATCAACCTTATCGCCATCTTGTTGGCGTTCCCAAACCATATCAGATTTACCTATCCTGGTGACAAAAATCCTTTTCCACGCCAGTTTACCGCCTTCAATCCTGTGTAATAGAACCTCTTTATGAAGTTGCCAAGATAGTAGGGGTGAAGTATGGCTTGTATCAGGAGCGACATGACTGCCAGTGGCTGAACGCGCTGCCTCAATCAAAAGTTGTTCATCATTTTTTTCTTTAAGCGTTGGTTGCAAGAGCAAACGTTCAATTTCAACCAATTGAATCTTTGTGTCCAGCGCCAGACGAGCTTTATCAGTAAACGCGTATGCGCTAAGAATTTCACGAAAGCGATCAATACTGTTCATGTTGCTAAAATCTACGGGTTTCATAGGGATGAAAAGGCACTTTTCGACACTGTTAACCCTCGTCGTTGTACGGTAAATCTGCACCACCTCATAATACTGGATCGACAGGGCGTGCATATGGTTATAGTTGGTCACCGTGCGGGTTGTTAAAGTCTCGCTTTCCTTTTGGGATACTTCTTGCACTACAGAAGCCCGCCGCGTTCGGGCTGAATTGGCATGTTGCTGGGTCCGATCAGCTACATTTTGGTTCATCGAGGCCATCAAATCTCGTCGTCCAGCTGAGGCCGACACCGTCGTGGCAGTAGATGCATTGACAGACCCACTTTGAGACGCACCGACAAGAAGCGGTGATGGACCGGGCGGCAATCCACCTAGAGCCATACCTGTCGAGGCACTGGTACCAACTGACGTCGTGTTGGAAAAACCTCCCTGCGCTTCTGTGGCAACAGCGTTTGTCACTTCGCTGATAGACCTGTTGTGGGTTGATCCGCTGCTCAACGCCTCAACCTGTGACGTATCTTCGTCTGTGCTGGCAGATGTCTGGCGTGACCAGTCAACCATGGCAATCTTTGTGCTTTCGCCGGGAGCCAGGGCCACGGAGTGTAATAGATTGCCCAGGGCCACTCCCTGGGCATACCATGCCTGCTCCATCGTGATAATGGCTCCTGTAGCCGGTTTCGTAAACCCTACATCGCCCGCGCCAATAGCGGCGATATCAACCTGACCACTTAATTCTACAGTGTCCTGCCCTTCTATCTCGTCAATAACCACCGTGCTATAAAAGACCTTTTCGGTTGGGAACTCGCCCGACTTGGGAATCAGGTCGGGGGGTGCTTCCGGATCAAATTCGGGCGTATCTTCTGGCGTCAGGATGCTGGTGACGATGTTGAATGCGGCCACATAGGGCGGCCACAGGGCCAGGTCACGAATCGTTTGCACCTGAAGCGCATCGACCAGCACAGGCCCATTGTGCGGGCCAACCCCCTCTAATAATTCAACTGGCTGCAAATGCAATTCGGTCACATCAAGATAGTGGCCGTCATTGTCGACGACATCGGCCGGCACGCCGCCATAACGACCGAACGTCGTGTTTGTAGACCGAGCCACCTCGACAATCTTTTTGGCGTTCGCAAAAATATGAGAGGTTGCCAGATCAAAGACCGAGAAAATCTGCAATGATTTCAAGGATTCTCCGGCCTTCGCGCTAACGCCTAGAAGAATGGATACCGGCATAGGCAATAATTCGCGCGGCTCGTGATGGATAAAGTTGCTTTTTATATACTGAGAATACTCTTTCATTTTATGCTCCTTGTAGCAAATTAGACTTGGTGAAACAACTCACCAGGGAATACGTTAGTTTTTCTGGTTCTTCAGGACTTTGTTTTGTGCTAACTGTAACAGTGCCTTTGTCCCCTGGCTCTACAACTCCATAGGGTGCAGGCAAATGTGGTTCTGTAACAATCAAATTATCCGCGGCAACGCCAACTTCACTATAGAGAGAAATTTGGTGCTCGCCTGGGGGCTCCACCATCGTTTCTAAACTCCACACGCCCACACCAGGGACCACTGACGAAAATAGAACATTTCACCGTTGAGCACATGACAGACCTTGCCGCGCGCCATTCGCTCTGACCATCTCCCAGGCCTTCTTGCCAGACCCACAGAGTGAAGAGATGAGAGCGGGGTTGCTCCGATGTTGACTGGGTTGTTTTACTCATGTCAATACAAGTAGAGAGCAGGAATTACCTGACTCCACAAAGCGAAAATATCCAAATGTTGAGTTAGATAAATATTTGATACACGTCGGTCAAATCTGAACATCTGCCTTAACCTAATTTGACGTGTCCGGGGGATAAACTTAGTAAAGTATCAGTCTTTCCAACAAAGTATTGCGCTTACTGATCTGGAATAACAATCATGGTTTGCTCTGCAATTACGGCGTTTTCTTCCAGGCAGTTGACCAGCGCCAGTTTGGCGGCGGTGACGCCGGTGCGCTGTGCCAGATTTTCCAGGGTATCCCCAGCCTGCACCTCATACCAAAGCCAATCATCGGGCTTCGTAGAGATACAAGCGATTTCCGTTACCTGCGCTTGCACGGTTGCAGACCACTCAATAGGCGGGGCCGTAGGCAGGGTGAAAGTTGGCTCAGGCAGGGGAGGGTGCGTCGGCATAAGAACGGACTCTCGGGTAATAACCGGAAATGGCGTCGCTGTTGGTTGCGCTGTCGCCAGCGCGGGCGTGGCCGGTGCGCCGCAGCCTGCCAGCAAGCAGACAATCAACCCAAAACCGAACCACCGAAGTGTTGCCGTGGTCATTGGAAAAACTCCTTTAGGACTTACGCACCAGAGCGAGAATCATTCAAAAAATGGGTATAGGGGTGTGAAACACCCCTATACCCATTTTTTGGGCAACTTTTTGCCGAACTGCGTAAGTCCTATCCTTATCAATTGAC
>JAAEOP010000867.1 GCA_024223125.1 Chloroflexota bacterium
ACAACATCCGTGAAAATTGGTAGAAAAAGTGTTCAGATGGAAAGACCAATGAATAAATTTAAGAAAAAGTACGAAGAATCCCCCGGACAGGCTTTAGTAGAATTTGCCCTGGTTATATCGGCCGTGTTAATGATGATGTTCTTGATCATTGAGAGCGCGCGTATTTTGTGGGCCTGGAATACGGTGCAGCACGCAGCCCGTGAAGGAGCGCGTTATGCCATTACCGGCCAATTCGACGGCCCAACCTGTGCCGTTAACTTTGGCCTGGCAAAATTCGTGCAAGGCTCTGGCCGGGATGTGTGCCAGGATTTGCGGGTTGCTTCCATCATCAACATTTCCCACAGTTCCCTGACAGGGTTGCCGTTGAATGAAGTTTCCACTACCTTTGAAGATGATAATTATTACAACATCGAAATCTGGGGGGCAGACGAATTCGGGCAGCTTCAATATGATTTTGCCGGTATTCCCGATAATCCGGTCATTGTGCGCGTTACCTACCGCGTACCCATTATCACCCCGTTCTTCACCCCCATCCGTGATTCCATACCCGTGTTCGGACAAGAAGTCCTCAATAATGAATCCTTCGGGTCGCTCGGTTCTGGGCAAGGGCAGCCCTTACCGCCAAACCTGCAGCCAGTGCCTACGCCGGGCGTCACGCCTTCGCCCACACCCTCGCCCACACCCTCAGATACACCCACATCCAGCCCAACAGATACGCCGACGGCCACGGCTACGAGTACACCCACAGGACTTTGTGTGGAAATTGAAGGTCATGTGCTAGAAACAAATGATTTTCTCTTTGTAGCCGGTAATATAAATGAGACAGTGGATATCATTGATCTAACCACGAATACAGTCTTGCAGTCTGTGGCGCCATTTGCTGCTTTTTCCGGCCATGCTTGTGACCCGCCAGCAGGG
>JAAEOP010000868.1 GCA_024223125.1 Chloroflexota bacterium
CCGGCCGGACAAAACCATTGCGGTCGTATCGAGCAGCGAAGTACCGACCGGTATGATGGTCAAATCTACCGAACTTCACTTTCCCCAGAGTCAACATTTGAAAAATCTCATCGAGACTCACACCCGCGCTGATGAAAACGTATATTTAAATGCTGTCGGGCTGGCCGAAAATCTCTTTGGCAATCATATGCCGGCCAATATGATTGTTATTGGAGCGGCCTATCAGGCCGGCGTTCTTCCGGTTAGCGCGGAGGCCATTGAACAGGCCATCGCTCTGAATGGGGTGGCGGTTGAAGCGAATCAAAATGCATTTCGGTTGGGACGGTTGGCCGTGGCCGATCCGGGTTGGCTGGCGTCGCAGGATATACATCGACCGGGGGCCATAGCCATTACGTCTGAACTCAGCCCGGATGCGTTAGCCATGATTGAGCGATCCGGCGCTCAGGGTGAAGTACGGCGATTGCTGGAAATCCGCGTGCCTGAGCTGATAGGTTACCAAGACGAGGCATATGCCCAGCAATACGTCGATTTTGTCAAGCATGTAATAGCCGCTGAACAGCAAATAACAGCCGGGCAAACCCAATTAAGCAAGGCCGTTGCTCGCTATTTGTTTAAACTGATGGCC
>JAAEOP010000869.1 GCA_024223125.1 Chloroflexota bacterium
CGCAAATCCACCCGCCCAGTTTCCGTAATATTATACACCCGCCGGTCGGGGCGTCCTTCCTGGGCCTCGACATGGGAAACCGCCAGATTATCCGCTTCCAGCTTTTTAAGCGTGGTGTAAATCTGGCTCTGTTTGGCATGCCAGAAATTGGCGGTGGATACGTCTATCATTTGTTTGATTTCGTATCCTGTCATAGGTTGGTAGTTGAGAAAACCGAGTAAAGCGTATTTGAGCATAGGGGAACTCGATGAGTTATATATAATTTTTTATATATTCTATGCGGAGCAATGCGGTTGTCAAGGGGTTTGGAGAAAACCCGCCCGAAGATTTAGGAACGGTGATTACATAACTTTCCCATTTGGCGCTTCTGGCCTATTGAAGGATAAGCGAAAAAACAGGGTGTGGGGGGTGTTTCACACCCTGTTTTTTCGAAATCTTGATGGCGGCGGCTTTAGCCGTCGCGGTAGAAATGAGCAAGTTATTTTATTTTCATTCCTTAGCCGCCCAAGTAAGCGCGCAGAACGCGAATGGCCTCGGCTGGGGTATCGTAGGCGTGGATTGTCAGGCGCGGATCCCGATTGCCGAGAATCATCTTCGATACTTTGACCCCGGCATGGTGCAGGCACAAGACCGGTTTCCCGCCCCCCAGCGCGTAGCCGATCTCGTACCCCACCCCGTGCGACGGGGTGCTGACCTCGGCGACCAGCGCCTCGCACCCCTCAATCCAGGCGACATCCCGCGCGTAAACCTCTTCTGCCCCAGCCTCATCTTCCAGCGCGCCGATTTCCGGGCTGGCGAGGATCGCCGTAGGGACTTCATGCCCATCTTCCAGCAGCGCGCGCACGATTTGCTGGTAAATGGCTTCATCTTGACGCCCCCCGGTAATTGAGCAAGCAAAGTAAATATTCATGGGCGTATTTTACCTGAACAAAGCCTTAATCCTTCATATATAGATAGGAACTGATGGCTTGAATGCTTTAGCCTTATTCCGGCTGAACTCCTTACACTCAAAATTCTTTACGGATGGACCAAGATTTTTTGGACGCGGATGAACGCTGAAAACGCGGATAAAAACATTAAAAAATCCACGTCTATCTGTGTCAATCCGCGTCCCATTTTCTTGTTAGTTTGAGGCAAAGCTTCGTTAGGCAGTTGTGTAGTTTTTATCTTTCCCCAATGAGCAAGAATCCCGCCCCGAATGAATTAAATTTCCGCGAGAGCAACATCAAGTATAATCAGGCGCGTATCATGAACAAAACACTCCCCTACTTCAATAGCATTCAAGCAAAACTAATCGGGGCTTTTTTGTTTGTCGTCCTGGTCCCCCTGCTGAGCACCACCCTATACGGCAATTGGATCACCAGCGAGATCATTCAAGGGCGCGTGGTTGAGGCAGCCCGTAACGACGTTCGGCAGCATGCCCAACAAGTTGCCAGTTTCTTAGATAATATACGGGGAGACATTCTATACCTTGCGCATTTGGACAGCCTGCAAAATCTGGTTCGGGCAACC
>JAAEOP010000870.1 GCA_024223125.1 Chloroflexota bacterium
CCAACCGCTTCCATAGCGTGCTCCTTGTTATTATTTTATTTGTGTTGAATGAAGTTTGCAGCAGAATTTCGAATTGCGGGCGTGGATTTATAATCCCAGAGCTGTTCAGTTCTGCGGTTATGTCATTGCGAGGCGTATTTTGCCGAAGCAATCCCCACATTGGCGGGAGATTGCTTCGTTCCTCGCAATGACACACAGAATCTTTAGCACTGAACAGCCCTGTTTATAATCCATCTTAAGCAGGATAGCACTAACTTAAATATAGGTCAATAATTCAGGATTTTGAAAATGAGAGGCCGCGTTAAACGTAATTAGCGAAAAGCGTTGGCCGGAAAATAAAAACTCGGCGTAGGCACCGTTACGCACGGCCCAAGCCAACTCCAGCATTTTTTCATCGCTCAAATTGAGGGCAGTGCCTGTCGCTACCCCAACAGGACCGCCCGAGGTAAAAGCAAGTACGGTTTTGCCGCCATCATTTGCCAACGTTATCTTATTAAGCCCCGCTTGAACCCTGGACTTAAAGGCCGGCCAGGATTCGAAATCACCGGCGTTGACTTCGTCCCGGACCCACAAGCGCATCACATGTCGTAAGATTTTTAGATGAACAACGGGTTCAAGCCGGTCTATTTCTACTGCCGCGCCAACCAGTTTGCCAATCACCGGATCGGTTTTAACGAGATCCGGCAGTAACTATTCAGCCCCGCCCCCAATCAGTTGCCTTCGACAAGCTCAGGCTGCGAATCGTTGCCTGAGCTTGTCGAAGGCGTGAGGGGAGTGAATGATTACGATCCGGCAAGATATGCTGCATCACCTCAAAACCCTGGTGTTCATCCAGCTCAGGCAAAGATTCCGGCACCGGCCAAAATAATCCCCGAGCCTGGTAGATCGAGGCGACCGCCTGTTCCGTTTGATGATGCCGTTGTTTTGGACCGACATAGACCCGGTCAATCCGCACCCCTAAAGCGGCCCAATGCTCACCCAAAACCTTGGCTTGCCTCGCCCCCAAAGGAG
>JAAEOP010000871.1 GCA_024223125.1 Chloroflexota bacterium
CCCCATGTGGCCATTCGGACGGATGGTCGACAACGCCGGCACGAACCATATTCAAATCGATGTAAACCAAACATCGCAGCAGGTGCTCTCCGGATTCAATAGCGGTTGCATGGTACCGGTCTTCCCAGAAAGCCCCTCTTCGTTTTTTCCGCTGGTTGTATTCCTGCGCCGTTCTTCCAGCGATCAATCCAATCGCCTGGAGAATAATCCGATTTTCACTGTCGTCTTTCACGATTATATGGGTGTGATTTGAGGTCGCAACATAGTTGAGCACCACCAATCCAAAGCGCCGCTTGGCTTCAAAGAGCCATTGGATCCAGCGGTAACGGTCCTGTTTAAATTTCATCAGGAATTCGCGTTTGTGGCATCTTTGGGTGATGTGCCAGATTTGATACGGGATATAATGTCGTTTAGCCCTTGCCACCAGACCCTTCCTATATTGCAATTTTTGAGGCTAAAAATCTCAATATAGGGTGTATTTCGGCACTTTCTTGAAACAATTTTGTTTTAATTTTAATTGGTTGGCTTGGCCCGTCCCCGTAGCTGACAAACAGCGCTGCAGGAATTGCTGGCCTTGTAACACGGCCCAAAAGCAGGGCAGTTGAAGCAAACCGCACTTTTAATCGCTTTAGAAGGCAAAATGCGTAGCACATTTTCACTGCCTTGGTTAGAACGATTTACCTGAATTTTTACAAACAGCATTTTTTATATTTTTCCCGCTTCCACATGGACATGGATCGTTTCTTCCAACTATAGGCAAATGCAGTTGTTTTCTAAAATGTTTCTTTTTACAGTGGGCATCATTGCTGTCCGGTTAACTTTGCTACAATGTTTATAACATCATGATATGTTAAATAATATTAACGTAAAACTATTTTCCGATTAAAAATCTGGCCAAAATTTTCTTTTGGGCCAAAATATCGATTGAAGCTGCTTAAACCATTACCAATTTAACTCAAAATGAAGGCACTGGGCTCTATGTTGATTGAATGCGATAGCCGTGATAATTTTACTTCCAACGGAAATTATACCGGACAGCATCCTAGTCATTATGAAATCAACGATTTTTACTATCAGGAAATGGATATGCCAAGCCCTGCATACGTCTTCTCCCAATTTTTAGATCTACTTCCTCGGTATGAATTCCAACACATCGTCAATAAATACCAGGGGGACCATCGCACCAAGGGATTCAAATGCTGGAATCAACTGGCCTGCATGATATTTGCCCATATCCGGCAAGAAGACAGCCTCCGCGATATCGACATCGCACTAAATGCTTATGGGAAAAAGCTTTACCATATCGGCATCAAGCAATGCCCAAGATCCACATTGGCCGACGCCAATGCGCGCCGGGATTACCGGATCTATGAGGAATTCGCCAAATCACTGATGCTGAGAGCTCGTCGTTCTTATGCCAATGCACAACTCGCGATGGATGTCGATAACGCCGTTTACGCATTGGACGCCTCCACTATCGATTTAACCTTGTCTCTCTTCCCATGGGCGAAGTTTCGCGCCACCAAAGGCGCCATCAAGCTACACACCCTGATCGACCTACGGGGCAATATTCCGGCCTTTTTGTACATCACGGATGGAAAGGTCCACGATGTCAAAGCAGCACCTCAAATTCGAATCGAGCCACAAGGGATCTATGTGGTAGATCGGGCGTATGTCGATTTCGCCTGGCTGTGGTCCATCGAGGAAACTGATGCCTTCTTTGTCACCCGTTTAAAAACCTCAATCAAATGGACCCGTGTCATTTCCCGTCCGGTGGACAAATCCCTGGGTGTCCGGAGCGATCAGGATATTCTGCTGTTCAGCCAACAGACCAAAAAGAAGTATCCTAAACGCCTGCGGAGGATCACATTCCGGGATGAAGAGCAAAGCCGGATGCTTGTGTTCCTGACGAACAATTTTTCACTTCCCTCCGCCACCATCGCAGCTTTGTACAAAGCCAGATGGCAAATTGAACTTTTCTTCAAATGGATCAAACAAAATCTCATGGTGAAAAGTTTTTATGGGACTTCCGCCAATGCGGTCAAGACTCAAATCTGGATTTCGATGATTGTTTATCTAGTTTTGGCAATCATGAAGGAGAGATTTCACCTTGAAAACAATCTTTCTCAACTATTACACTTTTTGGAGGTGAACTTGTTCGAGCGGAAATCGCTCGAATCGATCTTTCAGTTAAACGACCGGAAGACAGATGTAAGGAACGATATGAACCATATCCAATTGAAACTATTTGATTATTAATTACCATGTGTTCAAGTCCGCCAAATAGTTAGGGTGCGGCTCTTTTGCGACGACCACAGTGCACAATTTTGATGATTCGATAGCCAATTTTCATTGTCGATTACTTTACTTAACTACTGTCAGGTGGGAGCGTTTGGCCACCAACGGTGACGATTTAGTTGGCTGAACAACGCCTCCGCAATAGCGCGATTTATGGGTGCGCTTATACTCGCAGGCTTCATGAAAGGTCCAGTAGTTGTCGAAGTCACCGGAACAGCGCAGTGCTCGAAGCCGAAGTACTGCTTCGGCCCCGGCAAGACTCCAGCGGGCACCGGTTACTTCCATGCGATCTTTTACCAAATGCCTACAGGCGCCTTCGATGACCCCAGTGGCAATGGGAAATCCCTGATCAAGGTATTGATCGTAGTGAAGGTAACGAGA
Source organism: Chloroflexota bacterium (assembly GCA_024223125.1). The sequence goes on from JAAEOP010000871.1 coordinate 2,680, forward strand.
GTGGTTCAGCAGATAGCGCGCGCACGTATCCACCGGTTTGCGTTGCTGGGCCGACAAGCCCTGACGTGTGGCACTACGGCGCATCCCCCCTGCCATCAAGCCGGCTTTGCCATGCAAAATTGCAAGCAACCGATGCCGAACCCAGTTTTCCAACTGAGGCCCGGATGCCGGATGAAACACCCTACCAGCGGCCCACAGGTATTCGATCACGTGAATGATGTCCACAATGATGGTCAACTTGATGTTGTTTTTACGCGCCATCCGTCGCAGTTCACAGATTTGGGTCTTGTTACCATCGACCAGTGCCACCCAATCTTTTTCATAGTCCGGGTCCCGATAGCGGGCTTCGGACAGCGCCTGGGCAATGACTTGATCGGGCTCTTTTTCGATACTGGCCCACACCCGTTTGTTTTCTATAAGGGGGCGTGGCGCACGGGCAAGGGTGCCTCCGATGGGTGCCACGACCTGCTCAGGGCTACGGACAAAAGGCATCAGCGTATAAACGACCGCCACGGTGGCCATACGCTTGGCATTTTTTTTCTCGCCTTTCGACAACCGCTTGCCCATCTTATGCGTACGCGCTTCAGCCGCCTTGCGAGTTTGTTCGCGAAGATCCTCGGTTCGCATCACGACCCCTTTGCCATCGACGCTGACGACCAGCACCGTACCAACTTGCGGTTCTTCAATCACTTGCCTGTGCCTATTCTGGTAAAAAGCCTCAAAATCAACGGCCGCACGCTGAGCCAACTGTTCGATCTGCCGTTTGCCAATACGGCTGCCGGTGGTCTTTTCGATGGTATCGATGGTATCATCGAAAGAGCTCTTGGCGGCTTGTTCTGCCACACGGCGCCGCAACTCCAGCGAGTACAACTCTTTGGGCAAATTCAGTTCAGCATCCAGCGGGTGCAGACTTTCACTTCCTTCTTGGCAGTAGCCTATCCGTTGCAGCGATACGCGGCCGAACACCGATTCGATATTGCGTTCATGAGATCGCTTCCGGATGCGCTCAATACCGTCAGCGTCAAAAACCGGCTGTACGCTTTCTCCAGGCCCGCGGTTGTTCAGATGCTCCTGCAACAAAAGGCGCATCAATTCCCTGCCTTTTTTTTCCAACTCGCGCTCCAACTCGCTGTGGGTCATCGAAGATGCCTCCTCGCAACTCAGGTACCCTACGATATGTTCGAAGTTCTCTCTCGGTCGCTCATAGGCTTGCTCCAGAGACGACAGTCTGGCCAATGCATTCATCGCCTCTTACCTCCTATCGCTGAGCCGTGCGGCCGCATTTTTCACCAACGGATAAACCATCACGGTTTTTACCGCCGCGCCGTGTCGACTGCCGGCTTGATCCATACGACCCCGACCACTGGTTTGCCCCAGTGCAACCCAATTGGCTGCACGGTAGCACCCTCCGTGGAAACGTTGCCGGTCCACAAGCGTTTCCACAAGCCACGGTTGCAGTCCAAAATGTTGCTCCCAGTCAATCGAAAGCCGACGCATCGCAAAAGACAGCATCGCACTGGCCAAATTGTTAATTTTGGCCAATACTAAAAAACGACTGTTGTTGACCACATGCTGCAAGTGCCGCTTGCGCGTGGTATCGTCCCAACCGATCCATTGATCCCGTGCCTTCATCCGCCAGGCCGGAGAGCTAAACTGTACACAACCGACCACTTCCCGCCAGGGCCGAGTGACGTAAACCAGATACTGGAGACGCGCCCCGAAGGGCATCGCGTAACCCAGATAGTGGTATCGGCTGACAAGATCGCGAAACAGATCTCGCTGCTGACGCGTTTGCACCGACTCGACCTTCAGCGGTGTAAACGATTCCACGCTACCGATAAGCGCGCTGTAGGTTTGTCCCCGCGGTACCGGCGCATGGCTTTTTCGCGGGGCCGTGCAACCGGGAGATTTTTTGGCCGGCAATGTCAACAGCCCCTGGCTTTCAAGCCGCTCAAGCAAATCTCGGCACTCCCTGGCCTTAAGTCCGCCTCCGGGCCGCCGCCAGTCCAGCAGTTCGCACACCGTATGCGCCAACTCCACGCGGCTGATCTTTTTGCACGTGCCCACCACTTCCTGGATCAGCGCTACATCTTGGGCCGTAAACTGTCTCCCGCAAAACCACTGCTGTATTGCCGTGTGCATGCCATTTCCCCTCCTCTACACTTGTTGCATACCTCAAGTGTGGCGCATTGTCCAGGGAAAATTGCATCGCACCTGCGTGCGAACCGTTTATGCTTTGCTGGCCGCAGCAATAACCAACATATCGACTGGTGCAACCGCTATCTGGCCAATTATTGCTTTCAACTCGATCTAAACTCGGCTAACTTGTATATATCTTTTGATTTACCTAATGCTCTAAAAGAGCCACACCCATATCTTTTTCAATGAAATGGCTAAGGAGCTTACTGATGGGGGGCGAGTGGAGATCCGGGGATTGTGCTCCTTTTTCGTAAAGGAATACGGATCGTATACTGGGCGTAATCCGAAAACTGGAGAG
>JAAEOP010000872.1 GCA_024223125.1 Chloroflexota bacterium
CCGGTGTGGATATTGTCGGTCATGGCTGCCTTATCATTACCCGGAAACTCAAAGTTTCCGGGTAATCATCACTCCCCCACGGTGCCCGGCACTTATAACGAGTCTGCTACTCCGGTAGCCTTGGTAATGAAGTGCCGGGCGCCTGAATGGTTACGAGTCATATGCTGCCTACAAAAATACCGTTTTTTCTCCTATGAATTACACAACTGCTTGACAGCCACATTATGCCCCAAAGCTGGCTGGTTGAAAAATAGCAATCGGTTGAGTTTATGCTGCTGGACAAGTCCCCGGCACTTTCAAAGTCCCCGGCACTTTCAAAGTCCCCGGCACTTTCAAAGTCCCCGGCACTTTCAAAGTGCCGGGGACTTACGTACAGGAAAGGTAAGCCATCTACTTGTCATCGCCTCTCCCTTCCGCTACGCTGTTCTTATCATTATTTACACTCCCCACAAGGAGGCTTTCCCTTATGTCAGAAAAACAAGAATTAACCTGGTTTCGCGTTGGCGCGGCCGACATGTTAACCGAAGGACAAATCACCACCATACAGGCCGGTCATCACGCCATTTGCCTGACCCGCACCGCCGAGGGGTACGGCGCCATCTCTAACCGCTGTGCCCACCAGGGCGGCCCATTGGGGGATGGCATGATGCAAAATGGGTACGTTGTCTGCCCCTGGCACGCCTGGGAATATGATCCCCACAACGGCGAACCGCCACCCGGTTACGACGATCCGCCCGTGTCTTGCTACCCGGTTGAACTCCGCGAAGATGGTCTTTATGTGGGCGTCATCGAGCCAGAACATGATCCCACTTTGATGGACCAGATGGTAGCGGTGATGATTGATTGGGGGGTGGACACCGTTTTTGGGATGGTCGGTCACTCCAATCTAGGCGTTGCCGATGCTTTTTACAACGCCGAAAAACGGGGCAAATTGCGTTATTTTGGCATTCGACATGAGGGCGCGGCCGCATTTGCAGCCAGCGGTTATGCTAAACTTAGCGGCCGGCCGGCCGCCTGTTTCGCCATCGCCGGACCAGGCGCTACCAACCTGCTAACCGGCTTGTGGGATGCCAAAGTAGACCGGGTTCCCATTCTGGCCCTGACGGGACAGGTGAACACCCAGGTGCTTGGCCCCGGCGCTTTCCAGGAAGTGCCTTTGCATGAAGCGTTTGAAGCTGTGTCTGCCTGGAGCCAAACAGTATTACGGCCGGAAAATGCCACTGAGTTAATGGCTCTGGCCCTGAAACACGCCATCATCAAACGAGATGTCGGCCATCTGATTTTTCCCGATGAAGTGCAGACGATGCCGGCCCATGAAAAGAGCCAGCCCCGGCCTCCAGACGGCCGTATCGCCCACCCCCAAATCACCCCGCCTCAGGCTGGCCTGGATAAAGCTGTGCAGATGTTGAACAACGCCAAACGGCCGGGGATTATTGTGGGAAATGGGGCACGGCCGTATGCCGACCAGATTATCCCATTTGCCGAACAAATTGACGCCCCCGTTATCACCACCTTCAAAGCCAAAGGGCTGATTCCCGACGATCACCCTCTGGCTTGCGGCGTTCTCGGCCGTAGCGGTACACCGGTTGCCAGCGCCAACATGACCCGCTCCGACGTTTTGTTGGTTTTGGGCGCCAGTTTCAGCAATCACACCAGCATCACCACCAAGCGCCCCCTTATTCAAGTGGATTTTGACCGCATGATGTTGGGTAAATTCCACGGGGTAGATTTGCCATTGTGGGGTGAAATTGACACAACGGTAGGGCTGCTGGCGGAACGGGTACACCCCCGACAAAACCCAAAACGGCGGGAGTATATCGCTCGTTTATGGGCTAATTGGCGCCAGGAAAAGACCAACCGAGCGGCCGTGTATGGAAATGACGGCCGTTTACCCAACGCCCTCATCATGCAAGAACTCAGCCAGGCAGTGCCCGCGGAGGCGGTGATGGCTGTAGATGTGGGCAACAACGCTTACTCATTGGGCATGTACTTTGAAGCCAAACAGCAAGATTTCATCATGTCTGGTTATCTGGGGTCTATTGGGTTTGCTTTTCCGGCGGCGATGGGGGCGTGGGCGGCCGCGCCGGAGCGTAAAATTGTGGCGGTGGCTGGAGATGGTGGCTTTGGGCAATATATGGCTGAGTTTACAACGGCCGTGAAATACCACATGCCTATCACCCTGATCTTGCTAAATAACAGCGAACTGGCAAAGATAAGCCGTGAACAGCGTGGCGGCAACTTTCACGTCTGGCAAACCAGCCTGGTCAACCCCAACTTTGCCCAGTATGCAGAAAATTGTGGCGGGCTGGGTATTCGTGTGGAACAAGCCGCGGATCTGCGTCCGGCATTAGAAACGGCTTTGGCTTTTAATGGTCCCAGTCTGGTAGAAATTATTAGCTCGGCTGGACAGTTGTAAACAATGCTAAGGGAACGCTTGTTTTTAACTTGGCAAGATTGGTTCACTCTTTCGAGAGTGAACCAATCTGGAAACTCAAAAGTTGTTTATGGGTAAGTGTAATACCTCAATACTTCGATAAA
>JAAEOP010000873.1 GCA_024223125.1 Chloroflexota bacterium
GATCCGCCTTTGCCACAGCCGGATACAGCCTCTACACTAGAAGACACGGCCGTAGATATTGACGTTCTGAACAATGACAGCGATCCCAATGGGGATGCGTTGTCGCTGGTCTCCGTCACGCAGCCGGTGAATGGGTCGGCCGTCCTCAACGGATCCAATGGCGTCACCTACACCCCGGCTATTAACTTTGGTGGCAGCGACAACTTCATCTATACCATTCAAGACACTTTCGGCTTTACGGCCACAGCCAGCGTGGCCGTGACGATTTTGGGGCAGAATGATGCCCCGATAGGTGTGGCTGATGTGATAACGGCTACGGAAGACACCCCCATCATCATAGATGTTCTGGCTAATGATACAGATATTGACGGTGATGTGTTACAGGTCGTTACCTTTACCCAGCCCTTTAGCGGCGCGGTGTCCCTCAATTTAGACTACACCCTCACCTACACCCCGGCAGCCAATTATTACGGCAGCGGCGCCTCTGGCGACAACTTTCTATACACCGTTGGCGATGGCCAGGCCGAGAGTATCGCCTTTGTGAATATCGCCATCCTGCCCGCCAACGATGCTCCTGTAGCCGCTGATGATACGCTCATGACGCCAGATGATCGCTCACCGGTGATTGACGTTTTAGCTAATGATGATGATCTGGACGGCGATTCTCTGACGGTGAGTTTGAACAGTTCCCCCACCGTGGGCACGGCCGCTGTCAATCCCGACAACACAATCACCTATACGCCAACACTGGATTTTAGCGGCAATGACAGCTTCAGCTACACTGCCAGCGATGGTCAGGGCGGCAGCGACACGGCCACCGTTGACATCACCGTTTTCGTGCCCGGACCTATCACCGGTTTTACGGCCGTGATCAGTCCCACAGAAGCTTATGTCGGAAATGATACCTTGACAATGGTCTTAACGGCCGTGGATGTTAACAACAACCCAGCCACCAACTATTTGGGAACGGTGGATTTTCAGAGTACAGGCAGCAACACATTACCAAGTAGAACCACCCCAATTATGGGAAATAATGATTGGGATTATAAATTCAACTATGAAGATGCTGGTCAGAAAGCCTTTTTATTCGCGTTTAATGAGGCTGGTCTACAGACGGTCTCCGCTTACGCCTGGGCAACCCCTACCCTGACAACGACAACCAATGCCGTAACCATGACAGAGGTATTCCTGGGGACCATCATCAGCCCCTCTGTGGGGATAGCCAAAGACCAGGTCTTCACTGTAACCATTGAAGCGCGAGACGTCGGCGGGGCTTTGGTACCGTCCTATGGCGGCAGTGTCGAGATTGTCTCTTCGGGGCCGTCTAGCGGTTTGCCCAATAACGATCCTCCTTTTGGCAACCGACC
>JAAEOP010000874.1 GCA_024223125.1 Chloroflexota bacterium
CTTGTCTGCCAATGAATATTCTTCAGTCATAATCACCTCAAATGATACTCAGTCATTGGGAGAACTAATTATAGCTGAGTCCACTGAAAACCCCGATTTCTTGCCAAAATTGATGAAATCTACTAGACTTCAAAATGGGGTTTAAATGTCATTAGTATTTGAGGGTTCCAAAGCTTTTGTCTATCAGCTATATGTAGTGACCCGATGCTATTGGTCATCTAATTCGTGTCAATTTATTAGACATTATCGGAAACAACTTTTTTGACAGGATTAACAAGATTAACAGGATGAAATAATCCTGTTAATCTCGTAAATTCTGTCCAATTTCTTATTTCCGACAAGATCTATTCTCAACAAGGAGGTGAGCAAAGCCACAAACTTAATATTGTAGTACCCCATGTATCGTAATAACCTGTAGCCAATAACCCGAAAAATTTTACTTCTTTATAAGACCTATATACACAATCCCATAGGAGGATTCAAATGTCTGAACCTTTTCTTGCAGAGATAATTATGTTTGGCGGTAATTTTGCGCCGCGTGGTTGGGCGCTTTGTGATGGACAATTGTTACCGATTTCCCAATACTCGGCCGTCTTTTCACTCTTAGGCACAACGTATGGCGGCGACGGCCGTACTACTTTTGGTTTACCGGATATGCGCGGCCGCGTACCGGTTCACCCCGGTACCGGCCCCGGTCTAACCCCCCGCCGGCTCGGTGAAAGTAGCGGTACAGAACACAATACCCTGAGTGTAAACCAAATGCCATCCCACACTCATGCAACCACTACTACTGCCACTACTAGCGTTCCGGCTTCTACAAATAGCGGCACAAAAGAATTGCCAGCCGCAGGGGATTTTTTGGCGGCCGGCAATGTGTCAGGTCGTCCTGAAGCTCAAATTTATATCGAAGCAGCCAATGCTGGAACCACCGTTGACTTGTCCGCTGGGGCTACTGTTAATGTAACCGTGGTCAATACTGGAAACGGGCAACAGGTAAATAATATGCAGCCCTGGCTGGGAGTGAATTTCATTATAGCTTTGGAAGGAACCTTCCCCTCCCGCAATTAGATCAATCGATCTGCATACAAAATAAAAGCTGGCAGCAGATTACTTCTTGCTGTCAGCTTTTGTTTCTGGATTATCTGACAAACTGTCATTTCCGCTGCGAATCATTTCTTGCACAAATTGTCGCTGTACGGCTGCCATCCCCGGTTGACCCAAATGAGTTTCATATAATTCAATCAAAGCAAGATGCGCCCGTTTCATGCCTGGCGATTGTTGTACGGCCACCTGGAAAGCCTCGGCCGCATGTTCAAACTCTCTCAACTGCTGCAACGCCACCCCTAAATGATAATGGGCGGCCGGTAAATAATAGATGCGATCTGTGGCCTGAAGTGCCGCGTCGGCCGCTTCTTCGTACATTTCTTGATACAGGTAGGCCACGGCTAATCCATGGTAAGCTTGCGCATTGTCTGAATCAAATTCAATTGCTTTGGTAAATGCCAGTTCCGCTTTTCGATACTGCTCTAATTGCAAATATGCTTTACCGATGCGAATGTGAGTACCTGGCCGCGCAGGAGCCTTTTCCAAAGTTTGATTAAGGAGTATTAACGCCTCACCGGGCTTGTTTTCGGCCAATAAAAGGGAACTGCGTAAAATATCGAGGGCCGGAAAACTTTTTTCCTGACGAGCCAAAACCTCATTAACAACACGCCTGGCGCCAATCAGGTTGTCAACTTGTTGGTAATATTGGGCCAAACGTAATCCATAACGGGTTTGGTCAGGCGACTGATCGTACAAGGTTTCCAGGATAGGGATAGCTTTTTCAAGACGGCCGTTACTAAAATGAACCCGCGCCAGATAATATTGTGATTCCCGTGTTGTCTTTTCTATCGCCTCTTTCACCTTTTCGCCGGGAGGATCAATATAGCCTAAAGCAATTAACTGTTCCATCATCTGGCTTTCTGCCCAAGGGTCGCGGCGGGCATCTTCATTGTGCATACCGCTGCTGCCGGCAACATCCTCCCACGATGGAATGACGTCAAAATCTGGCGGATTGGTAAAAGCGTTTAATATTGGTTTGCCATTCATATCCGCGCCCATCGGTAAACCATAAAAAGTTAATATGGTCGGCGCAATATCTAATAAAGTCGCACCATAAATGCTCTCTCCAGGTTGAATGGATGGTCCATTCATGACCAATACGCCTAGTTCACGGTGTTCGGCAGCCGGGCCGGCCGGTTCCTTAGGAATACCAATCGGGCGCAGATGGTCGGGGTGGAAGCCGTGATCGGACATGAGAATAACGGTTGTGTCTGGGCCAGCCAATTGCAACAGCCGTTCCAGCATCATATCGTGAAAACGATACCCGGCCGTGATGACATTTTGGTACAACTCAAACGCCTCCGGGCTGATGCCGCCTCGTTAGGGTGGATGAAAGCGCATGAAGCCATGCCCAAAGTGATCAATGGCGTCATGGTAGACGGCCATGAAATCCCACGGCTCATTTTCCATAATCCAAGTAGCGGCCGCATGGACTGAAGCTGTGTCGGCAAGTATCTTTCCAATGGAAATTAAACGTTTGTCTTTTTCTTGATCAATTTCGGCCGCGCGCGGCACAAATGGTAAAAGGTGAGCGGCCGTTAATTCGCCTGGATGTACACGCAATGAAGCCAGTTTTTCAGCAAAATGGGGAGGATGCACACATCCCTCAGCCAAAGGCCACGGTTCACCGTATGCGACTGTGGCCCGATGATAAAAATTGGAAACAGATACCCCATTAATCGGTTCTGCAGGATGGCTGGGCCACCAACCCACCACGTGGGTACGCAGCTCTTTTTGGTTGAGGATATTCCAAATGGCTTTGACTTTGCGCGATGTGCCCATGACGGGACGCAGCTGATTTTTCTCCAGGTCAGGTTCCACAAAGCCTAAGATGCCGTGTTTATCGGCCGTTTTACCAGTGGCTATACTTGTCCAAAGCATGGGGGAAAGCGGCGGATCGAGGGTGGCAATATTGCCGTGGGCGCCAGTTTCTATCAGGTGTTTGAGAGTAGGCATCACTCCTTGTTTTATTAAGGGATGAATGACACGCCAATCGGCCGCGTCCCAGCCGATTAGCAATAGTTTTGGGGGACGATGTTTGCTCATATTTTATTATTCGATGTGATTTTAGTTTGAGGGGTCTTCTGTCTTATTCTCCACGGTAAAAGCTGCGCGTGCTTGCCGCCATGCTTCTATACCTGCCGCCCCCAAAGCTAGAAGGCCCAAAGAGCCTTCTGGCGGAATCTCAAAAATGGAACCGGGAGGGATTTCTTTTGTGATAATACTGGTTTGCTGCTCAGAAATCAAAATGGGCTGGGGTTGTAATGGTTGGGGGGGGTCTTGCGACATTGACTTGAACCCACTAACGGCGGCTGAACCGGTGACGCAAGGCCATAAACAGACCGCCTATGGCTGCCAGACCAGAAGCGATTAGGCCGATGACGCCGGCATTGGTTGTATTATCGGCCGAAAGGTCTTGTAGGGTCACGGCCGTTGGCCCCGATCCTGTTGTTATACTTGTTAGATGATAAGCTCCTTTATCCACAAATAAATTTGAACTATCTCCCGGTACGGTGAGTCTTAACCAGCCATAATGAGGAGTGCCATTCAAGGAAAACTGCAACCCTAAATATAAGTTTGTTGCTCCAGCCCAGGGGAAGCTGGTTGAATAGGCCATATTTGCATAACGTCTATTTATGGTGCCTGTTGTCAAATCTTGAAAAGCACGTGTTGTGTTAATATTTGTACCTGCATTGAGTGCAGACGCATATTTTTTATTTCCAGCAGTTACATACCCCACAAAATATTTCCCGGTATCTGCTCCAACCAAATCTGGATACAAGTAAATGGCGGATCCATATGTATGAACGATTTTGAATTCAGGGTCAGCTCCCCCATCGTCAAAGTCCAGGTAAAAGGCACTGTTGTAGTAAGTATTCTGAATATCAATAGTGCCTTGGGCTGTGGGGGCATGGAAAGTACGGACTAACGAAATGTTAAAGTCATCATTGGAGACCATATGGGCCGGGTCTACTTCCATTACCGGTTCTGAGGCGGCATTGGCGCTTGCCCCAGCGCCTACGGCCAAGGTCATGCCGGCTGCGGCCGAATAAGTCAGCAATCGTTTACGAAAAGAACTTGTCTTGTTTTGGTGTTTTTTTTGTGGGGCTATCATGATTCCTCCTGTGCTGAAGCGCACATACCAAACTATATTTGATAATTGGGTATCTAAGATGACGACATCATATTAGTATTCATCAGTAAGGCAGTTACAACAAGTTGAGAACGTTTACGATTATAAATTATACAGGTTCAAATATTACTTTCAAGTAGACATTAAGATGAAGTGGATGTGAATGTTGGAAGTTGTGAACTGTTATCAACTGAAAAACAGATGTCCCTCATAAAAAAGATACCTGCCGGGAATAATTCTGCTTATGTTTACGGCCGCCGGCCGACTTGCTTCGATATGGATTGTCGGATTTCCTCATCGTGATGAGGCGAAGCTGTACTATGGCCATCCGGACCGAAGCCGAAAATGATCTCCCCTTTATCCTCAATCGTTGTTTCCAGATGCACCGGCCGTCCCCAAACCAGATATAAATTTTCCAACGTCGCCTCCAGATATGGTAAATCGAGATCAATGCCCTCATGATAATGATACAGATACAATTCACCCCGATTGGCATAATTGGCGTCCACCACATCAATAATCGGCTGGCCGAAATTGGTGAGTTGAAACAGCAGCTTGCGTTTGATGTCCTCAAATTGGCGGCTGGCAATTTCATACTCTTCAATTTGCTCATTATAGGCAAACATGAACATTTTGTGTTTACGAGCAAACTCTTCTGTCAGAAAAGCGTCAATAAAACCCACATCATTGTAAATGCGGCGCATCTCGAACACTTTTTCCATGCCTTGGCCTAACTTCATATCCCAATTTTGGCGAGCTTGCCGGTTGTGCGTGTTCTCATATTCAGCCCCGAAAGCGCCCCGGTTCCAACGATCTTCAATATCTAGAAACAGTTCGTAACCCAGGCGGTAGGGATTTAGCTGTCCAGGATGAGCGGCCACCGTGCCAGAATGATGCTCAGCGTAATCAATCAGTTCGGCCGGTTCCAGCATATGGTTGGTCATAATGCGGGTGTGCCAGAAGACAGCCCACCCCTCATTCATGATTTTGGTTTGGCGTTGGGGGGCAAAGTAGTAAGATTCTTCGCGCACGATGCCTAAAATGTCCCGCTGCCAGTTTTCCAGAGGAGCGAATTCTTGCAAAAACAGCAGCACATCTCGCCGCGGCTCAACCGGGAACTGTTTTTGTTGTTCTTGCGCTTCCTTTAATTTGCGCTGCTGCTCGGCCAGAAAATCGGGCGGATTGATGTAGCTGTCCATGTATTCTTTGGCCTTGATTTTTTTAACAGTTTGCAGTTCTGCTTCTTCATCGGGAATGAATTCAGGGCGGCGTTTGACGCCGGGTGCGTGGATGTCTATGAGGTTGTCCAGGGATAGACAGGCATCAAGGAAGGTTTCGACAGTTTCACGGCCGTGTCTATCCATATAATTCCGTACCCGTGCCGCATGATTAGCCATCTCATCCAACATTTTACGATTGGTGTGGCTGAACCAGAAATTATTACTGAAGAAATCAGCGTGACCGCAAACGTGGGCCATGACTAGCTTTTGGTCTACCATCAAATTGCTTTGCAGGAGGTAGGCGTAGATGGGGTCTGTATTGATCACCATTTCGTAAATGCGATGTAGACCGTAGGCGTAACTTTTGGAAAGCCGTTCATACTCCATGCCAAAACGCCAATGGGGGTAGCGCACCGGAAAACCATCATAAGCCGCCAGCAAATTGACAGTTTTGTAATCCACCATCTCATAGCGCACCTCGGAAAAGGTTAACCCATAGTTAACCGCAATGGTTTCGATTTCTTGTTGCAATTGGGCGAGTTCACTGGTGATGAGCATATGATTTATACCAGGAGATTGGAGATTGGAGATTAGGTGAATGGTCAATTTCCAATCTCCCAATCTCTAATCTCTATAATCCTTTCCCCAAAAATACCTTAATAGCCTCAAAAATCCCTTCTCGATCATTGATCTTACTGCCGATCAGTTTTTCATCTTCAATCTTGTTGATGGTTTCCATGAACATACGGCCGTATCCCCCCGGAACCTGTCCATAGCCAAATAAATTCACATGAGGCAGTAAATTATCTACCAACAATTCATGGCACAATTTATCATCATTGCCTCCAAAGTTTTCCCCATCAGAAAAGTGAAAGGCATACATATTCCATTCGGCCGGATTATACTCTTCAGACATGATACGGTGGCACAAATCGTAAGCAGAGGAGATGCGCGTACCGCCGCTTTCCCGCAGATGGTAAAATGTATGGTTGTCTACTTCTTTTGCGGCCGCGTCATGGACGATGTAGCGCACGGCAATGCTTTTATAATTGGCTCGCAGCCAGGTATCAATCCAAAAAGCCGTCAGCCGCACCAGCTCCTTTTTGTGCCGTGTCATACTGCCGGAGACATCCATCATGTAAAAGATGACGGCATTATTTTGCGGCTGCGGATAAATGCTCCAGGAACGGTAACGCACATCATCCCGAATAGGAATGATAACCGGGTTTTGGGGATCATACGTGCCGGTAACAATTTGCCGTTTGAGCGCTGCCCGATAGGTGCGTTTGAAGGAGCGTAAACTTTCTGGCCCCACACGGCGGATGCCTGTATAGCGTACCTTGCCCCCCTCTACATTTTTCTTTCCTTTGGGTTCAATGCGCGGCAGTTCTAATTCCTCGCCCAAGATGGCGGCCAACTCTTCCAGGCTCATCTCCACTTCCATGATGTGTTGGCCCGGTTGGTTGCCGGCGCCTTGTGCCCCATCCTGGTCGCCAGGGCCAAGCGGCGTACCCACATCTCCTTCACCCTGGCCAACACCGCCCATCTGTTTGCTGCCAAAGCGGAGACGGGGCAGTTCAATTTGGGGCACAGGAATGGAAACGAGGTCTTTTCCCTGACGGCCGATCAACTCCCCATTAGAAATATATTTGCGTAAATTACGCCGCACATGCCCGCGTACAATTTGGCGGAACCGTTTGGCGTCCTGGTCTATGCGGTGGGCGGTGGTTTGGTTCATTATCAGTTTTCAGTCATCAGTTTTCAGTTTTCAGTGGATTGCGACGCTAACTGCACACTGAATAATACCTACTGAACACTGATCACTCCCTCCTTTGCGTATCGCCACGGGCAAAGATGCTGGCTACGTAGTTAAGTACATCAGTGGCGCAAACATCACAATAGTCCATGTTTTTGATCATTCGGGTTTTAACCACTTCGATTTTTTCTTGGGTTTCCTGGTCAATCACGTTGGAAACCAGGCTGGTGAGCTTGATAGAATCTTTTTGGTCTTCAAACAATTTTAATTCCAAAGCGCGACGTAGACGTTCATTGGAATCCCATTTGAAAACTTTGCCATCAATGGCTAAGGCGCCGATGTAGTTCATGATTTCGCGGCGGAAGTCATCTTTGCGGCTTTCGGGAATTTCAATTTTTTCTTCGATGGAGCGCATCAGCCGTTCATCCGGCGGTTCATCTTGACCAGTGTATTCATTGCGGACTTTTTGTTTTTGAGTGTATGCTTTTACATTGTCAATGTAGTTGGCGCTGAGTCGTTTGATTGCTTCTTCATCGGCCGTAATAGCTCGTTGCACTTCATTCTTGACAATTTCGTCATATTCGGAGCGGACGACAGACAGCAGGTCGCGGAATTGTTTGCGCTGCTCTTTGCTGGTGATGAGAGAGTGATGTCTCAAACCGCCTTCCAGTTCACGCATGATCATGAAGGGGTTGAGGCAGGTGCGGCTGGGATCGCCAACCAGGGCGTTGGAGATTTTGTCCTGGATGTAGCGGGGGGAGACGCCAAACATACCTTCATTTTGGGCTTCGTCTTGTAGTTCGATGACAGTATCTTCGGTGAAGCCGGGTAGGGAACGGCCGTCATACAAACGCAGCTTTTGCACCAGACTTAATCCGGCTCGTTTAGGTTCTTCCAGACGAGTGAGTACTGCCCAAAAAGCGGCCAGGTTCAACGTATGGGGGGCGATGTGTTTGCCAATCACCTTTTCTTGGCTGAAGTCGCGTTGGTAAATCTTGACCTCATCTTGAAAACGAATGTTGTATGGCACATCGATCTTGATGGTGCGGTCGCGCAGCGCTTCCATATATTCGTTATTGAGTAGGCGACGATATTCCGCTTCATTGGTATGGCCGAGAATGACTTCATCAATATCGGTATGGGCGAATTTTTTCGGTTTGATTTTATGTTCCTGGGAGGCGGTCAGCAGGTCGTATAGGAAGGCGACGTCTAATTTGAGAATTTCGATAAACTCCACAATACCCCGATTGGCAATATTGAGTTCACCATCAAAGTTGAAAGCTCGGGGGTCAGAATCGGAACCGTATTCGGCGATTTTACGGTAGTTGATGTCGCCGGTCAGTTCAGTGGAATCCTGGTTTTTTTCATCTTTGGGTTGGAAGGTGCCAATACCAACGCGGTCTTTTTCAGAGAGGAGAATTCGTTTGACTGTGATCTGGTGGATGACTTTAGTCCAGTCCCCATCTGCTTTTTCCAGCAATTCGTTGTAAACAAAACGGCAGGCGGGGCAGAGGTCACCCTCAATGAGGATGCGGTTCATACCGTCACGGCCGTCATTCAACTCATCCGTCACAATATGCCGGAATTCAATGGGGATGAGGTGTAAGGGGTCTTCGTGCATGGGGCAGTCCATAATTTCCTCATCTTCTGGCTGCCAACGATAGCTGTAGAGACGGCCGTCATCCGTGCGTGAATATTGTTCCAACCCTTTCTTGAGCAGGCGGACAATGGTGCTTTTGGCCGTACCTACCGGCCCGTGTAAAAGAACAACCCGTCTTTCTGTGCCGTAGCGGTGGGCGGCCGAACGGAAAATTTGCACCAGGTCCATCAACTGTTTGTCAATGCCAAACACGGCATCTTTGCCATTTTCAAAGGGGTCGTCAAAGAAGTTGTAGTGAATTAAACGTTCCCGGTTGCGCGTGTACTTTTCAGAACCATGCGCCACGATCATGTCGTACAAACGTTGATATGCGGAACGGGCCACTTTGGGATCGTGGCGCACAATATCCAAATACGCCTCAAATGTCCCTTCCCAATGCATATCACGGAAACCGGTAATATCTTGCAAATTAGCGATCTGGGTTAAGATAGAATTTGTACTCATGTCAATGTGCCTCCACTTAAAATGAAACAAAAAAGGGTCAACACAAACCAAGCCGGTTTGGCGACCCTCTTCCTTCCAAGAAGCCTACTCTTTTACTGTCCATGTACAGCCAAATTTACGTTTGATACCCCTGTAAACTTGTAACGATGAAGCGCACGACAAATCGCGCTGCCACGAAAAATCGTAGCGTTTACTGCGGCTCCATCTCCAGACAGTTTCGGCGTTGTGGGCCAAAGGTTCCACAACTGTCAGAAATTACGGCCGTTTTCTGTGAATGTGTAGATAGGATGATTAACTAAGGGGATTTCTTACAAATTAGAGAGTAGGAATTCTGTACTTTGTCATTGTGCTGTCGTACAGAGTAACATCAATCACTGGCTGGTACAGGAGAAAATTCGGCCACCGTTACCAGACGAAGCCCCTGATAAGTTTCATCACAGTCGGGGCATTGGCGCAGATGTTGGCTGATGACGGCCGAGTATTTCGATTTGTCACCAGTGAACTTAGCCTCAACAAATGCCGGCAAGTATCGTTGCAGTTGGTGGCAATCTATTTCATGTTCCTGTGTCGTGAAGATGTTTTCTATCCAGTGGGTAAATGTGTTTTGCGTCAAAGCGACCTTCCCAGATCAGATTTTGTGCATAAATAGGATGCAGATAACTGTCTAATTCTTACCACAAACTATCAAATAAGCCCAATATATCGCCCATGGAGTAATGTCGAGCCAGTAATTTGGCCTTTATTTTCTTGCGAGCGTCATGCAGCATTTTGTAAAGTGTGTTGGCTGAGGTTTCTAAAAGTTCGGCCGTTTCTTGAATAGACCGGCCTTGAAAGTGGGTACATAAAACGGCGATGCGCTGCCGATCGCTTAACTCCGTTTCAATAATTTGCAACAAAAAGCGAATCAGATCTGCTTGTTCGGCGCGTATGGTGGGGTCGTGCGGTTGGCTGAATTTTAATATGTTTTGAAACACGGCCGATTCCTTTTCCGCCAGATCATCCCAGGATACATTCTGGTAGCGGCGGCGACGTAAATCGGCCGCCGCTTCATTGATAACAAAGCGGTAAGTCCAGGTACTGAATTTGGCATCGCCGCGAAACTTGCCCAGGTTATTCTGAATGGCTAATAATGCATTTTGGGCATAATCTTCGGCCATTTCGTACAGAGTGTTTGTAGAGAGATGGGTCAGTTCAGTGCGGCCGTCGCGCAAATACACAAAAACCACCCGTACCAGATATTCCCGTAAATCTGATAGAGCTTCGCGTTGAGCTTCCCCAGGTTCCTGGAGCGCTGTTAGCCACTCCTCATTCGTTCGTTTCACCATAAGCTCCAGTATGGCAAATAATCCTTAATACGAGATTAAGTGTGGGTGAATTTATTGGAACAGCGCCTGATCTGTCCACCAGCTTTTCAATTGCTGCATCCCATCTCTATTTAACTTATGGCCGGTGGGATATTCCCGATATTCCAGAACAGCCCCCATTTCCCGCACTGCTTCTGCACAACCCTGAGCTATTGGCAAAGGAATACGTTCATCTTGCTTACCGGCAACCATAAAAACCGGACTATTGCGCAAAGCTGCCTGCTCAATCGCTTCTTCTACAGCAAAGGGCATAAACCCGACCAGGCTGGCGATGCCTTTAATCCAGCCCTGATGATGGATAGCAATGGCAAACGACACGGCCGCGCCCTGACTAAACCCCATCAGATACAGTTGATCTAAGTCTGCCTCATACAATTCCGGCAGTGTGTGAATGAATCTGGTCACAATATCTACAGCGTCATCAAATTGTGTTAATGTCGGCCATTCATTTTCGCTGCGTGGATGCCAGGTATAGCTTTTTTCTTGAATAGGGACGATGGCTCTGGGAGCCACTACCAACCAATCGGGTGGTAGGGTTCGGGCAAATATCCACATGGCATCTTCATTGCCCCAATGTCCATGAAGCATCACGACGGTTGGATGAGGGCCAGGGATTTTAGGTTTTGCTACCCGGTGTACCAGTGCGGCCGTTGCAAAGGCCGGTCCAGTTTCAACAAGTATAGGTCTTTTAGCCATAAAACAAATGGTAACGGGTATTTGGGAATTTACAAACTATTTTGAGGTAAAAAAAAGGAGGTGGTGGTCTAACGGGCGTTAGTCCAACCACCTCTGGGGGGGGAGCCAACAAAAGTATATCACCCTTCCGTACTAGCGTCAACAAATTGTGGAAGCAATTTTTTTTGCGATAATTTGTAGCCCAAATTATCCGTTTGCGCGGACAAAACAGCGTTTTGACCTACGATTTTCAGGATAGTAATTCCTCTAATTCTGTGGAAAGATTTTCCCATTCTTGTTGGGCTACGGCCGCTTCGTGTTGCAGTTTTGTAACGTGGGTCTTGTCAGCTTGCATTTCGGCTAGACGTAAATCATAATCGAGCTGGTCTAGCCACGCTTCGGTTTCTTCAAGCTGGTTTTGCAAGTCGCGGATGTGTTGGGGGCGGTTACGTTGTTTTTGTTTGTCTGGTTTGGACGCCGCGGCCGTGAATTCAGCTACCCATTCCATATCTATTGGCGGCAATTCTTTTTCGGCCGTAGGCAAGTCTACTTTGGAGGAGATAGTGGTGACGCTAGATTCCCGGCCTTCCCGCACGGCCAGGAATTCTTGATAGGGGCCGTCGAAAATGTGGAGGCGGCCGTCGCGCAGTTCCCATATTTGTGTCGCCAGCCGGTTTACTAGATAGCGATCATGCGAGACCAAAACAATCGTGCCCTCAAATTGCTCCAATACCGATTGCAGTACCTCTTGCGAGGGTATATCCAGATGATTGGTTGGCTCATCCAGGAGCAAGAAGTTGGCCTCATCCAGAGCCAGAAAAGCCAGCGCCAGCCGCCCCCGCTCGCCGCCGCTCAAATCGCTGATCTGCTTAAACACATCGTCGCTACGAAAGAGGTATTGGGCCAGATAGTTACGGCCGTTTTCAACAGACATCGCTTTTTGGGCCAACAGTTCATCGAGGACCCGGTTTTGCAGGTTTAGCTGTTCATGCGCCTGGGCAAAATAGCCGCGAATGAGGTCGTCGCCAAAACGCAGTTTACCGCGTAAAGGAGAAATCTCTTCCATGAGAGTACGTAAAAATGTGCTTTTGCCACTGCCGTTGGGGCCGATGAGGGCGGCACACTCCAGCCGTTCCAAATTGATGTCGTCACTACTGAATAGTAAATGGCCGGGGTAGCCAATTTGCAGTTTTTTACTGCGAAGGACGAGACGGCCGCTGCGCTGCTCCGGCTTCAGTTTGATTTTGAGTTGGGGACGGCGGGTATTGGGGGAGGGCAGGTTACGCAGTCGGGCAGCAGCTTCATTGGCGCTCAGGGTTCGTACTCGGCCGCCGATTTGCAGCCAGCTTTGACCTTGTACGGCCGTTACCCCATATTCCTCGATCAACAGTAAATCTCGCGTTAGCCGTTTGAGCTTACCTTTGGCGATGTCCGATTTGCCGCCAGCGATATGTTTGCGGATAAATGCCAGTTCGCTTTCCAGTCGTGCTTTTTCGACCTTGAATAATTCCTCTTCTCGTGCCCATTCCAAATTGCGCTGCTGAGTGTAGGTAGTGTAATTACCTTTATACGTTTTAAGCTGGTAAGGGGTGAGTTCCCAAATATGGTTGACGACGCGATCTAAAAAGTAACGGTCATGGCTGACAATGAGCAGAGCGCCAGACCAAGTACGTAGGGTGTTTTCCAGCCATTCAACGGCCGTCATATCCAGATGATTGGTCGGTTCATCCAAAATCAGCAAATCGGGTTGCTCTAGCAACAGACGACCGAGCAGGACACGCGTTTTTTGGCCGCCGCTGAGATGGGTCAGGGGGGTGTCCCAATCTTCGGGCACAAAGCCCAACCCATGCAGCACTCGCTTAATGTCGTGCCGGTATTGGTAGCCGCCGCTAATATCGTATGTTTCTTGGATGCGGCCGTATTCCTCCATCAATTCCTCAGAAAAATCCCCTGCCTCCATGCGAGTTTCCATTTCTCGCAACTGGTTTTCTTGAGTGGTCAGAGTGGCAAAAACGGTCAGCATCTCTTCGTAAACGGTGTTGTCTTGTCCGGCAAAAGTGAGGACAGCTTCTTGTTGCAGATACCCCAATGTCAAATCACGGTGGCGGCTGAGTTCGCCATTCCGTGGTTGCTGTAAACCAGCCAACATTTGCAGCAAGGTCGTTTTGCCGCAGCCGTTTGGCCCCACCAGCCCCACCCGCTGCCGTTGGGTCAGGCGTAAATCAATGCCTTCAAAAATATCCTCGGCCCCAAATGATTGAGCCAATCCTTTGCCTTGTAGAATGATCATTGGGGGGAATGATAGTCAGGGGGGAGTTTGTTGGCAAGGAGATGGGAGATTAAGGAATGAGAATTAAATAAAACCCGAAAGTTCTTGATTCGTAGGAAATGGGTACCGCCACACTTAATCGTGATCGGCGCAAAATGCCAACTGATAGTTAACATAATCGTCAGAATATCGCAATTATGAGGTGAAAAGTGTGC
>JAAEOP010000875.1 GCA_024223125.1 Chloroflexota bacterium
GGCGCGACTGATAACGCCGTGTCATTATTTATATGAATGTCTATATTACCAAACAATGCGGCTTTATACATAAGTTGCCGTCGAATTTCTCCAAAGTTTGCATCAGCAATGTGTTTTGCCCACCGATAATTTTCAACATGCCATTCACATACAGATCCTCAATCATGATGAAGGTTCCAGAAAAACGTCACAAATCCAGCGGGCTTTTGGCCTCTTTTTTGGTAGTACTTTTCACGGTATGCGTGTAAATCATAGTGGTTTTCAGATCCCCATGCCCTAATAACTCTTGAATCGTGCGGATATCATAATTGGCTTGCAGCAAATGGCTGGCGAAACAGTGACGAAACGTATGCGCAGTCGCCCGCTTACAAATTCGTGTCTTCCCCACTGCCTGCTTAATAGCCTTCCGAACATGTGATTCATGCAGATGGTAACGTCGGTATTCCCGTGTTTTTTCAAGATAGGTCAGTTCAATGGCCGGAAAGAACCACTGCCAGATAAACTCCTTTGCCGCATACTTGTACTTGCGCTCCAACGCATGGACTAAAAACACCCCCGCACAGTCCTTATCCAAATCCTGTTGGTGTAAGACGCGTAACGCTTCAAGCTGGGCCTGGAGTTCCGGCACAATAGTTTCCGGCAGTGGCACGGTACGGTCTTTCTGACCTTTACCGTCATGCACAGTCAACACCCCAACATCAAAATTGAAACACTGCACCCGCAGGTTCAAACACTCCGACACCCGCAGCCCACAGCCGTAGAGCAATTTCACCACCAGATCATACGGAGGCTCA
>JAAEOP010000876.1 GCA_024223125.1 Chloroflexota bacterium
CGTCAATCTAAAATCGTAAATCGTAAATTTGGCGTTTGGTTTCCCCCATGCTAAAATTCTGCCGTCCGTGAGGGATAGTTTAACGGTAAAACAGCGGACTCTGACTCCGTCGTTCCTGGTTCGAATCCAGGTCCCTCAGCTTCGTACTTTAATTGTTAAAGTGCAAAAAAGGAACAGCCCGTCTATCCTGTAAGATTATCCGGGCTGTTTCGTTATTTATTTCGTTCTTGCCAAAAGGACACAAAATCTTGCCACAAGATCGCGTACTCTCTTCCCAACTGTTCACTTTTGAGAACGCCGGAGACACACCAACGGCGTACAGTTCTAGGCGTAACGCCAGCAATTTGAGCAACTTCTTCAGTTGACAAGATTTTTGTAGGGGCGATTTCTGGCAATTTTTTCATATTACTCCGCTATGTCCGTCAAGGGACACGAGTATACTATCATGCTTGTTTTTTCGGTCGTGTACCTTAACACTGCGGATAAATCAAAAAAGCCAAAATGGACGTAATGGAGTTGGATTGCCCCCATTTTGACTGAAAAAGCCCTGAAAAAGGGAGTATCCAGCCCAAAAGCAAGGGGTTTACCCCGGTTGCCTGCACCCCAGGCAACCGTCAACATCCGCCAAATCCGGCGGTTAGGCAGCAACCGTAACCGGTTGTGGCCAGGGGGGAGGGCGAAACAAGAGCAATTCCTCCAATCGACAAACGTGGTTGGTGATACCAGCCGCCATGGCCGGAGTGCGAGATTGCCACATTTTGGGAGAGCCATTGCCCTTGGTTGGCACAGGCTGACGTAGAGGTAGACGTAAAGCAAAATGGGGCAGGCAGAAATTGTAGTAGGCTTGTGCCAGAGTCAATTGGCGCTTCAAACCGGGTTCACCCTTGGCCAAACTCATCACTTTGCGGCCCAAGGCGGGTACATGCTGGCGCAGGCTTAAGTTGAGCCGTTCGATGAAAGCGGTGTTGATAACCTGCCCCACACTGTTGGTCAAAGCCGTCATGATGGCCTCCAAGCGGCCATAGATGACCCGGTGACTGACGCTGACAACCCGACCTTTGACCCGTTTTTTGACGACTTGAGCATAGTGCAACTCCGGCAATGGTTGCCAACGGGGCTTGGGGGTCGCCCCCAGTTGGTGCTGGCGGGGCCTCTGTACCCAGTGACCAAAGTGGGTCAGCAAAGCCGTACCATAAGCGCTCCAGCCGTCGCTGATAAAGAGGGGCACACAACCCGGCGCCAACAGGGCGGCAATCATATGGATGAGCAGTTGGGTACAATCTAGTGAACGGTCGCCCACTACATAGCCTAACATAAGTTTGCTTACCGGATCCATACCGGCCCACACCCAGCGTTTGCCTCGTTGTTTGCCTTCCTCCCCTTCATTATTATCTCGTCGTCCCAGCAATGCCCATAATTCATCCACCTGAACCTGGGTCAATTCCAGGTCGTGAATGAGATAGGCAGAGGCGGCTTCCATATGCGCGGCTGCCTGACCGAGCCACTTTTCTACTGTATTGGGGTCCAGGTCAAACACCCGGGCCGTGGCCCGTATGTCCAGCCCTTCGGCCAACGCCTTGAGTGCCTGCCAGATGGTTTCCGCCGCTGCCTTCTTGCCGTAAAAGATAGTGTTGGTCGTTTCCATGAATCTCTTGTGGCACACAACGCATTGTAACTGCCGCCACCGGCCTCCATTCGGATGCCCATTGGCGCGGATGTTACCCCGCCCCAGCCAACCATAGTAGCGACAGTTCCTCCTGGAGCAGAAGTGGCTGCTTGTGTTCACAGACCGGGGTCGTCCTCTCGCCTGCTCTATCATGGGAGGCGGTTCATCAAGTGTCGCCGTCTTGCTCTTTTGAGCCTCTTGGTCCGCGGCGCATGCTGGGCAGGACGGCCGTTTTGTCGGCGCGGTTGGCTGACTTTGTTTTTTGGCCGGTCTTGACTTTTTCCGCTGTCTACGCCGAACCCTACCAAGAAACGGCCGAAATGCCTCTAATTGCCCGACAAACACAATACCTATTACAATAGTTAACAACAGGTGGTCAAACATATGCGTTCCTTTGATCTGGTTTGCATAAGTTTGCCACCTGACCCGCTTTTGGGGTAATTTCTACCTCGACCTATTTATCCGCATTGTTAAGGTACAGTACCGAAAGTCTTTCCTTATTAGACTATCGAGTAATTCAAGGGAGCAAAACCAATGCTTAACAACACAACTTCAAACGCGCGCGGGCAATTAGGTAGGGCTACTGTGTGTGTTGATCCGAATGTCGATAAACCACCTCCCACGCGCGGGAAACTACCTCCGCTGCAGCAATCCCCACATTCCCGCTTTCATCAACGGCCGTTCTTCCATCCAAATAGAACTAATCTCCTATTTGGCGCCACTCGAATGTAACAATTTTTGAAATAAAGTCCCACCAAAATAAAAGAAACGAGAAAAGACAAAAGTCTTTCCTTATTAGACTATCGAGTAATTCAAAGGAGCAAAACCAATGCTTAATAACATAATTTCAAAGCGAAAACGTATGGGATTGGCGGCAGCGCTCACAGCCATCCTCCTCATATTTATATTTACATTGGCCCCCGCCCCCGCCGATACGGCGGTTGC
>JAAEOP010000877.1 GCA_024223125.1 Chloroflexota bacterium
AATTAACTTCCTCAATTGTAGATCAAAATAGTGAGAGAATCTGACCAGGGAATAGGGAAATTACTTATGCCGTGCATAAGACTTAATCCTTAGCCCTAAACCAGAATAAAAATTTGGGCAGCAACTGCGTTTTCAAAACCCAATGATAATGGGGGTTGGGCTAACATGATCATTAAAAACATCAATCCGCACATCTTCATGGATGAGCCCGGCCCAGAAGTTTACTGTGTCTTTATCTGACGGAACATCAATAAGCTCAATAGAGCCAACAACCACTGCCCGTTGACCGGGCATTAAAAAATACTCCACATTGTTGTTGATCACTCGCTGTTCTAATTCATCCATATCCCCAATTGCCCATCGATAGGGATAGGCATAGCTGGGATTGCCTTCATAATCAATGCCAACCCGCCAGGCCCCCGATGATTGGAACGAATCCTTAGTGTTGAAATTTTGATTACTGCGGTAATGCTCGCCGGAACTGGGGCCGGACGTGCGAATAGGCACATTGCCAAAATTTTCAACCGTCAGGGTAAAGGCCAGCGTTTGCCCCAG
>JAAEOP010000878.1 GCA_024223125.1 Chloroflexota bacterium
ATGAACCTACCATCCAACATCACCTTCATCCAACGGGGCTGGGTTAACAGTAACAGCATCCTCATCAGCGGCGGCAATGGGCCTGTGATTGTGGATACCGGGCATTTTTTGGGCACGGTCGAGACCCTGCAACTCATCACAGAAAACGGCGTCAATCCGGCGGAGATTAAGTTGATTGTGAACACCCATTGTCATTGGGATCATCTTGGGGCCAATGCGGCCATCCGAGAAATGAGCGGCGCGCAAACGGCCGTATCCGCCGCTACCGCCCATATCCTGCAAACAAATGACCGGCAGGCGATGTGGTTGGATTACTTTGCGGCCGACCTTATCCCCATCGTTATTGACCTCGCCTGGCAAGATGGGGATGTTGTGCAGTTAGGTCAGTATGAATTTGAAGTCATCGCTACCCCCGGCCATGCCCCGGACAGCATCGCCCTGTACCAGCCAGATACCCGCCTGCTTATTTCGGCCGATGCCCTGCATGAAAATGATTGCGGTATTTTGAACACGGCCGTACACGGTGAACAAATCCTAGACGAAGCCATCGAAACAGTACACAAATTGCAACAACGGGACATTGCTCTGGCTCTGCCTGGACACGGCGCCCCGATTATGGATGCAGCAGGCAGTTTGCAAACATTGGCTAACAAACTGGCTCGTTTCAAAACCCATCCTGAAAAGATGGCTTTACATTTATTACGGCGGGTGGCGATGACAACTGTCCTCATGCAGCAGCCCATTCACCGGGACACATTGATTGAGCAAGCGTTGGCACGGCCGTGGCCCCACGACTACGCTCTCCGCGCTGGATTCAACGACCCCAGCCACATGTTAAATCACCTGCTTGACAGCTTTATTCGGCGGGAGTTGATCACTGAACAGGAAGGCATACTGACCAGCCTTGTTCCCAGATAAAAATCGTAACCTGAATCTCCCTGTTCGGGGCATCGGACAGGGAATGTCCGATTTACAAGAGGAGAAAACGTATCATGTCAATTCGAGAAGCAATTGCGGAAGTTATCAACTTCCAAAACCTCACTTTAGAGCAGGCCGAAGCGGCTATGGACGACATCATGAATGGGGACGCTACCCCGGCCCAAATCGGCTGTTACCTAACTGCTCTGCGTATGAAAGGGGAAACGGTGGCCGAAATCGCCGGCAGCGCAAAATCTATGCGCTCCCATGTTGTCCCCGTACATGTGCCTTTAGGTAACGATGAGATTTTGGTAGACACGGTAGGAACGGGGGGAGATGGCAAGCATACGTTCAATATTTCTACGACGGCCGCATTCGTCGTTGCCGGCGCTGGATTAAAGGTTGCCAAACATGGCAACCGCGCCGCCAGCAGTCGTTCCGGTTCGGCCGATGTGCTAATTGCCCTGGGCGGCAATCTCGATTTAACGCCGGCACAGGTGGCCGACTGTGTGCAAGAGCTTGGCTTCGGCTTTTTGTACGCCATCCACCATCATCCGGCAATGCGTTTTGCCGGTCCGCCACGCCGTGAAATTGGCCAGCGCACCATCTTCAACATCCTCGGCCCCATGACTAATCCGGCCGGGGCTGAATACCAGCTTATTGGCGTCTTTGACCCGGCACTAACGGAACCGATGGCTAATGT
Source organism: Chloroflexota bacterium (assembly GCA_024223125.1). The sequence continues at coordinate 1,622 of JAAEOP010000878.1, forward strand.
GTTAAAAGCATTGGGCAGCAAAGCGGCTTATGTGGTGCATGGGGCCGAAGGTCTGGATGAACTTTCTACAGCCGGGGCCAACCAAATCAGCCGTCTGAAAGAGGGAGAAGTGACAACCTATGAATTTGATCCCCTGGAATTGGGGTTGGCGCGTGGTAATTTGAATGATTTCATCGGGGGTACGCCAGAGGAAAATGCGGCCATTACCCATGCTGTTCTCAGCGGCGAAGATAGTGGGCCGTGTCGTGATATTGTGCTGTTGAATGCGGCCGCTACCTTAAGCGTAGCCTCTGATGACCTACCAACCGGATTGGCACAAGCGCGGGAATCAATTGAAAGTGGGGCTGCTCTAAAGACATTAGAAACATGGGTGGCAAAGACACAGCGTTATAATGGAGATTAGAGATTGGAGATTAAATCATAAGTGTTAACTTAAGCGAAGACCTCGCAGGTTTTAACGCAAAACCTCAGAGGGGCGTAGATCATTTTGGAAACCTGCGAGGTCTTAAGTTAACGACAATGGTGATTAAATCTCTAATCACCAATCTCCAATCTCCCCAAAACAATGAGCGTATCTAATCTAGCGAAACGACGCGGACAAATATTGGATGAAATCATGACGTATCATCGGGAGCGATTGCCCAAAGTGATGCGAGAGACGCCACTGGCAGATGTGAGGGCAATGGCCACTGTAGCCCCGCTACCAGCCGATTTTTATGCCGCTCTCCAAACGCCCGGCGTCTCCTTGATTGCTGAATGTAAAAAAGCGTCTCCCAGCAAGGGGTTGATGGTTCCCAATTATGACCCGGTAAAATTAGGAAAAATGTATGTAAAAGGGGGAGCGAAGGCGATTTCGGTGTTGACCGACGGCCGTCACTTCCAGGGTACATTGGCGCATCTACGAGATGTCAAAGAAGCGGTGGGGAGCAACGTACCGGTCTTACGCAAAGATTTCATTTTTCACCCTTACCAAATTTACGAAGCCCGCACGGCCGGGGCAGATGCCATCTTGCTCATTGTAACGGTATTGAGCGACGCTGATTTGAAAGGCCTTCTCAACCTGACCCATAAACTGGGTATGAATGCGTTGGTTGAGGTACACAGCGAAGAAGAGTTGTCCCGCGCCCTGGCCGTTCAGCCGCACATTATAGGGGTGAACAATCGTAATTTGCAGACGTTTGCTGTAGATTTTGCCAACACCGCCCGCCTGCGCCAGATGATTCCGGCAGATGTTGTGGTTGTGGGGGAAAGCGGATTGAAAACGGCCGCTGATGTCCATGAGATGAAAAATATCGGTGTAGATGCGATTTTGGTAGGCGAGGCGTTGGTCAAAAGCAAAGATGTGTTGTCAACGGTAAAGATGATGGTGAAAGCGGGACGGCCGTAAAGATTAAGAGAATCTCTTCTCCGAAAGTAGACATTTAGATTAAAAATGAGTATCCTTTTGATGATTTTTCCACTATGCTACATATTGAGTCCATTATGACAGAAGAGAACAACACCCTGAATTGTCAGGAGCTTTATTACCCCAATAAGTTCGGCCGCATCATCATACAAGCTTTAGAAGATGTGATGGGTCGCAATGGTTTGAATGCAGTACTCCATTTAGCCGGACTGGAACATTACATTTACAACCGCCCTCCAAATAATCTGGAAAAAGAATTTTCTTTTGCTGAATTGACCAACTTGCAAAAAGTGTTGGAAGATATGTATGGTCCGCGCGGTGGTCGTGGATTGGCTATTCGCGCCGGCCGAGCCACGTTTGATCGCGGCTTGAAAGGGGTAGGCGCATTGGTCGGTGTAGGCGATCTAGCATTTCGGGTACTGCCCTTAAACACCAAAATGAAAATCGGCCTGCCGGCTCTAGCCCGCATCTTCTCCCAATTTTCAGACCAGATTTCTAATGTCAGGGATGAAGGAGACCATTTTGTGTATACGCTGGAACAATGCCCCATGTGCTGCAACCGTAAAACAGACCATCCCATTTGCTTTTTCGGCTTGGGGCTGCTGCAAGAAGCGCTCTCGTGGGTATCTGGCGGCAATACATTTAAGGTAGATATTCAAAGCTGCCAGGCCAAAGGGGATGAGATGGGGCGCTATATTATCTCTAAGCGACCGATTACATAGAGTAGCAAGTGTGCAAGTTGCAAGTGGATAGGTGGCAAATAGACTGTCCTGCAAATCCGTTAAGTCTTAGTATCTATTTGCATATCCCTTTTTGCAGGCATCGTTGTGCGTATTGTGATTTTAATACGTACACCAGTTTGAGCAGTTTGCAGGGGGTGTATGCGGATGCACTGGCTACGGAAATTAGACAGGTGGCAGGGGATGTAAAACGGCCATGTCACACACTCTTTTTTGGCGGCGGCACACCTTCACTCATGTCTCCAGCTTCATTGGGACGTGTGTTAACGGCCGTGCATGATTGCTTCGATCTTTCCCCTCAGGCTGAAATCACAATGGAAGCGAATCCGGGGACGGTAGATGTGGCGTATTTGACGGCCGTAAACCAACTCGGCGTCAACCGCATCAGCTTCGGCGTACAAAGCGCCATCCTCACTGAACTGGCCTTGTTGGAACGAGAACATGATTTTGCGGCGGCAGTGACGGCCGTAGAGATGGCACGCACGGCCGGAATCCACAACCTGAATATAGATTTGATTTATGGCCTGCCGGAACAAACGCTGGCTTCCTGGCAGCAAAGTGTAGAAGCAGTATTGGACTTAGAACCGACCCATCTCAGCCTTTACTGCTTGACAATTGAACCGGGGACGCCCATGCAGCGTTGGTTGAACAACGGCCGTATCCTCCCCCCAGACCCCGATTTAGTGGCCGACCAATATGAACTGGCTTGTGACCTGTTGGCAGCAGATGGCCTGGAGCATTATGAAATCTCCAATTGGGCGCAGCCAGGTTATGCCTGCGAACACAATCTGACTTATTGGCGCAATGGGGAATATTTGGGATTGGGCGCCGGGGCGCATGGTCATGCGGCCGGGGTGCGTTATCACATCGTCAAACAACCCCGCGTGTATATCCGCCGGCTGCAAGAAGATGCCAATATGGCGTATCCTTTGAGTGCGGCCGTAGCCCAAAGCGCCACGCTCACCCGCGAAGAAGCAATGTCTGACACAATCATCACCCAATTACGTTTGTTGGAGGAGGGATTAGACCTGGAAGCGTTCGGCCGTCGCTTTAACCAACCACTGTTTGAAGTTTACCAGGGCACGGTGGAGGAGTTAGTAGATTGGGGATTGTTGGTGGTGGAGGACGGCCGTTTGTGCCTGACACAAAAAGGGTGGTTCCTCAGCAACCAGGTCTTTTACCGGTTTATGTAGGAGATTAGTTCACCATTAGTAACCATTCAGGCGCCCGGCACTTCATTACCAAGTCTACCGGAGTAGCACACTCGTTTATAAGTGCCGGGCACCTTGCTTAAAGGAAAAATTTGATGTCATTCTGAACAGCCATGATTACAGAGAACTTGACAAGGAAGTTCTGTGGCCTATAGCGTTTAATTTACTTGGAAATAGTATCGGCTATCAAAACAGCCTCTTGATTGAAGATGGGTACAGGAATGTTACTAAATTCAGAAAATGCGGTGGTTATGCCTATCAATACAAAAATGATGAGCAATTTAGCATATGGTTGAATTCGATTCAAAAGTAACTGTTGCGATTCAGGCGGGGGGAAAGAGCCACCGTATGGGGCGGGATAAATCGTTTGTGTTGTTCAACGGCCGTCCCCTCATCGAAATCGTGCGCCAACGTGTCTCTGGTCTGGGGGATGAACTCATTCTCATCAGTAACAAGCCGGATGAATACGTCTATTTGGGGCTGCCCATGTTTGCCGATTTATACCCAGATCATGGGCCGTTGGGAGGAATTTTCACGGCCGTTACCCATGCCAGCCATCCCCACACCTTAGTTGTGGCCTGTGATATGCCCTGGTTAAATCGGGAACTGTTGACTTATATGATTGGTTTGTGCAATATGGCCGATATTATTGTCCCTCGCTGGCAAAAATGCCCCGAACCGCTGCACGCCATCTACCACAAAAACTGCCTGCCTTACATTGAGGAAAACTTAAAGGCCAAACGGCTGAAAATCACCGGCTTTTTTGGTCAGGTGCAGGTTCGTTTTGTGGAGCCGGTTGAGATTGAGCAGTTTGATGGGGACGGCCGTTCCTTTAGCAACATCAACACACCCAAAGATTTGCCCTAACAGCGATCGGTTTTTGATGACTCCCTGGAGAATGGATTTGTTATTCCAGCTATCTGTTTGTTAGGCGTCGAAGCGCGAGCACGGAGTTCGTTTGGTTTTCTGGATTTTTCCAAGTAAAGTTGTCTCGACAGAGCAGTAGTTGGATTCTTGCTCGCACCCGCTGAAGAAAACGATAGCCTTTCCACAAATTCTGCCAAGTCGCTTTTTGTTTGCTCCCAACAATTGCCAACACACAACTTCCAAAAACAATCTCGCCGTAAGTTTAGAAAACAACCCCCAGGCGGCGCACCCCTTCCACAATTTCATCTTCGCTGAGGCCGCTGAAACCAAGCAGGATGGAGGGTGGAGGCGGCGTTTGCAGATGGTAGGGCGCGCCGGGATAAATGCCGACGCCTGCTTCCGTGGCAGCCTGAATCACGGCCGTTTCCACCAATCCATCCGCCAGATACAACATAATATGCAGCCCGGCCGGCACATCTGTAAACGAAACCTGTTCCCCCAAATGTTTTTTGAGTTCATTGACTAATATTTGCCGCCGACGGCCGTAAGCGTACCGTAAATGGCGCAAGTGCCGTTCAAAGTGACTTTCGGTAATAAAGTCAGCCACGGCCGCCTGTGTTAACGTAGGCGCACCCCGGTCTACCAATGCTTTGGCCTGTGTAAACGGCCGTACCAACCCCGGCGGCAAGACTGCATAAGAAAGACGCAGCGCCGGAAACAATACCTTTGAAAACGTGCCCAGATAAATAACACGGCCGTCCTCATCCAAACCTTGTAATGCTGATAACGGCCGTCCGTCATACCGCAGCTCGCCATCATAATCATCTTCAATAACCAATGCCTTGTGCTGCCGCGCCCAGGCTAATAATGCTAACCGGCGGCTGACCGGCATTGTGCCACCACGCGGAAATTGGTTAGAGGGGGTAACAAAAACCAGACGTGCCTGACTGTCCTCTGGAATCTTCTCCACTGGGAAGCCAGCCTCATCTACCGGAAGTGGTTTTAAGATGGCGTTATTCAAACGGAAGACAGAAAATGCCTGCCCATACCCGGGCGTTTCCACCAATACCTCATCCCCCGCAGAAAGGCAAAGACGGGTTAAAATATCTAATGCCTGCTGTGCCCCATTGACGATGACGATCTGGTCGGCATGGCAATGTACCCCCCGCCAGCGATGCAGATAATCGGCCAACGCCTGGCGCAGCGGCAAATAGCCGGCCACAGAGCCATAGCGGGAAAGCATCACATCGTCGGTACTCAGGTAGCGGGCCAACAGCCGCCGCCAAATGTCGTAGGGGAAGATGTGGGGGAAGGAACGGCCGAACCCAAAATCAATCTCTGGTTTAACGGCCGTGCGCCC
>JAAEOP010000879.1 GCA_024223125.1 Chloroflexota bacterium
CCTTTCCAGACCAGCGCAAAGGGGAAAGAGGCGCGAGTGTAACCCTGGTCGTCGTTTTCTTGCCAGACGCGGCCCGGCTCGAAGATGTAGTTCCAGTAAGGGTGGTCGGCGATTATCAAGCCGCGCTGGGCGGGGATGAGATAGCCATCGCTTTGCACAAATTCAAAGTCAAATTCGGGCAGGTGGGATTCTTCTGGTTCCACATCGGGGTTGCCTCGGAGGACAGTCATCTCGCCGGCAGTGTCTTCGCCGCGCAGTTCCAGGCGACCCTCGAAGATGTGGGCGGGGGGCGCGGCGTCTGCGGGAAGGGTGAGGGCGGCCTCATCCACTGGGGATGCAGAGTCGAAGTCGTTCATCAAATCATCGTAGGTGAGCAGGTTGCGAGGGACGTTTCCCATTTCCTGTGAGGTAAAACTCGTACTGGGCGTAGTAGTCGAACGGTTGGAGATGTCTGAGTCTGGGGGCGCGGCCTGCTCAGTGGCAACTACGGCCGCATTCTCTCCACATGCTGACAAGCCAGTGAGCATGGTCAATAAGAAAAATAAAGTGAGGGTTTTGTATTTCATCGCTTTACTCCTATTCGTTGATTTTCACCGTTCAATCACTCAGCCGCCGGGATAATGTACTCGTTCAGCAGCATCTCCGAGATAAAAAAGTCGCTCTCATCTCTGTCTGTTTCATATTGCTGCCACACTGAGAGTGCGCGTGGCAGAACTGCTAAAGGGAACATAGCATGTGGATATCTTCAGGTTCAAGTTCGTATAACTCTGGGATTGGTATAGCTGTAGGTCGGAATCCCTGGCTCAGATAAAATCCCACGGCTGAACCCGAAGGCGTAGCGGAAACGTACATCTTATTGGCCCCATCTCTCCGGGCTACATCCATCAGCTCTTTTACCAGACGGCTCGCAATCCCCTGACGGCGATACGCATTGCTGACATGCAAAGAAGCCAACTGAGACAGACCTGGGCAGATTTCATGCTGAATAAGCCCGATCCCCACCAGTTCTTCGCTGTCAAATGCGCCCAACATGCGACCATTTCTTGAAAGATGTTCACTGAAAAACGCGATTTGCGCGGCGACGGTGTGTTCCCCCGTCCCCTCGGCGAAAAAAGTTGGCGTGTCCCAATGAACTTCCAATTTTTGCAGGCTGCCGTCTGCATACTCATAACCCATCCGAATGCGTTCAGAACGGTCAATCTCGCCAAATCTGTGGACTTCGTTGGGGTTCATCCAGCGATAAGAGATTTCTGTCATAATTGGCTTTCCTTTTGTTTTATCGTACTCTCAATCTCATCAAGCGCCGTTTGCGCCTCTTCCAATAGCTGATTGAGCGGGGCAGATGCCGGTTCGCCGATGTTTTCAACAATGGATTTGAGCGCCAAACGGTAGGCGACATTCAAGGCTTGTTCTTGTGAGACAACGATGTCCGGGGTAACGCCACACCCCTCCCAGTTTTCGTTGGTGATAGGGTTGATCGCTCGCCCAACGGAGATAAAGAGTTCAAAATGTGGATGCAACTTTATACAGCCCATAATTATCCAGTTTGGCTCTTTGCCGAAATTCAACCAAACGTTCCTCATTTTGAAGCATCGATCCTTCGTCGTCTGGCAATGGTTCTGGATACCATCTGACTCCCAGATGGTCGTCTTGATTGACTGATTGCAGATGCTCGGTCAGGGTTAAAGCAAAAAATTCACCTTCATCAATATCGGCATACTCGCCATCCTCCAGGTGTTTTTGCAGGCGCTCGCAGATTTGTTCCGCGACATCGGGGAAAACGTAGTAAGCTCTCAATTTTTCTGAAAGTTTCTGAATAATTTCAGCGTGATCAGTCGCGTCTATTTGTTGAACGACCATTCCATGCTCCTTTTTCTTCCATCGCGCGACGTTAATTCTCGCCAACTACCGGATTCTTTTTGCAGCGTCAGGTACGGGATAGATAGTTCTTGATCCCCGTACCTGACGTTGTGCCGAACAAGTTAAAGCAATGCGTTTCTGTAGGTTAAAGCGTGACCATTCAGGTGCCCGGCACTTCATTACCAAATCCACTGGAGTAGCACACTCATTTATAAGTGCCGGGCACCTTGGGGAGTGAATGGTTACGTTAGAGCGATGAATTTTTACAGTGGTTTACCTAGAAAATAGCGTTGATGCCCAACCGGAAAATCTTGCAGTTCGGTCAGAATCTGATAGCCATGTTGTTTGTAAAAATCTAGCGCCTGAAAGCTGAATGTGTCCAGATAAACATTCTTGGCGCCCCGTTTCCGCGCTTCGTCTTCAATTTGTGTTAATAGACGATGCCCATAACCATGACCGCGCAGTTTTTCTTCAATCCACATTAAATCTATGTACAACCAACCCCAGTACAATTCAGCCATCACACCGCCGACAATTTCCTCGTCAGGCGACTGAACGACAAAACAGAGGCGTTGAAACTTATTGTCGCCCGCCAGTTTTTCGTTGTACTGATGCAAGCCGCGTCCGATGATGCCCCATGCAGATTCTTCGGGTTTTTCAACATAGGCAATGTTATATTCTGTTTTCATGATTTTTTGTTCCTCTTCTATGAATCTTGATTTGTTATGACAATTTCTCGTGTTTGCAAATTAGATGATGGGTGTTGGCGGCTAACCAGCAAGATGACATAGACCAGAAAGAGAAACGGGAACGGCCATATTATTTATTCATTTCTGATTGTGCCATTCCAAGAAATCGCCTACATTTTCTGTCATTTGGTCATTCCTGTTTTTGAACATGATTTCTCCTTTGTTTCCTTTAAGAGATTGAAATATTTTCCCGAAATCTTCGGGGTTTTCGGGAAAATGACGTTGATATTATACTATTAGCGGATGGGTGAGAGAATAAAATATCTTGCGGCCGCGTTTGTCTCCTTTGATAAGGCCAGCATCTTTTAATACCCGCAAATGATGTGAAGTGGAGGACTGGGCAATGCCTAATGATCTTACCAACTCTTCTACTGTACGTTCCTGTTCGGAGAGTAACTTGACGATTTTGAGCCGGGTCTCATCAGCCAGGCCGCTGAACATGCGAGCCATGCCAGTCGTTTCCATTCGGTTGACATCCGGCGACTCCACGAAATCGTTCATCGCCCGGCAGCACATCTGCCAGGGACCGAAATCTTCCGGCCCCATCTTGATGACTCGGATCATCATTGGCGTGTCTGATTCGGCCGTCAAAGCCGTTCCCAGATCGCCAAATTCACCCCCGGCATCTAGCAGCGGGCGGGCTAATTTGAGCAGAAATGTTTGTTGAGCGGCCGGCTGTAGATCGGCAAATAGCTTTTCTACAAATGCCAGCCGCTCCTCCAGGCTCATGTTTTCCAGCGTTTTCTCCAACAGCCGGTCAAGCAATGTTGAAGAGAGTTCATCCATGCGCTTTCTCCTTAACCACAGCAGCTACATTCCGCCTGCCGGATAACCTTGATAGCTGGCCCAGGACTGGCGCCGGTCATCTTTTCCAGGCGTTCTACCCGTTGTTCCAGGGTCAGGCTTTCCTCTTTCGCCTGAGCTGCGCCTTTGATCAGGCGTTCTAACAAATCTAACCGTTCTTCTTGACTCAACTTATCCAAAATTTTATCATCAGCCATCGTTTCATCTCCTTATCTAACTATATATCCAGATTATTCGATTGAATATATCGAAACAATAGCATAATGACGATGGGTTGTCAAGCTAACGGCCGTTTATGGATACACCCAGGCCTTGAACAACTCGCCCAAATCACACCCACACCGTTCTTCGGCAAGCTGCCGGTACGATTCAGTCGTGGCGATCCCCCATTGGTGCGTTTCATAGTAATCGCGCAGAAATTCATCAAAGGCATCCTGCCCCATCTCCTCGGCCAACGTTTCTACAAAAATTGGGCCACGGCCGTAGACAATGGCGCCATATTCACTGCCTTCATACTCATACGCGGGCAGGCCAATGGGAATCTCAGCCTTCTCGACGCGCTGCCAACGGCCGTCCCAGGAGACGCGGTACCCCTGGGCATTGGCTTCGCCGTAAGTGTCTACATAATACAGCCAGGTAACGTATTGAGCATGGGCTTCGTCCAACCACGGTTCGTCAATCTGATCGTTGCCGATGATGTTGTAGAACCATTGGTGCGCGGCTTCGTGGGCGACCACCGATTCGAGCATGATGGGGAAGGGCAGCCCGGCCACCTCCTCCGCCGGGTCAAAAGCGGGAAGGGTGATCCCCACAATGCCGGGGTACTCAATGCCCAACGCCAACATCGGGGTACTCAATACGTCGAATTCAGTATA
>JAAEOP010000880.1 GCA_024223125.1 Chloroflexota bacterium
CAAGTCGACTGGAGTAGCACACTCGTTTATAAGTGCCGGGCACCTTGGGGGAGTGAATGATTACAAAACAGGGGGTCTTTAAGAAAATGAAAGCCTCACTCGACTGTTTTGCCTTGTGCTTTGTAGCAAGTGAGCCACTTTTCATCAGGCAGCCGGTCTGTATCCAACTCATTGGTGGCCAGGATAAAACGGCCGAACCATTGTTTTTTCTGGTCAATCAGGGCTGTTTTCTGTTGGCAAACAACCTGAACGCGCCAGCCAACAATGATTTTTTCCATTCCTTTGCTGGGACGGCCTGGTCGCGGATACTTTTTCAGCGGCTGATAGGTCGCTTCCAGGGTGTGCCACTGTAAACCCTTGTCTAATTGAGCCACGGCTTGGCGGGCATCCTGTTCACAGGCAAATTCCGTCTCGCACAGTTTTCGTATCTGTTTTTTGGCCAACTTGCCTTTCAGGTAACCCATGAACTTCGAGACTGCATACTTCGGTGGTATTGGTACGATCAAATGCACATGATCCTTTTGCACATTCAGTTCGATCACTTCCATTCCATCTTTCTGGTCACATAACCGATATATTTGTTGGGTGACGTACTTTGCTACTTCATCCTGCAATATCTTGTACCGATATTTGGGACAAAATACGATATGATTTTTGCACTCGTATATCGAATGCGATAGCTTCTTAAATTGGCGGGTCATTATGTGCCTCCTACAAGTGTCGCACCTTCTAGGTTGGCACATAATACTTGCTACAACGGTAGAACCTTTACTGATTCCACTGCCAGAGGCAGTGGCTTATACTTTTAGTAAACATAATGTATAGTGGGTGTGTTCCCTTCCCATGAAAAGACAAACGGCGGAAACAGATGCTGTTTGTCTTTTCGGGGGGGATACATAACTTTACCAAAGCACAACCGAAAGGACAAAAAAAGGTCTTGCATGGATGAACGGCTTGTAACTTTTAACATCCAAAATGTACCTCAGCTTTGACACTGCGCCAAAGCCGCTCGATGAAGATATTGTCAAAAGCTCACCCCCGGCCATCCATGCTGACACGGATGCTGTCGGCCAGCAGACGAGCGGTAAAGTCATGAGCTAAACTATTATAATTGAATCCACCTTAGCTCATGGTCTATTTTTGGGGGGTAAGTATAAGAGTCCACTGAAAAAACCCGGATAGTGACAAAGGTGACATTTGTCACTATCCGGGTTTTTGGCTAAAACGACCTTTTTTCAGTAGAGTCAGTATAACGCTCAAAGACGCAACGGACTATATTAGTCATTGTTTTGTTCTCTAGCGCTATCAAGCCTGTAAGGTAATTCTGGAAATGTTAAAATTGGCAGCTATTTTCAAAGACATGTTCAAATTCAAACCATAACGCTTAGGTAATAAGTATACACACACATCCGCCTGTATAACATCCTCAAAACGTTGAAGTTTATCTACACAACTTGTATTAGTATCCTGGTTTACCCAATCACACCCGTTACGGCCGTAATTTCTCTTGCCACACGGCCGTTACCTCCACAAACGCTTCAGTCACCGGATCATCAGGATGGTTGTGCATGAGCGAGTCTGCCTTGTTGATACCTTGTGAAATTGCGGCCGTCAAATAATTCGTATCCATTCAGACCCTAAGGGTTTTACTCCAAAATCCTTAGGGTCTTGGCAGCCCCCTGAAGGAGTACAATAATTCATAGCGGTGTGGCTGGCAGATAGGCCATCCGGTATACTTGCCCTCAGTAACGATATCCACATGTTAGGAGAAATAAATGCCCAGATTAACGAAGATTTATACCCGTAAAGGGGATGATGGTACAACTGCTCTCGGCGGCCGTACTCGTGTATCTAAAGAATCGCTGCGGGTGGCCGCTTACGGGACGGTAGATGAGTTGAATTCCGTCATTGGCGTGGCGTTAGCGCATGGGTTGGTAGACCGGCTGGCAGCCGAACTGCCTATCATTCAAAATGAGTTATTTCATGCCGGTTCAGACCTCTGCTTTACGGAAGAGGATAAAAAACAAATTGCCATTCCTGAATTGGCTGAACGGCACATCATTAAATTAGAAGCGTTAATTGATGAGTTGACGGCCGTTGTGGGGCCGTTGGCAAACTTTATTTTGTCGGGCGGTTCAGTAGGAGCAGCTCATCTACATGTCGCCCGTACCGTGTGCCGCCGGGCAGAACGAGAAGTGGTCGCTCTGTCACGCCAGGAAGAGGTTAGCTCTTTTGTGATCCCCTATCTCAACCGTTTGTCAGATGCTTTGTTTGTAATGTCCCGCTATGAAAACCAGATGCGGCAGGTGACTGAGCCTTTGTGGAATTCAAAAGCGTAGTGTGCAAGTGTGCAAGTCACTCCATCACCCTGCCACCTTGCCACCTTGTCAGGTTTGGGTAAACTTCTATAAGAAGGAGATGATATTATGTTTGGTAATTTAACGGCCGTTGCGGCCATTATCGCAGTTTTTTGGATAGCTGGTTTTACTTTTTATTTGTATACATCTCGCCAGCAGGTAAATATTGCTCAAGAGATTGATGATCTGGAGAAAAAGCTGGACGAGACATCAAATGGGTAAAAGGATGGAGAATATGTGCCGGTTGGGAACACTTTTAGGATTGCTATGTTTGATGGGGTTGGCTGCGGCCTGCTCATTGGGAGGACAATTCCCAGATCCGTGTGACGCCAATGGTTCACTGCTTTATGATGATTTTAGCGGAGCGCAGGAATGTGGCTGGCGCGTCTATAATCAGGGTGGCGCTGTGGCTGAGATTGATGCGGAAGCAGGAACATTGCAAATAAGCACCAGTGAACCGGGTTCGTTTCGCTGGACGGTTCCGGGACGTGATTTTGATGATGTGATTGTAACTACCCAGGCACGACAGGCAGGCGGCCCGGATAATAATGCCTATGGCGTCATCTGCCGTTATCAAAATGAAGATAATTACTACGTCTTTTTGATTAGCGGGGATGGTTATTACGCCATTGGCAAGTACCAGACGGGTGATCCTCAAATTACGTACCTGACGGGAGAAGAGGGGTATGGGTATGTCTTTTCTGATGTAATTAACCAGGGAATGGGGACGAACCAACTGCGGGCTGGTTGTGTGGGGAATGAGTTGAGTCTGACAGTCAATGGCATTCCTTTGGTAACGGTAGCTGATCCCACGTTTGTACGCGGGGATGTAGGTATGGGTGTGGGTGTGTTGGAACCGGGCACGGCCGTAGTTCAGTTTGACGATTTTCAGGTTATTGCACCATAAGGGAGTGGCAAATATGCAAGTAGCAAGTGGCAAGTGGGGGTTGGGAGTGTTGCTGCTATTGCTGCTGGTTGCTTGTGGGAATGGGGTGGCCGGCAAGGTGGGGGCTGATCTGTTATTTCGGGAAGAGTTTGTGCCGGGGCAGACGGCACGTTGGGAAATTGAAGGGGATGATTTGGGGCACACGGCGGTTCTCAATGAACAGCTTGTCATCAATTTAGAAGCGCCGAATATCTTGCAATATTCTGCTTTAACAGACCAAAGTTTTCAGGATTTCATTTTAGAAGTGGATGCCCGTCAGGTCAGCGGTGAATTGTCCAACAGTTATGGCGTCTTGTTTCGGATGCAAGGCCCCAGCCAATTTTATCGTTTAGAGATAACGGGCGAGGGTAATTATGTGCTGGAACGACGCAATGCAGACGGTTCTTGGACGCGCTTTGTAGATGAATGGACGCCATCGGAAGCGATTAAGCAAGGGTATAACGTTACCAACCGGATTCGCATTGAAGCCAATGGGGCGCAAGTTTCTGCTTACGTAAATGGGGTGTTGGTAGGGCAGTTTAATGATGCCACTTATACGGCCGGGCAAATCGGATTGGATGCAGGTACATTTGGCAGCCCAGAAATGCAAGCCGCATTTGATAATGTGGTCGTCTGGCAGCCTTGAATCTCCAATCTCCAAGCTCTTATTTTATTATGGACATTCGTACCGAAATTGAATCCACTCTATCCCTCCCCATCCTTGATATTTCACCTTTAAGCGGTGGCTGCATTGGTCAAGTCTACAAAGTGATATTGGCCGGTGGGGAGCGGGTGGTGGTGAAGTTTGACAACGGCCGACATCCCCAACTGAGCCTGGAAGGAATGATGCTGCACACCCTCAAGCAGCGCTCAGATTTGCCCGTGCCCGGAGTCATCCACAGTGCCGACCATTTGCTGATTATGGAATTTTTGCCCGGAGACAGCCACTTTTCAGCCGGGGCACAGGCACATGCGGCCGAACTGCTGGCCGCATTGCACAATATTTCCGCACCCTTGTTTGGGTTTGAACAAGATACCCTCATCGGCGGTTTACATCAGCCTAATTCCCCGGCACAGTCGTGGTTAGACTTTTTCCGTGAGCAGCGTTTGCTCTACATGGCGACTGAAGCGGCCGCAATGGGACGGCTGCCCACCTCCTTTTTGGCCCGTCTAACCCGCTTTTGTGATCGTTTGGATGAGTGGTTGCTGGAACCCGCACGGCCGTCATTGATTCATGGCGATGTGTGGACGACCAATGTGCTGGTGATGGGGGATCGCATCACTGGTTTTGTAGACCCGGCCATTTATTATGCCGACCCGGAAATTGAACTGGCCTTTACGACGTTGTTTGGTACCTTTGGCGAGCCCTTTTTTAATAGGTATCAGGAGATACGGCCGTTGGCGCCCGGATTTTTTGACACCCGCCGCGACATCTACAATCTGTACCCTCTGTTAGTCCATGTCCGTCTTTTCGGTGGCAGCTATGTGCGTTCCATAGATACCACATTGCGTCGTTTCGATTGTTGAGCCAACCTACGATAACAGCCAATCCCATATTCGAAAGTCCCCGGCACTTCTAAGTGCCGGGGACTTGGCAACTTGTCAACCAAAAAGTAGACACAATGGCCGCTTCCGGTTAAACTAATAGGTCGCTAGATGGTTGTCTAACAAAATGGTCAGGCAACCGTAGGGAGTGCGTCCAGTGTTAGGCCAATTCCAGAAAATAATGATCCCGAATTGATACCATTTCGGGAATTGGCTAGAGGCTTTTTCAAAACGGGTAGGATCATTTAATTTTTGAAAAAGCCTTAAACCTTTGTGTATATCATGATGGTAGGTCAACTGGGAGATTGGGAGATTAAGAGATTCGATCTCCCAATCCCCCAATCTCTCAATCTCAGAAAGGAGGTCTGATTTATGAACAAAGTTGCCGTTTACGGCCGTTTGTTGGCTTATTTACAGCCGTATTCCTCCCGTGTCATTGTCGGTTACACAGCCATGTTGCTGGCTACCCTGTTCAATCTGCTTGTGCCCCAGGTCATCAAAAAAGCCATTGATGATGGGTTGGCGGCCGGTAATGCCAAAGCCTTATTTGTGGCCGGCGGCATCATTCTGGGTATCGCTTTTCTGCGAGCTATTGCCGCTTTTTTCCAACAATATTATGGAGAATGGTTAACCTACCGCGTCGCTTATGATCTGCGTACCCAATTTTATGCGGCCGTGCAGCACCTCCCTTTCTCCTTTCATGATCGCGCTCACACCGGTGACTTGATGAGCCGGGCCACCAGCGACATCACCGAAACAGAGCGCTTTGTGGGTATGGGGTTGATGGGCTTGATTTCCACCATTTTGCTGATGGTTGGTGTAATCGGATCTATGTTTTGGGAATCCCCTCCATTGGCCTTCATTGCTATGGGGCCGCTGCTGATTTTGATGGTCGCGGCCGTTCGTTTTGGCAATCGTGTCCGTCCCATGTTCAAAAGTATTCAAGAGCAGATGGGGGTATTGTCGGCGACAATGCAAGAAAGCATGACTGGCATCACCGTTGTCAAAGCATTTGCCCGCGAGCCACATGAACTAGAAAAGTTCGATGTCTCTAATGACGAATGGTTTAATCGCCGCTTCAAACTGATTCGTACCTGGGCTAATAATTGGCCTTTTTTCACCTTTCTCGTCGCCGCCAGCATCTTTTTGCTGCTTTGGTTTGGTGGGCCGATGGCTTTGGAAGGCACAATTACAGTCGGCGCTTTGTTTGCTCTGATTTCGTATGTGCTGCTGTTAGGCGCGCCGGTGCAGCGGTTGGGATTTTTGGTGAATTTGGCCGCTACCGCCGGCGCCAGTTCCAGCCGAGTGTTTGAAATTATTGATACGCCCAAAGAGATTGTGGAGAAAGTGGATGCTTTTAACCTGACCCAGGCTGAGGGAGCGGTGACGTTTGAACAGGTAGATTTTGCTTATGCCAACGGCCGTCCCATTTTGCACGACATCACCTTCCCTGTTCAACCTGGGCAAACGATGGCTCTGATTGGGCCTACCGGTTCCGGTAAAACAACCATTACCAATCTAATTCCCCGGTTTTATGATGTGACCAACGGCCGTGTGCTGGTAGACGGCCGTGATGTACGCGATTTGCAGTTAGATTCACTGCGACAGCATATTGGGGCCGTGTTACAAAATCCGTTTATCTACAGCCAGACCATTGCCCAGAATATCGCTTACGGCCGTCCTCATGCCAGCCTGGATGAAATTGTGACGGCCGCTAAAGCAGCCCGCGCTCATGAATTCATTTCCGGTTTTAGCGAAGGGTACGAAACTCGTGTGGGCGAACGGGGTGTCACTCTCAGCGGCGGACAGCGGCAGCGCATTGCCATCGCCCGCGCCCTGCTCACCGACCCCCGCATCCTCATTCTGGATGATTCCACTAGCAGCGTAGACACGGAAACAGAACACCTCATCCAACAAGCGCTGGCCGAGTTGATGGTGGGGCGCACCACCTTTGTCATTGCCCAACGCCTGCTGACGCTGAAAAACGCCGACTGTATTTTGGTGCTGGACAAAGGTCGCATTGTAGAACGTGGAACGCACGATGAACTGCTAACGCACAATGGCCTTTACAAGCAAATATACGATTTGCAGTTGAAGGATCAAGAAACGTTTACAGCTTTGCAAGTCCAAATGGAGGTTGAAGATTAGAGATTGGAGATTGGAATCGAGCGTGTAATCTCCAATCTCCAATCTCTCAAAAAAATCATGTCTATTAAAGTCGAACGAAAAGCGCGGGAAGAACGGATTAAACCATTGCTGCGGGAAGAGGATGAGTTGTTGGGAAAGGCGTATGACGGCCGTCTTGTCCGTCGCCTACTCGGATTTATGACCCCTTACCAACGTCAACTCATTCTGGCAATAATTCTCATGATTACCAGTTCACTGTTGGCCGTCGCCCAGCCTTTCATTATCGGTAAAGCAATTGACGATGGTATTCGCGCTGGATTATTGACAGTCTTGCGTTATTGGACACTCCTCTTCTTGCTGGTGGCGATAGGGGAATGGGTGACAAACCGCTCTCGCATAGCTATCATGGCTTATGTGGGCACACGGGTTGTAGCCGACTATCGTAGTACGTTGTTCCGCCATTTGCATACCTTGTCTTTGAACTTTCATAATAATTACAGCGTCGGCCGTTTAATGAGCCGTCTGATCAGTGATGTGGGGGTGCTGCAAGATTTCATTACCTGGTCCATTACTGGTTTGTTCCGCAGTCTGTTTACATTGACGGGAATTGTGATTGCCATGCTGCTCATTAACTGGCGGCTGGCATTGTTCACTTTTGCCGTACTGCCACTCATGGCGATTTTGACCAATTATTGGCGGGTACGGGTGCGTTGGGCTTACCGGGCTACTCGACAGCGACTTTCGCTCATCAACGGCTACTTGAATGAATCCATTTCCGGTATTCGGGTAACAAAAAGTTTTGTGCGCGAACAGAAAAACGCGCAATATTTTGACGATTTGAACCACTCTTTTTTGGATATGAATATTGAGGCCGCCCGGTTAACAGCCCTATTCTTCCCCGGCGTAGATTTCATGGGCGCCTTCGCCACGGCGTTGGTAGTGGCGGTGGGCGGCTACCTCGTTTTGGGGGATGCGCTGACGACCGGAGAATTGGTAGCCTTCATCTTATACATCAACCGCTTCTTTAACCCCATCCGTGAAATGGCGCAGCGGTACAACACCTTCCAGGCCACAATGGCGGCCAGCGAACGGGTCTTTAATCTGCTAGACCGGCAGCCAGATTTGCAGGACACGGCCGCAGCAATAGAACTACCTCTCATTGAAGGGCGAGTAGATTTTGAAAACGTGGTTTTTAGTTATAATCAGGATGAAATTGTGCTGAAACATGTTTCGCTGCACGCGGAACCGGGGGAACGTATTGCCCTGGTCGGGGAAACTGGCGCCGGCAAAAGCACCATCATCCGGCTGCTGTCTCGCTTTTTTGATGTGACCGGCGGCTCGTTGAAGATTGATGGCTACGATGTGCGCCAGGTGACAAAAGCCAGTTTGCGGGCACAGTTGGGTATTGTACTGCAAGACACCTTTCTGTTTGCGGGCACGGTGGGGGAGAATATTCGTTACGGCCGTTTGGAAGCCACCGAAGATGAAATGATAGCGGCCGCGAAAGCGGTAGGCGCCCACGAATTCATCACAAAAATGCCGGACGGCTACGAGATGGAAGTGGGTGAAAACGGCGTCAATCTAAGCGTCGGGCAGCGGCAGATTGTCTCCTTCGCCCGCGCGCTGTTAGCCGACCCGCGTATCCTCATTTTGGACGAGGCCACCAGCAGCGTAGATACGACCACGGAAAAGCAGATTGAAAAGGCGCTGGACAGGTTAATGCACGGCCGTACCACGTTTGTCATTGCCCACCGGCTGAGTACGATTGTGAATGCAAATCAGATTGTGGTCTTGGCTGACGGCCGTGTGGTAGAACAAGGTACACATCAAGAACTATTGGCCCGCAAAGGCCGCTATTACAATTTGTATACCATGCAATGGGCGGCTCAAGAGAGTAACCCGTCCGAAACAACATTTAGTAACAATTAAGAGATTGGAGATTGGGAGATTGGAGATTGCCCAATCTCTAGGATTGTCCCGGTCAGATGGTTTGACAGGGGTACGGCCGTTTGCTAGAATCCGTCACAGTCCAACGGTCACAGAAGCCCCGTTCGTCTAGCGGCCCAGGACGTAGCCCTCTCAAGGCTAAAACACGGGTTCGAGTCCCGTACGGGGCACAAAACGGCCGTCAGCGATAAGCAAGACGGCCGTTTCCCGTTCCAGTGGGAATAGTGCAAGGAATCAATGTGAAAAACAACTGGTTACGTCATTTAATCCTTCAAATAGTTGGCTATGGTTATCGTTTGGGTCATCGTACAGTTCCAGCAACGTACGCAAGCGATATTCAATCTGGGCATTGTTTGCGCCGAGATGCTGCCCCACGCGCTTTTCCCCAAACGTTTTTTAGCAATCGAACATCCGGCATCACACAAAATATAACGGTCTGCCTTGAGGTCGCCTTCCGGCTTGTTCATGTCCACGAGTTAGGTTCAAATTCGCCGACCAAATCTCACCTTTTTTGTAAATTACATGTTCTGTTCACGGCCGAGGGCGCGAAAGGATGTTTGAGGTTGCCAACACAAATGGTTTTTGGCATATCCACCAATGATAGTTTACTGTTGACAAGTTGGTGAGACCCAGTTTGGATGAATAGTTTGCCATTCAGATACGGCCATTTCCATTTTATCTACTGCCGCCCCCCACGCTTCTTCTGGGTCTCTGCCGCCTAGTGTAATTTGTTGC
>JAAEOP010000881.1 GCA_024223125.1 Chloroflexota bacterium
ATAGAGTCGAGCAGCGTCTCCAACTCTGGTGGATCTTCGCCGGGAGTGAGGCGATAGTAGAAATCAAATTCGTACACTTTACCTGATTTTTTGGGAGGCCCGGATCGACCCTTTTTGCCGGCCACTTGTATCCTCGTTTTGATTTCATTTTATACTCCGGCATAAAATCAAGTTCATTTTATGCCGGAGTGTAAAATCAGACGTTTACCAAATGACATAATATGGAACACGGATGACACAGACTGGACGGATTTACGCAGATTTTGAAGGTTTAATTTTTTGTATCAGTGTTAATCCGTTCGATCTGTCCAATCTGTGTTCTATTTTTGCCTCGTAATGTAAAAGCCTATCGCCTACCCCAAAAACCCCGGACGTGCCGCTAGCTTGGCCAGGCCACGTGCGTTGGCCAACACCGGCTCGTACATCACCGTCGCTTTTGGAAACTGTCGCAGCAGCATCGACGACATCGCCAGCGCCCCGCCGCCGGTCAACAGGATGTTGTAGGCTCCGGCTGTCTTGCCCACCGCCCGATCCAGAAAGTTGTACACATCCGTTTCCAATGACTGGATGGCTCGCCTGGCTTCATCGCTCACATCGGTCAACTGGCCGCCAACGTAGGTCTCAGCCTTCTGACCGTTGACCACCGCCCGAAC
>JAAEOP010000882.1 GCA_024223125.1 Chloroflexota bacterium
CCCTGGCATTAGTTGCTGCGCTTGTACTGGTGACGCTGGCGCTGGCTGCCATCGGAGGGATGCCCCGCAGTCTGGCTGGCAGCGGGGGCGGGCTGCTCGAAGGCGGCGGGCTGTCCTTGCGAAGCGCGCTCGGCCAGCCCCTCGCCGGAACCGTCAGCGACGGTATCCAATTGTGCAGCGGCTTCCACTGCGGCAGCGGGGTAGTGGACACGCCGTCAAACCCGGCTCACGCGATCTATTTACCGGTAGTGGTTCGCTAATCTTGCGCTCGGTAGTACACAGGTGAAAAACATTTTATTTTTGCGTCCCTGATGAATTAACCATAGCCCCTGAGCTTGATGCTCAGGGGTGTTTGGTTATTTAAGGGCTGGCATAATCGGTCCCATCAGTTGATCCGCGAAAACCGTCCACACACATACAAAAGAGGTAACTACTCAGCACAGGCAAAGGGTAGGCGAAAAAACAAGGGGTGGGGGTGTTTCACACCCCCACCCCTTGTTTTTTCGGAATCTTGCGGGTGGCGGCTTTGCCATCACCAGAGAAAATATAAACGGCTGAGTAGTTACCAAAAGAGCAAGATGAGCCCCATAATCAAAAAGTATTCCGGGCGCAACATGGATTTCGACATCGACAGACTCGCAAAATGGAGTAAAATGGAAACAAGCTTCTGAATTTCGCTTAGAAAAATCCCTTTTTTGGAAGGTTGCTCTCGCCGGGAGCCGTGCGAATTATCGTGATGAAGGTATGCTGTACTTGGAGGACTCAATGGCTGTTTATATATTGTGGATAAGTGTGATTTTCATCCTTTATACATACGCAGGTTTCCCTGTAATCTTAACCCTGCTTGCTCAAATCAAAAAGAAACCCAAACCTTACCCAATCGCACAACCTTCTGTCACCTTGTTAATTGCAGCCTATAATGAAGAGGCTGTGATAGCTAATAAAATTGAAAACAGCCTGGAATTAGATTACCCTAAGGATAAACTCCAAATCTTGGTTGCTAATGACTGCTCTGATGATTCTACAGCTGAAATTGTCCAACAGTATGTTGACCGCGGGGTAGAATTGATTACAGGCAAAAAAAGACGCGGCAAAACAAACAATATTGCTGATGCGACAGCGCATGCTCGCGGCGAAATTCTGATCATCTCGGATGCCAGCAATCTGTATCTCCCTGACACAATCAAAGAATTAGTTCTTCCCTTTGGCGATCCAACCGTAGGGGCCACCAGTGGCTCACGATACATTATTCGCGGGGATGGCCCCTTGGGGGATGCGGAGGGATTTTATTGGCGGTATGAGGGTTTTATCAAGAAACAGGAGACCCTTCTTAGTACTTGCACCAGCGCAGCCGGTGATATGCTGGCAATCAGGCGAGAATTATATGAACCACCCCCAGAAGAAATCATCAACGATGATTTTTATATCACCCTGCAAGTAACTCGAAAAGGCAAACGCCTTGTTTACACTCCGAATGCCAAGACTTTTGAAAGGGTTTCACCTTCGGCTCAAGATGAAATCACTCGCCGGGCGCGAATGGTAACAGGACGTTTTCAGGCTATGGCTTTATCAAGAGAAATGTTGCCCTGGCGCTGGCCAATCGTAGTTTGGCAGATAATCTCCCACAAGTATCTGCGACCCATGGTGCCTTACGCCATGCTGGGTGCGTTCGTTTCCAATTTAGTTTTGGTGGTATGGCCTCCCCAAGCTTCGACTAATCGTTTCTGGCAGCTAGCGTCTCCCTTTTGCTACTTTTTCTTTGCGCTTCAGGTTATTTTCTATCTTTTAGCATTGATTGGAAACCTTACCTCATCGCAAGAACATAACCACATTATTAGATCTATCCTATATTTGCCAACATTTTTATATAATAGCAATATCGCTGCCGTACTCGGATTAGTCCGTTTTCTGCGGGGCGAACGCTCGAATTTGTGGCAACGCGTCCCCCGGCGGACTTGATTAACCAAAAGTGGCAACTGAGGTATTGGGGAACCCACCTGTCATTGAGAATCACTGATAGATTTGCCGCCTTTCAAGGAGCGCATCCAACAAGAATTTTGTCGCCCAGTTGGGGAACTTAAATGGCAGGTAATAACCGTACAGGGGGGTTGAGCCGGGTAACGCACCCCGAACGGCTTGAATGTTAGTGTCTATATCCTGGTATTGGACGACATAATCTATCACATCTATCGCCGTATCCAAATAAATACGATCATCTAGAATAGCGTACATTTTCAGCCAAGCATAGGCCAGTTGAACCGCGCCGGTGAGGCACACAAAACTAAAAGGGACTATCCTGGCTTCTTTCCAGTTAGCGTTAAAGAATGCGGGCAATGTGCGTTTCCGATTGAAGTAGGCCATAAGCGGCAGGCTGGCCTTACGGGCGCTATCGAGCCAATTTTCATCCTTCTCCAAAAGGTAGGCTTCTATTAGGCTTTCTATTACATAGCCGAGACCATGTGTATTTGCAAATTGAATCTTAGGGTTGAAGATGTTATTTTCCCAATAGCCATTTTCTCTTTGTTGTGCAAGAATCCAATCAAAGGATGCTTTTGCGGCGCTTGAATAACGTTTTTCATTCGCAACTTTAGCGAATTCCATCAGGGGCCATGCAACTCGGGCATGATATGCGTGAGGGATATTATGGTAGCTGTTTTTTCGCCAGGCGCCATCATCCGATTGACAACCTATTAAAAAGTCGGCGCACTTTTTGGCGCTATGAAAAACTTCGTCATCTCCTGTTGTCTTATATAAAGCTGTGTATCCTTGTAGAACCATCCCTGTATCGAAAACTTGCGAAACGGATTGATTGTCAGATGAGATTCCAGGGATGCCACCATCTTCACGTTGTTGACCCTGCAGCCATTCTGCTAGCAGTACAGATAATTTAAGGGCCGCGTCATCGCCCGTTTCAACATGAATTCGCAAAAAGGTAGGAATTATGTACCCCGTAGTTTCGGGATAGGCTTTCATCCATCCACCTAGGTATGAAAACCCCTTTGATGAGCCTTGCTTTCCCGTCGCCTGAATAGATTCAACCAGCCAAGCGTATCCTGCAAAGATACGCTTATCCACGTCCTCCGAAGACATGGGCGGTTTGCCCGATTTTTGTCTCAAGCTAAAGGATGCGTCTCGCAATAGGTGGTGAAATATATATAATCTTGATCCAACCATAATAATGTTGCTTCACTTTTCTTTGAAAATCATAGGGAGATAAACTGCGATATCTCTTTCTCGCACGTAAATGCTTACCTGAATACTTTGCGGACTGTTGCGGGTTCCGGAAGTGACGCTGGTGATGGTAATGGTCCCTTTATAAGTAGC
>JAAEOP010000883.1 GCA_024223125.1 Chloroflexota bacterium
CTTGAAGGACCTGCAGCAAATGCTATTTGTGAGGTTGCCAAAATCGAAAAACTGGACATGATTGTCATTGGCTCTCGGGGACGGAACAAGTTAGAAGGGTCGCTGTTAGGCAGTTGTACTCAAAGGGTATTAAATATGGCACCCTGCCCTGTGCTGGTTATCCGATAATTTGAACTGATGAAGAAAAAAAATTCAATTGTGCCCGAGCCAGACTGCGTCGACCTGAAAGGATCGAATTTACGCTCCCGGATGGGCCCTCTTTTTCTGCTAAGTGCTATTTTCTTTTTAAACTTTACGGCCCGAATCGTCTATGCTCCCCTGATGCCGGTAATCGAAGCAGACCTTAACATTACCCATACTGACGCGGGCTCCCTGTTTTTCTATATCTCCATCGGATATTTTATCACCCTTCTAGGATCCGGCTGGATTGCAGCCGGCCTGAACCATCGGCGAACCATTATTCTCTCCTCTGTTATCCTTGGCCTTGCGTTAATCTGCACGGCTTTTAGTAGTGATCTCAAAGCCATCCGCATTACCTTACTCCTTTTGGGAGCTGCCGCCGGTTTGTACCTGCCTTCCGGTATTGCCACTCTCACTGCGTTGATCAACGAGGAACATTGGGGTAAAGCTATTGCTGTCCACGAACTGGCTCCCAATTTGGGTTTTATACTGGCCCCACTATTATCGGAATTAATCATGATATGGTTTTCCTGGCAGACCGTACCGGTGATGCTGGGTGTTACCACCATATTCTTAGGAATCGCGTTTGCCTATTACGGTCATGAAGGGGCCTTTGCCGGCGCTCCTCCGGGATTCGCCGCCTTTAAAATCTTCTTTTCCAAACGTGCATTCTGGATTATGGTAATGCTGTTCGGCCTGGGAATCGCCGGGACCCTTGGTATTTACACCATGCTGCCGCTCTATCTGGTGACTGAACATGGCATTGATCGAAACTTTGCTAACACCCTGGTGTCCTTTTCCAGAATTTTAAGTCTGTTTATGGCACTTGCATCCGGATGGGCTTCTGACCGTTTCGGTCCGCGCAAAACCTTAATTATTGTTTTCCTGTTTAGCGGGGTTGCCACGATGGCCATAGGGGCCGCATCCGGAAACTGGATTCTATGGGCAATTTTTATACAACCGATGCTTGCAGTATGCTTTTTCCCTGCAGGTTTTGCAGCGCTCTCTCGAATCGGACCGGCCGGAGCCCGTAACATTGCTGTATCTCTTGCCGTACCCGTTGCTTTTATGATCGGTGGCGGAGCCGTTCCCACCTTGATCGGTTTTATGGGTGATATAATATCA
>JAAEOP010000884.1 GCA_024223125.1 Chloroflexota bacterium
AAATAAGGGGGTTAGGTCACAAATGCAGTGTTGCTCAGCCAGTTGTTTCAGGCTCTTACTGGTGGCGATGCCCCATTGATGCGTTTGGTAATAATCATGCAAAAAAGCCTCAAATGCTTCGGGGCCCATTGTTTCGGCCAGTGTCTCGACAAAGAGCGGCCCTCGACCATAGACAATAGCCCCATATTCTTGGGGCGAGTAGGCTCCAACCGGTAATCCAATGGGAATATCAGCTCCATCAACCCGTGCCCAGCGCCCTTCCAATGACTCCCGAAAACCAGCGGCACCGCCCGGACCTTGCACGTCTGAATAGTAAAGCATCGTTGCAAACTGGGTTAAGGATTCGTCAATCCAGGGCTCATCGAGTTGATCGTTGCCGATGACGCTGTAAAACCACTGGTGTGCAACCTCGTGGGCAACGGTCGACTCCAGCATTACCCGGCCGGGGATGCCTCTGACAGACTCATTGGGGTTGTAAAGTTGATTTGAAAGCGCGACGATGCCGGGGTATTCAATCCCCAGCGCGAGCGTGGTGATGCTGACCATATCAAATTCAGTAAAGGGATAAGGCCCAAGCCGCTGGTTGAAACTCTGTAAAGCGTTTTCGGCAAAATCCAGCGTCATTTCAGCCCCAGCCGCTAATTCAGCCGGAGCGTAGCTGTTGATGGTTGTCTCCCCCACCGTGCGACTCATTAGCTCGTAGTCATCGCCGGCAGCCAGGTAGAAATCTCGCATTGGCCCGCCCGCAAAGGTAACAATTTGTTGATCTCCTGTATCCTCACGGTCAATTTCGATGCCCGAAGCAGCCAGGGTCAGTCCGTCCGGTGCGGTTACTCTCATAATGTAGAAGCTGCTATCGGCATAAACTATATCCGCAAATTCAGCAGGCAATTCCACATTCCAGCCTTCATCGTCGTACACGGCAATTAATGGGTAGAAGTGGGCCAGGGCCAAAACGTTATCCATAAAGGCAAATATACCATAATTACGATCTATCCTATTAGGGACTTCCACGCTGAATGCCATGTGGATAACGATTTGTTCCCCCGGCTGTAAAGGCGACGACAGCGGAATCCGCATAG
>JAAEOP010000885.1 GCA_024223125.1 Chloroflexota bacterium
AAGAGATGCAAGAGTGCAATATTGGTTCCAATACTTATTGGCTTTACAACGTATTCCATTGCTTGTATCATTTTTTCTGAAGCAGTTGTCATAGTTTGTCCTCACTTGGTTTTGATCTACCCAGTATTGTGGAATGATAACCGCTTTTTTTCAAGACCTCAGTTAGCGGAAACTAAAGAATCAGGACATTGTCTAACAAATATTGCGTACGCCGCATCATGGCGTAGTTATTTGGGAAGATGCAAATGAACCGGGTAATTGGGTCATTATGAGGCAAAAAATATCAAGCAGCAAACATGCAGAAATTGAAATGAAGCTGGAGGAAACCCGGCAATCTTTGTTAATGTTTTTGCAGGGATTGAATGTGGCCGAATGGCACACGGCCGTGCAAACCGAAGATGCTGCCTGGAATGTGGCCGATATTGTACGCCACCTGATCAATGCCGAAAAAGGGATGACCGGGTTGATTGAGCAATTTCAACAAGGCAATAACCCCGTACCCCCAGATTTTGACCGGGAACGATATAACCGACGTGCTGTAGAAAAAACAGCAACAATGACGCCACCGGAAGTGTTGGCAGCGCTGGCTGAAAATCGGACACATTTGCGGCAGGTCATTGCTGGTTTGACCGCGGAGGATTGGCAGAAGAAAGGGCGTCATGCTAGCTTACGCATTATGACTGTGGAAGAGGTTTTGCAGATGATTGCCGATCATGAACAGGCACATTTGGAAGAGATGCAACAACGAATACAGGGAGGAACGGATACTCGTTTGGTCGAGTGATCTGCACAATTTACAGGCAAAAAAAATGAGATGCCCGACGAGCAGGCGCTCATCGGAACATCTCTCGGGGGGGAGCCAAAAGAAGTTTAGCATAAACTTTTTTATATGCAAATAATCTAACTATTAATTCAAAAGCAAATTATCGTCCTCATCTTCATATTCCTGCATACCCAGGAAATCTAACTCTCCAGCTATCATAGCTATTTCACCTAATGCTTCTTCGATGGCTTCGTGCAGGTCTGCGTATTCATCATCTTCACCCAGTTCCAGCAAAATACGGGTGGCCGAATCGCCACCAATCTGGCCTATAGCCAGCACGGCCGATAATCGTACTTCCAAATCCTCATCAAACAACAGCTCTTCTAAGGGGGAGATAGCGTCACTACTACCAAAAATCCCGGAAGCACGAGCTGCCACTACCCGCATCGCCGGGTCAGGATTTTCCATTTCGGCGAGGACTGTTGGCAGCCAGCGTTTATCGGCGCTTTGCCCCATAGCATAGACGGCGCTGGTTTGCAGAGTCTCGTCAATATCATCATATGCGGTGACAATTAATTCGGCGATACGGGGATGGTTGGCTGCGCCCAGAGCTTCTAAAGCGGCTCGTTTGATAGATATGGCCGCATCTGGCTTCTCATATTCTGCCAACAATGCTTCCACAATTGGCTTGGTGATGCGTGGAGACAACTGGTCCCATTCCGCCATTAAAACAAAATGAGCCAACGCTTTAGCGGCCGCAACCCGTACCACTTCACTTTCATCCGTTTGCAACAGCCGAATAATGGGTTGTGCCATCCGTCCATCGGTTACATCCCATAGCCCATCTAATGCGGCCGCACGCACGGCTGCTTCCGAATCTGTTAAGCAAGTGATAAGAATCGGTGCAAAATCCACCACATAATTTTCTTCGCTCAGGTCAGCCATATGGCGCATCATCACGCGGCGACGTTCGGCGGACACGGCCGTCCAGCGCATCCCAAATTCATCTCGTTCACTGGCCGTCATATCAGACAGCCGAAACAGCAAATGAATAGGTAATGTCTCCCCTTCAAACAACGCATCTAAAACTTGTGTAAAGGGCAAACTCTCATTTTTACTGTCCATCTATGCACACATCCTAATCTGGACAATCCAGAAAAATAGGGTCTTTAGAAATTCAGGGGGTTGAGGGATAATAAAATGTGAAACGTAACCAGAGCGTCATTACATTTTACGCATTACGTTTTAGAAAATCGGGTTCACAATGTCTTGAACAATTAGCAGCACCATCAACCCTAGCAAAAACAGCATCCCCACAATATGAACCATACCCTCCCTTTCCGGCTCAATACGACGGCCGCGTACCGCTTCAATCAACACAAATAAAATACGGCCGCCATCCAACGCCGGTATGGGCAGCAAATTGGTAAATCCCAGAGCGACACTGATAAAGGCAACCATATTCAAGATGGGGAATAGAGTATTGTTGTTGACGGATGTCTCAGCCGCTTCTCCGGCAATCTGACTGATGCCTACCACACTAACCGGCCGCGCCTCGGACGGCGAAATATCACCGGCAATTAACATCGCCGGGACGCGCACTGTTAAAGCTACAATGTTATAGACTGATTCAGCCGATTTAACGGCCGCGTCCACCGGCCCCCTTGAAAGACGCTGACCGTTGGACGAATATTGCAATCCAACACCAATAGGCCCTTCTTTAGAAGCATCAAACTCACCTGGCAAACGGGGCACGAGGATCATCTCCACCTCTTCACCATCCCGTTCCACCGTGAGCAGCATTTCCTGGCCTAAATGTTCATTAACCACGCCAATAATGGTGTTCGTATTGTCTGCCTGCAACCCTTCTACTGCTTTAATAACATCTCCTTCTTGTAAACCGGCCGCTAAAGCAGGGGAATCTTCATTGACGTAAGCAATCTGCACGGCCGGTGTACCGAGCATGTAAGCTACCCAAAAAACGACCAGAGCCAGCAAAAAATTAGCCCCTGCGCCAGCAGACAACACAAAGAGCCGTGCCCTTTTTGAAGCGCCCGCCAATCCTCCGGGTACAGTGGGATCATCTTCACCGGCCGGCCGCACAAACCCACCCAAAGGTATCCAATTAAGAGAGTAAAGGGTGCCGTTACGTTCCGTTAATTTAACCGCTCGCGGGGGAAACCCTAAGCCAAATTCCTCGACCCGAATTTTGGATAAACGCGCCGCCCAAAAGTGCCCCAACTCATGTACGAGGATGATGGGGGTTAATACAATAAAAAAGCCGCCTAAAGCCCATAAAAAATTTTCAGACATATCTCTTCCCTGCCGTATGATGTGTAATGGGGGCATTATACGCCCGCACACGGCCGTATAGCAACCAGCCCCCGCATGAACTAACCTCTCTTTAACAGATGGATCCCGTGTGCGGCCAGGGAAAGGGATATGATCGCACCAATAGCTGGCAAACGCACGGCCGTATCAAACTCAAACTTCAGCACATTTTCACCCGTAGCCCGAACATCCTTATTCGGGCAATCGGACAGGGATGTCCGATGTATATTTAAGAGGGTGGCGGTAACAATTTGATAACGGCCGCGAAAAGAGATGTCTGTTAAACGGCCGTCAATCCTGTTCTCAACCAATTCCCGATCCTGCAGTAACCGGGCTGCCTCTGGCCGAATCAGTATTGTGACTGCTTCGTCTATCACTGCTTCTCCAGACAGCCTGAATGTACCCATTTCAGTACGGATTTGTAAAGGAGATACGGCCGTGACCACCCCCTCCAAAATATTTTCCATCCCCAAAAACCGGGCTACAAAGGGGGTGGATGGTTGGCGATACAAAGTACGCGGTGTGTCAATTTGCTCAATCTGGCCCTGGTTCATCACCACAACCCGATCAGCAATGGCAAAGGCTTCAGCTTGATCGTGGGTGACGTAGACGGCAGTGATCCCCTCCGCCTGCCCCAACTGCGAGCTGGCTTCCTTCAAAATATGGCGTAAATCCAGCATCAGCCGTTCCCGTAAAGCACGGTCTAAGGCGCCCAGAGGTTCATCCAACAAAATCAGGCGCGGCGCCGGGGCCAGAGAACGGGCCAACGCTACCCGCTGCTGCTCGCCGCCAGACAGTTCATGAATAGCGCGGGAGCCAAATCCAGCCAACCCCACCAAATCCAATACCTGAGCCACCCGCTCGTCAATTTGGGCTTTCTTCCAATTGTGCATTCGCAGACCAAAGGCGACATTTTCGCTTACATTTTTATGGGGAAACAGTGCATATTCTTGAAAAACAAAACCAAAATTGCGTTTATAGACGGGAATCTGGGTTAAGTCCTGGTTGTTGAGGAGGAGACGGCCGTCATCCGGCGCTGCCAAACCGGCCATGATACGCAGCAATGTTGTTTTACCGCAGCCGCTAGGCCCTAACAATACCAAAATCTCTCCCTCACTAAAGGTCAAAGAGAGATCACGCAAGACAGGCTGGCTGTCAAAGATTTTGGTGATGCTTTGTAATTCTAGGTGCATTAATTTAGGATTGGGGATTAAATAAATGTCCTAAATGAAATCGAGAGATTGAATCTCCTAATCTTCAATCTTAGAGATTGGACAGTTAATAAATCACGATTCCTTAGCGTAACCAACGCGGCGCGTCAGCTCGCTGCAACTCTTCCTCAAAAGAGATTTTGAAGATTTCCAGGTTGTCCGACGGCCGTTTCAAATTATAGGTGACAATCCGCTTATTCAACGCCGAAATTTGCTCTTGCCAGGCCAGACAAAAATCATCCCAGCTAATAGTCAGGCAGCCTTTGGCGGGCACATCTGCGGCCGCTGCAAATTCAGCCTGGTGCCAATCCCATTTACGGCCGATTTCTTGTCGCAGCATCTCTTGCGCCGCCAGAATATCATTCCGCTCCATAATCCAGGCTGGCGTCACCTCATTATCTTTCATAATAGTGTTGGCTAATTCCTGTCCCGCCTCAAAATGGTTCTTAGAGAGGTTAAGTGGCTTCCCTTTTCCGCGCAGATTATCAAATAACCCTTTGTCCTGCCCATCTTGAACGAGATCATCTATCAGGCCATTCCAATCGTCGCGCATATGCTGTTTGTGTTTGGCCTGCTCCACTCTTCGTTGGGCTGATTGTTTCATGAAATCATCCATTATTCTGGTCCTCATAGGTTGTCAAATTGGATTTGTGAAATATCACACAACAAATGTAGCAAAAAAAGGGTGAATTCTCAATACCCAACTGAATACCCATTGGACGACTTTGGGAAAATCGGGACAATTGGAGGCAAGTTACAAATTGCAAGTGAGAGTATTCTATAACTGTGGAGCAGGACATTGTTGACAGCAAAATTACAAATTGCTCAATGGCAAGATTACTATGATGTTTATTATGAAAAGCAGCGCCATACGGCCGTAGGCAATATAAAAATCTGTAAAGATTTAGAAAGTATCCAACTGCAAAACCGGCGCGACATCCTCGTTTATTTACCCCCTTCCTACGACACTTCGCAAAAGCGGTATCCAGTATTGTATATGCACGATGGTTACAATTTATTTGATGAAGCCACCAGCTATGTTGGTGAATGGCAGGTAGATGAGACAATGGAACGTTTGAGCGCCCAGAAACAGTTAGAAGCCATCGTCGTGGGCATCCCCAGCATGGGAATGCAGCGGATAGACGAGTACAGCCCCTTCAAAGATGAGCAATATGGCGGCGGCCGTGGCGATGATTATCTGGCCTTTATTGTATATACTTTAAAGCCGCTGATTGATGCCGGTTTTCGCACCCTGCCAGATAAACAGAATACCGGCATTTTAGGCTCTTCGATGGGCGGACTGATTAGTTTGTATGCTTTTTTTGCTTTTCCGGCAACGTTTGGTTTTACGGGGGTGATGAGTCCCTCGCTGTGGTTTGCAGAAAGCGCTATTTTCAACTATGTAGAAGAAGCGCCGTTTCAGCAAGGCAAGATTTATCTGGATGCGGGGACGCGGGAGATGGGTGGGGTCTGGCCAGATCAGATGATGTTACGGGCCAGATCGCGACGGTATTACGGCCGTGTGCGCCACATGAAACGCATTCTGGTAAAAAAAGGGTACCGGCCCACCCGTAACTTACTACACATTGAAGGTAAAGAAGCAGGTCATGATGAAGCAGCCTGGGCCGACCGTTTGCCCCAGGCCATTCGCTTTTTCCTCTAATTTCCTTAATGACGAACAAATTCACAGCCATCGGCCTTCGCCGACTGGAAGCTTAACGGCGAAGGTCGGTTTTGCAGCCATTGCAGCAGGTTTATCTGCTACAAATCCAATTGAATTAAACCGTCACTCATTTATTCTTCCAGTTTACCCCCAAATGGTTGCCATGAGGTCGTTCCCCTTGTAGGATCAATGTTTAGGGTCCATTCGTTTTTAACTTGGTAAGATTGGTTTAATCTTCAAGATTGAACCAATCTGGAAACTCCAAAGTTGTTTACGAGCGAACCCTTAGTAGGCTGTGGCAAAATGGAACATGAGGCCACAAATGCTCCAAATTGGACGGATTCTTGAGGAAATAGCTTATGACCCAGAGTAATGAAAAGGAATATATGGCCCAGCCCAATTTTGTGCCGGTAACTGCAACCAGAATTATGGAAAACGGCCGTGACATTCTCCGCAAATATCGCAACAGTATTATTGCCCTGATTATTGTGGGCATACTGGGTATTGTGGGCTGGCAAATTCGGCGGCAATTGCTGGATCTGTTCGACGTTCTAAGCGATCAGGAAGCAACCAGCGCTTATATTCAAAGTTTTGGCGTTTTAGGGCCATTAGTATTGGGCTTGGGCCATTATTTGCAAGTGATTATCGCTTTTATTCCAGGACATGTGTTTGTGTTGGCCGGGGGGTATTTGTATGGTTTCCTTCCCGGACTGGCCTTGAATATGTTCTTTGTAGTGTCGGCCAGTCAGTTTGCCTTCTATCTGGCTAAGAAAGCGGGACGGCCGTTAGTCGGCAAATTGGTAGATACAAAAACCTTAGATAAATGGGAAGCCATCGCCAATAAACGGGGCATCACCTTTTTTACCATTGCCTTTGTGCTGCCAGTATTCCCCACCGATGCCATGAATTTTGTGGCCGGGTTATCAGGTATGGACGGCCGTAAATTTTTAATTGCTAACTTTTTTGGCCGCCTGCCCAGTGTAGCCGCCATGACCTTTATTGGCGCTTATGGGATTGAGTTTTCCAATACAGCCTGGACAATTTTAATCATTGTGGTGGTTTTAGTGTATGTCATCGGTCGTTACACTATTTTGCAAATTGAACGCCAGCATGAAGTCCATCTAAACGAAAATTCCCTCGCAGATTCAAATTCTCACCATGCAAACTGACAGTTTACGCTACAATGCTACAACTTATTTTGACAACCATCTACTTTCAGGTACGATTTCCCTCTTTTAGGATTGAGAGTTAAATTTTCCAATCCCCATCTCCCAATCTCAGAAATTGGATAACAAATAAGAAAGGCAACCCTATGAAAAACAAATATCAAGAATTGAAGCGACGCTTACAAGAAATAACCGACCTCAACATGGCCGCGGCCATGTTAGGGTGGGATCAATCTACTTATATGCCACCGGCTGGCGCGCCGGCACGCGGCCGCCAATTGGCTACTTTAGGTCGAGTTGCCCACGAAAAATTGATTGACAAATCCATTGGCTGCCTACTGGATGATTTGGAACCCTGGGCCGAATCCCTACCTTATGAAAGTGACAAGGCCGCCTTGATTCGCCTGACACGGCATGATTTTGATCGGGCTACAAAAATTCCGCCACAGCTTTTGGCTGAGTTTCAGCAGCACGCGGCCGCAGCATACCAAACATGGATAACTGCGCGACCGGCCAATGATTTTGCGGCCGTGCAAGACAACCTGTCTAAAACAATTGATTACGCCCGCCAGATTGCCAACTGCTTCCCCGGCTACGACCACATTGCCGACCCACTCATTGACAGAGCTGATCGAGGCATGAAAGCCGAATCAGTGCGTACTATTTTTGCCGAACTACGAAAAGAGACAGTTCCCATTGTCAAAGCCATTACCGCCCAAGAAGCTGTGGATGATAGCTGCCTAAAGCAATTCTTTCCCAAAGACAAACAGCTTGCTTTTGGCATGATCGCTTCCCAGAAATTTGGTTATGACTTAAAGCGAGGCCGGCAAGATATGACCCATCATCCTTTCATGGTTAACTTTTCTATAGATGATGTACGCATTACTACCCGCGTGAGAGAAAATGACCTGAACGAAGCATTATTCAGCACTTTGCATGAAACAGGTCATGCCTTGTATGAATTGGGGATCAGCCATGATCTGGAAGGAACGCCATTAGCCGAAGGAACTAGTTCTGGTGTTCATGAAAGCCAATCTCGGTTGTGGGAAAATATGGTGGGGCGCAGTCAGCCGTTTTGGAACCATTACTATCCTAAACTGCAAGCCATCTTCCCCGAACAGCTTAACGATGTGCCATTCGACACCTTCTACCGGGCGATTAACAAGGTGCAGCCCTCCCTTATCCGCACCGACGCGGATGAAGTGACATACAACCTACATGTGATGATTCGCTTTGATTTGGAGTTGGCTTTGTTGGAAGGATCTCTGGAGGTGAAAGATTTGCCGGAAACGTGGCACGCTCGCTATGACGCTGACCTGGGGGAACGCGCTCCCAGTCATGTGGATGGTGTGTTGCAGGATATACATTGGTATGGCGGCATTGTGGGCGGTGTTTTCCAGGGATATACCTTGGGGAATATCATGTCGGCGCTCTTTTTTGACCACGCTTTGCAGGCGCATCCGGCCATTCTAGCAGAAATTGAGCAGGGTAAATTTGACACATTGCACACCTGGTTGAAAGATAATATTTACCGGCATGGCAGCAAGTTCACGGCCGATGAACTGATTGAACGAGTCACAGGCGGCCCCTTAACTATTAAGCCCTACATCCAATATTTACGCTCTAAATTTGGGACACTGTATGATTTAGACAATCATCTGTAGCGCAAACTGTTAGTTTGCACCGAACAAACTGACAGTTTGCACTACAGTTTGATCAACGGATTGTGTCTACGGCCGCCAGACAACCGACCCCAATACGACGCAAACGAGGATCACCCCGGCTTCTTGCCAGCAAAACAGGCGTATCAGCCAGCTGCGCCCGCTGATACGCCGCCGCCACACAGGCCTCCAAATATTGCCAGCGGCATGTATCTGTCTCTGGCGCTAGCAAGCCTAATTGCAACAAAATCAAAGGCAGTTCCCCCCATCATGCACCGCCCGTAAAGCACTCTGAAATGATTGCTGGGCAACGGCCGTTTCCCCCATGTTATATTGAACCATCCCTTGCCAATACAAAATGAACGGCCGTAACCAATCCACATTGACCACCGCCTCATCTCGCGCTGCCTTTGCCAGCAGCGAACGCGCCCGCGACCATTGTTGCGTATGGTACGCTATCTGAGCCAACCCCAGCCGCAGTTGCACTGCTTCAACCACCGCCCGACCTCCTGACTGGATCAATGCCTCCAAACACTGCCGTGCTTTTTCCAACCAGGCCAACGTTTGTTCCCAATCCGTATTATTCGGCGAGGAGGTCGTGTTGTTGATCGGAGGGTACTCAAATTATCTCCGGTCAGATTACAGATTATTTGCCTCTTTGGTGTGGCCGTCCAAAATTGTTATTTGGTCGGTTTTTAAGGTGCGGAAGTATCTTCTCAATAAGTCGTGGTGGACAGAATTCAAATGAACTATAACAGAGCGGCAAACATGGCTATGGTACGTCACATCGCCTTGAATCTGCTGAAACAAGAAGGGAGAGCTAAATGCGGAATCAAGGGCAAACGACTTAAAGCGGCTTGGAGTACGCGCTATTTGGAGCGTGTCCTTCAAT
>JAAEOP010000886.1 GCA_024223125.1 Chloroflexota bacterium
ACTACCTAATTCAGATGATGTACCGGTGAGTAATCATGTGTATGGGCTGGCTGTGGATATTTTTGGCTGGTCAGAAAAAGCATTGGCGAATATTTGGAGTTCACAAATAACCAACATTGCACTTCAATTTCGTTTAGATCGGCCATTTACAGAAGTATATGTAAACAGAGAAAACACAAGACTACAGGATAGAGACGCAAGAACAAGATTACAAGTAGAGTATTGGCATTTTGAGCCGGTAGATATTGGGCGTTACCGCTAAATGAGTTGAGGGTATTATGTTAAAAGTTAAATTGTGGGGAATCTTGATTTTATTGTTCATTGGCTTAGGTGCAATTTATTATTGGGTTGCCAGCGGGCCTGCTGCCCCTCCCTGTGAATCCTTGGAAGTTCCTGTATTTTATCCGAATGGATTGTACACTGCTGCCATTTATGAAGGTTCAATCGTGTTAGCTTCGCCTCATTTGGGGGTAGATAGATTCCATCAAGGACAATCCTTGACAATCAATCACGAGGGATTATGGATTGCGACTACAAAGCTCATGCGTATAGAGAATGAGGAAGCTTTTTTTCAATACACCTATAGAGACACGCGACAAAAAGAGGCGACAACATGCACTTATCAACTTTCTTTAGAAGAAACAACAACGCTTCCAGAAAAGGATGAAGGGTTTACCACACATAATCCTGATGAATTACGACCATTTTTACTCCAACCAGAAGAACTAAGTGGACAATGGGTTCGAGACTCACTTGAAGAGAGAACCACAGATATACCAGAAGGGCTGTCACAGTTAAGTGATGAAATTCCTCTTGAGGATAGTATGTGGATTACATTTGCTGCAAATACATCCAGTAAATACCGGTTACTGCAAGATATTCGAGTTTACTCCACAGAAGAGGATGCCGCTGCGATATTTGAGGCGGAGTATTATCCCGACAAGCGGTTTAATGCGGTGAATCTACCGGATGAAGTTGCATTTCAACCTGTTTCGGAAAACCATATTTTGGGCTGCACTTTGTTGCCAGCAGACGGCCGTTGGTGTTACTTCAAAGAACAATACGGAAGATACATTGTCTCTATTCATGTACCAATTGACGGCGAATCCGCAACTTTGCAAGATTGGGAAGAAATGAGCCAGAAAATTGAAGAAAAATTAATTTCGCATGTTGATAAAACACAATAGATTGGTGGAGATGTGGATAACTGAAACTACTGTGGTGCCGACAACTCCACGGCCGTCATAGGAGCGCACTACGCCAATATTGCCGCTTCCAACGCCGGTCTGGTCTATGTGTATACCTTTGACGGTGCGGCCTGGATAGAACAAGCAAAACTCATCCCCGCCAACGCCGGCCCGTCTGACCATTTCGGTATCGCTGTGGCCCTGTATGGCAATCATCTGGCGGTGGGAGCGCGTTACCATGCTTCGGCTACCGGCCGTAGTGGGGCGGTGTTTACTTATGATGCGGCCGTGGGCCTACAAACCACCACCATCCAATACGAATATGACCCCCTTTACCGGCTGACAAAGGCCGATTATAGTGGTGGTATTACGGCCGCGTACACTTACGACTACGATGCGGTAGGCAACATGACGGCCTATACAGAAACGGTAGGAGTGGACAGCGCCAGTGTCACCCGCCAATTCGATGAAGCCAACCAACTCCTCATCTCCACCGACGTACTCAGCGGCACTACCAGCTTCTACTATGATGGTAACGGCAGCCTGACACAAATTCTGCCACCAGGCGTTGGCGGGCCAAACATGGCCGGCGCCTTGCGCTACGGCTACAACCAAAGAAATCTCA
>JAAEOP010000887.1 GCA_024223125.1 Chloroflexota bacterium
ATAGAGTAACGTAGCTCAACCATATAATTAATTGCATAGCGCGGTCAAGCCGCAGGTTGCAGGTCTGCAAGTGGCAAGTTTGCAAGTAGGAATAAATACGCCTCCTTTTCCAAACTTGCTCCCATTTAATAATTGGCACATTAAAAAGATTCGCGGACTACACAAATTTTGTAGGGCAATATTATAACATAAAGGAGATATTCAATGATATTTACAAGTCCATTCCCGGAAGTGACCATTCCTGATACGGCTCTAACGCCGTTTGTATTACAGCGAGCCCAGGAATTGGCCGAAAAACCGGCCATTATTGACGGCCCCAGCGGTCGTATGCTCACCTATGGCCAATTGGCCGGCGCCATTCACAAGACCGCAGCCGGTCTGGCCCAACGAGGCTTTAAGAAAGGCGATGTATTTGCCATCTACAGCCCTAACGTACCGGAGTATGCCATTATTTTCCACGGGGTTGCCCTGGCAGGGGGGACCAACACAACCATTAACCCCCTTTATACAGCCGCTGAACTGGCTCACCAACTCAACGATGCCAAGGCAAAGTACTTGCTCACCATCCCTCTATTTCTGGATAAGGCCCTCGAAGCCGCGGAAAATTCGGATGTCGAGGAGGTGTTTGTCTTTGGCGAGGCAGAGGGAGCCACACCGTTTGCTTCACTGCTGGATAATGATGCCCCGGTGCCTGAAATCGAGATTGATTCTCGTGAGGATTTGGTTGTATTACCATATTCCAGCGGGACAACCGGTCTATCAAAAGGGGTAATGTTGACCCACCATAACCTGGTATCGAATCTGTGCCAGATTAAGCCGCCAAATATTATCGATGAGAATGATACCGTCATTGCCATTCTGCCCTTCTTTCACATTTACGGCATGGTTGTTATTCTCAATATGGCTCTATGGCAGGGGGCAACTGTGGTGACCATGCCCCGCTTTGATCTGGAACAGTTCCTGCAACTGATGCAGGACCACAGCATTTCGTACGCGCCGCTTGTGCCCCCTATTGTGCTGGCCCTGGCCAAGCATCCGCTGGTTGACAAGTATGACCTTTCAAAATTAGAAATGATCACCTGCGGAGCCGCCCCCTTGAGCGAGGACTTAGCCCGCGCCTGTGCCGAGCGCCTGGGCTGCCTGGTTGGGCAAGGTTATGGTTTGACCGAAACCAGCCCCGTGACTCACCTTGCTCCCAAGGATCCGGCCAGAATCAAACATGCGGCGGCGGGTTTCGTCGCTTCCAATACCGAAGTTAAGGTCTTAGATATCGAGACGGGCGAAGAGTTAGGCCCCAATCAAGAGGGTGAAATTTGTATGCGCGGCCCTCAAGTGATGAAAGGATATCTCAACAACCCCGACGCCACAGCCGCCTGTATTGACGAGGACCGTTGGTTCCACAGTGGTGATATC
>JAAEOP010000888.1 GCA_024223125.1 Chloroflexota bacterium
ATTCACCGGGCAGCGACACTTCCCGGCTTTTGAGCGATAAAATCTGAGCAAAACCGACAATGGCATTCAGAGGCGTGCGCAGTTCATGGGACATGTTTGTCAGAAATTCACTTTTGGCCTGGTTGGCGGTTTCGGCCAATTCCTTGGCGTCAGCCAGTTCTGTTGTCCGTTCGGCCACCTTGACTTCAAGTTCATCATGAGTCTTTTGTAACGCATCCTCGGCAATTTTACGTGTCGTTCGGGCATCCTGGAGTTTGCGGACCATGGCGTTGAAAGTTTCTTCCAGAATTTTGAGTTCATTGCGGCCCGGGGTATGCACCCGGAGATTGATGGTTTTCAGGTTGTCCAGGTCTAACTGTCCGGCGGCATCCGTCAATTCGGCCAATGGACGGCTTAACCTCGTTCTGGAAATCCACAAAAAGAGCATCCCAAAAGCCACGATCTGGATTACGGTAGCAATGCTCAAAAGCAGGAATCCGAAGCGGATGCGCTGAAATATGACATTCGAATCGGAATAGATTAAGACATTGCCCAGTAAATAATCATTACCGCCCCTGGAGTGCACAATCGGAAATTCATGCCAAAATAGGCGTGACGCCGCGCCTTTCGCGGCATCCACACCATGCTGACTCACCATAATGATTTTCCCCTGCTGATCGAACACCTGCCCGATCTGGTCAATGACTTTGCCTTCAGAATCGCAGACGTGTACACCCACAACGGTTGATAATTGAGCGATACCAGCCGTAATGGTTTGTACTTGAGCCATGTTCATCTCCCACATTGCCTGACCCAATCCCGGCTTCAGGGTGACTTCAAGAGCTTTCAACTCTTGAAGCACCTCGGTTTTTGTGTGCACGTATTGCGCCATCAACTGCAACAGCGTCATTGTGACGACCAGGATCAAATAGAGCGCGAACACGGTCTTCAACAAGTACGTGGCAATTGAATCTCTAATCGGAACAAGCACTGGAGAAATTATGGACATGTTGTCGCTTTCGATTTATGGTGTATACCACAGTTGCTTTCGCTCAAGATGCGTTTCCGGCGTCGACAAAGGATTCTTCAGCCGGAAAATAGTTCGCTCTTGAATATTGATCAATTTAAACGCATCCTGAACCACTTTTTGCTTCTTCTAATACTCGATCCCAGGGCATGATGTTAACTTCAATTTGATAGCCTTGATGTCCCATACCCAAAAATTTCCAATTTCTTGAGGCTCGGTAATAAAGGGGGGG
>JAAEOP010000889.1 GCA_024223125.1 Chloroflexota bacterium
CGGCATAGAAACCGATTTTCGGTGTTTGAGAGACAGAGATTCGAGAAATATGGAAAGATACACCCGGACAAAAAGAAGATGCAGCAACTAATATTTCTCCATTTTTCAACCATTTATGTGGCGCCCGTTGCGAGACTTTGCCCCACGAAGCATAACTAACCCCCGCAAAATTCCGTATGAAATAAGCCCGGCATAAGAGTTGGTATCTGTATATTCAGTTACTACTAAAAGAGCTTATGTGTTGTCCGTCTATTAGTTTAATAAGCCGTGCGATTGCCAGTTTATTGTGCTGCGGCCTACTTTGCCCAATTAGGTAAATAACCTGTATTATTGTCCCCTGAACTGATTTCACGGTATCAAAACCTTCGAAAATGGGTATATCTACTATATCCAATAATTCGTAATCTCCCGTCAAAGCAGAATTTTGGGCGTAATTAGGTAGTGCAATTAAAAGAATAGTGATTGATTTTCCAGTGGGGTTTGACAAACCGCCTGAAACCACAGGAACAATTCCCAACCCGGAAATCGCGGTAACTTTCAGGACAGCGAAACACCAACAGAGACACGGCCATGAGTGAATATTTCAAATTCCCCGCAGGACTTCATCTGTTAAAGCGCTGGCAATCCGGCGACGTGGAAGCGAAACAGGAATTGCGTAGCATTTTCGACGCCGCAATGGCGGGTGAATATGATGCCGAGTATGCCGTACCTGCACCGACAGATGCCGTCCATGTTTCGGCATCGGTACATATGTTGCCGCTCGGTATTTTACACGATCTCTACGGTGTTGAGTCCGCCGAGTATTACAAAACAGACCCCGAACGCTATGCTCGCCTCAATTTGCTGGCCAGCTGCCTGATGGGTGTCAACAAGCAGTACACCACTTGGGCTATTTATGCCTTTACCTGCGAGGCTATTGGACAGGAGATGATGTACCCCGACCGATTCCCACCCGGGTCTGATCCCGACAAGCCGCTAATCAC
>JAAEOP010000890.1 GCA_024223125.1 Chloroflexota bacterium
ATCTTCGTGGACTGGAACTTGGTTGGCTAAAACTCAGTCGGTGAAGGCCGACTTTGTAGATGTGGCGGCGGATTTATCCTACAACATTTGCGAAGCCCACCTTCGTGGACTGGAACTTGGTTGGCTAAAATCCAGTCGGTGAAGGCCGACTTTGTAGATGTGGCGGCGGATTTATCCGCTAAAATTCTAAAATTCTACCCACAGGAACCGACCCATGATTAGTTTTGAAATCCCTTCCTACGTACTGACCCAATTAGAACCGTATGCCCACCTTGCCAGCGCCGTCATGCGGCCGCAAGCTAGACATTATGATGAACATGAACATGAACGGCCGACCCCCTTCATACAAGCCATTTGGCCCCTGGAACGAGAACGCCTCCAACACTTGCAAGCTATGGCCGCACATGAAGCGAATGAAGGGGAGCCGGATAGTGACATTTTGACTTACATTTTGTTAGCGGAGTTGTTGAGTTGGGGGGATACGGGTCAATTTTTGGCCCGTCCGGGGGGACGATTGGGCGGCACGGCCGTAGAAGCTGTCGGTACACCGGCCCAAAAAGCCCAATTCCTCAAACGATTTGCTGAAAGTGAAGAACCAGTATGGGGGGCGATGGCTATTACCGAACCAGATGCCGGGTCAGATAACAGCGCTATGCGGACGACGGCCGTGTTGGACCCAGAAACAAACGAATGGATTCTGAACGGGCAGAAAATCTTTATCACCAGCGGCGCTTTGTCTTTGCAAGAATCGAAGGGTATCTGCATTGTGTGGGCGACTGTAGACCCAGATGCGGGGCGGCAGGGAATTAAATCGTTTGTGGTGGAAGCGTATACGCCCGGCGTTACGGTGAGTTCGGGGATGGATAAACTGGGCATTCGTGCCAGTGACACGGTGGTCATATCGTTCGCTAATGCTCGCTTGCCTTACGATAATGTGTTGGGTAGTTTTGAAGTGGAGAATACGACGAAAGGGTTTATTGGGGCGATGAAGACGTTTGACGCTAGCCGTCCGGCGGTGGCTGCCAGCGCGATGGGCATTGCTCGCGCCGCTATTGAAATAACCAAAGAACTGTTGGCGGAAGCGGGTATT
This sequence comes from Chloroflexota bacterium, assembly GCA_024223125.1. Next base: position 1,091 of record JAAEOP010000890.1, read on the forward strand.
GTGTTGGATTATGCTAAACCACGCCATGAGTTAACGGCCGTTGAACGAGACCTGCTGTGTATGGAAGCCCAATACAAACATGCCTGGCTGTTGACGTTGAAGGCGACAGAAGCGATTATGCACGGCCGCAGCAGCCGAGAAGCATCTAGTATGGCGAAGGCGGCGGCGGGGACGGCCGTGGTACAAATTACGCAAACGGCCGTGGCCTTACTAGGCCCGTTGGGGTACACACGCCACACCCTCATCGAAAAGCTGATGCGTGACGCCAAAATCAATGATATTTATGAAGGAACCCGGCAGATCAATCTACTTATTGTTGCCCGCGCCATTTTGGGTTATTCTCGCCGTGAATTGAAATAAGGCTTTTTCAAAAATTAAATGATCCTACCCGTTTTGAAAAAGCCTCTAGCCAATTCCCGAAATGGCATCAATTCGGGATCATTATTTTCTGGAATTGGCCTAAATGTAACTATACGGGCGTTTCTCGACTGTCATACCCACAAAGGCAGGTATCCAGGTGTGTAGATTCCTGCCTTTGCAGGAATGACCTGCGTAGTTTGACAATGTTAGATTAGAATTTTCAGAGCGATTCTGTGAAATTTCCGCTTTTAATCCGAGAAATTTACGGCTGTTTTTTGTAGAATCGCATTTTAACAAGAATCTGACCGAACAC
>JAAEOP010000891.1 GCA_024223125.1 Chloroflexota bacterium
CCGGACGAATTCAGCTTGGGCTTGAGCCAGCAGGTCGGGCTTGGTGAGCAAATCCAGACCGGCCAGGGCCATCCCTTTGGCAGCGAATAACATGCCCTTATTGCCAATGCTGGAGCCGGAGGAAACCACAATTTGCCAACTATGACCCGGTGTACCCAGAGGCCAGCAGCAGGTTGTAAGCTGGCCGGTGGGCGTAATCCAACTGACATCCCCCACTTCAGTCGAACCGCCCATTAAGGACGGCGTGTCAGAATGAGGCAAAACCTGTTCCCAAAGCGGATTATTGAGATCATCTGCCGCAATGCCGCCTTTGGCCGATTTCTTCATCCACTCAAAATCCCGCTCAACCGAACCCTCCGGAAACGTGGCTTGCAGTTCTTTGGCAAAAGCGCGCTCCTGCTCCGTGAATTTGATGTCATTCACCGCCTGCATTTTTTCCAGCAGTAAATCCGAGAGCGTATTGTTGGGCAATACATCATAGCAGCCCGTGATGAATTCAATATCATGCGTCGTGCCGCTCATGAGTGCGGCCCCTTTGGCCATATCCAACAGGCGAGCATAAATCTCATCGACCTGGTCCCGGTGAGGGGCGCGCACAAAGTACCAGACCTGGGCATAGGCCGGGACCACATTCGGGGCCTGCCCCCCGCTGGTGACCACACTATGAATTCTGGCTTCTTGGATGATGTGCTCCCGCAAATAGTTTACGCCCACATCCATCAGCATGACGCCGTCCAGGGCGCTGCGGCCCAATTCGGGCTCCATACCGGCGTGGGAGGCCACTCCGTGAAAGTTGACCTTAAAGGAGTTTAAGGCCAGTGAAGAGCCGTTCCAGACGAGATTGGTGCTGCCGGGGTGCCAGCTTAGGGCGGCGTCGAGATCATCAAAAGCGCCGGCCCGGGCCATAAACGTTTTGCCTACCAGCGTCTCTTCCGCCGGACAGCCATAAAATCGGATCGTCCCCTTGATATTTTCCTGCGCCATGGCCGCTTTGAGGGCCATCACGGAGCCCAGACAGGCCGTGCCATATAAATTGTGGCCGCAGCCATGCCCCGGCCCACCGGCCTCGATGGGATCTTTAGTGGATGACACTTTTTGAGAAAGACCGGGCAAGGCATCATATTCACCCAAAAAGCCGATAATGGGCTTGCCCTCCCCCCAGGTCGCGACAAAGGCGGTGGGCATTTGGCCCACCCCCCACTCAAGCGAGAAGCCGTCTTCCGCCAGCTCTTTTGCCAGCAGGCGTGAGGCAAACTCCTCCTGTAAGGCAAGCTGGGGATGGTCCCAAATTTCCTGGGCGATATAGGATAGTTTTTCATCCTGATCATTAATGTGATTGAGAATAATTTCTTTAGAATCCATGCTGGTTGTTACCTCTATGAGCAGTATAATCGGTGCCGCCAAATTATACCGGGTCTGGTCGAACTTACCAATCGACCACTAG
>JAAEOP010000892.1 GCA_024223125.1 Chloroflexota bacterium
CAGTTCATTAAATACAATGAGCATCAACCAGGTAACAAAAGGAATTGTAATGCCCAGATGTCCGATGATAATCGCCCATACAGTATCTAGCAGCTTAAACTGACGCATAATTAAAAAGTAAGGGATCACGGTGGTTACCCGAGGATAAAAACGGATAAATAAAAAAACAAAGACCACCAAACTCAAGCACCTGACAGATAATCCCATGCGGGCTAATCCATAAGCCGCCAGAGTTCCAAAGACAATAGTGATAACGGTCGTAACACTTGAAACAATCAAACTGTTACTGAAAAATCGGAAGGTTTTCGGGTTTCCAAACGCCTGCTGATAATGTTCAAACGTAACTTCACTCGGCAAAATGGTAGGTGGTACGGTCAAAAACTCCCGTGGGAGTTTGATACTGTTAATAATCAAGTATGCCAGAGGAATGAGTACAGCCAGACAGGCGATAATAATAATAAACACTCGTGCGCCATGTAAAATATATTTGAGGTAAGAAGCACGACGATATATCATACAAAACTCCGTTCAAGAAAATCAGCGTGTTTCCCAACGCCGCTGAAGCCAGAACACCAGACCGATCACCGTCGCAGCAAACGCCATAAAGAGCCATGATGCCGCAGCGGCGTGTCCCAGATTGAAATTACGCAAACCCAGAGTATAGATAAAGAATGTGAGTGTATACGTACTATAGCCTGGCCCGCCGAAGGTAAGCGAATACACTGCATCCAGTGAAAGCAGCGAGTCTAACACCCGGAGCATAAGCGTTAAGAGAAGTAAAGGAGCGAGAAGAGGGAGTTCGACTTTCCAAAACATCTGCCAACGGGAAGCTCCATCAATAGACGCGGCTTCCAACAGTTCATCCGGGATACCTGTGATACCGGCGGCTACCACAAGAAGAACAAATGGGGTTGCCTGCCAAATTTCGAGTAAAATCACAGACATTAACGCCCCGTTTGGCGAAGCAAGCCATTCCGGTCCTTGAATATTGAGATAATGAAGGAGATGGTTAATCAGACCTGCGCGCGAATTTAACAGCATCCGCCATAGCGTTCCGGCGGCTACCGGTGCAATGACCATAGGTAAAATCAGAATTGTTCGGACGGAACGCATAAGCCAGCCAGATCCCATCGTTAGATAGGCCAGTCCCATCCCCAGAAGCATTTCCACCAACACAGCCCCGCCGGTGATGTAGAAACTGTTGCGAACCGAGCGTCTGAACACA
>JAAEOP010000893.1 GCA_024223125.1 Chloroflexota bacterium
CAGGCCATCATCAATACCTTGCGCGGCCGGGTAGATTTTGAACATGGAACTGTTCATCTGCCAGAAATGAACCTGACGCCAGAACTAGTCAATCGCTTGCAGAAAATTTACATTGTGGCCTGTGGAACCAGCTATTATGCCGGACTGGTAGGCAAGTACATGATCGAATCCCTGACCCGTATTCCGGTAGAAGTGGAGTACGCCTCCGAATTTCGGTATTATGATCCGATTATTGATGGGAACACGGCCGTTCTCTCCATTACTCAATCCGGCGAAACGGCCGATACTCTGGCCGCCAGCGAACAAGCCAAAGAGCAAGGGGCCATTTTATGGAGCATTGTCAACGCCTTTGGCAGCCAATCCATGCGTGTTTCCGATGGCTACATAGCTATGCAGGCCGGACCAGAAATCGGCGTAGCCAGCACCAAAGCGTTTATTGCTTCGCTGGTAGATTTGTACCTGCTGGCCTGCGTATTGGGAGAGATGCGGGGTACGCTTTCCCCAGAACGGCTGTACCAATTGGTGCAAGATGCAGCCCATCTGCCTGACCTGGCCGGCCGTGTTCTGGACCATGATGCCGAGTATGAAGAATTAGCCCACCAATTTGTCAAAGCGGAAGATTTCCTATTTTTGGGACGGGGTATCAACTACCCTGTGGCCTTGGAAGGGGCGCTCAAGCTCAAAGAAATCAGCTACATTCATGCCGAAGGCTACCCGGCCGGGGAAATGAAACACGGCCCCATCGCCCTGATTGATGATGCTATGCCCGTTGTGGCCGTCGTCACTAAAGACCCGCTTTACGAAAAGATGGTCAGCCAGATACAGCAAGCCAAAGCCCGCGGTGGAACCGTTATCGCTCTGGCTACAGAAGGAGACGAAGCCATTCGTACAAAAGCAGATGTGGTGATTTACGTCCCCCCCACACCCATGCTGCTGGCCCCTATCGTCAACACCATTCCTTTGCAATTACTCAGCTATCACATCGCTGTCTGGCGTGGCTGCGATGTAGACCAACCGCGTAATTTGGCTAAATCTGTGACGGTGGAGTGAACTGACATTCTAGGGATTGAGAGATTGGACTAATCTCCCAATCTCCCCTTAAGCTTTACCCAACACGGCCGCCAACAACGCCATCCGAATATACATCCCGTTTCTAACCTGCCGGAAATAGGCAGCACGGGGATCATCGTCTACAGCATAATGAATTTCACCCACACGCGGCAGAGGGTGCATGACGACCATTTTCTTCTTTGCCTGTTCCATTAACTCTGGCGTAATTTCGTAATAATTCTTCACTTCTTCATATTGAGCCATATCAGAAAAGCGTTCTTTTTGTACACGAGTGACGTATAAGATATCTGCATTTTCAATCACATCAGCCACATCATGTGTCTCACGTACATTAAGACCAGCGTCAATGATATTGTTCATTATGTTTAGTGGCAGGCGCAAGATTTCTGGGGAAACGTAGCGCAGGCTGACATTGTATTGGAGGAGAAGTTTGGTAAGGGAATGGACAGTACGGCCGTATCTTAAATCCCCAATCATCGCAATCTTCAAGCCATCAATTGTGCCCAATTCTTCTCGAATGGTGAACAAATCCAACAATGCCTGGGTGGGGTGTTCGCCCGGCCCATCTCCAGCATTGATGACAGGAATATCGGCATAATCGGCCGCCAGTTTGGCAGCCCCAATTTCCGGGTGACGCAGCACAATCACATCAGAATATTGCTCTAACGTGCGTATCGTATCGGCCAATGTCTCCCCTTTGCTGACCGAGCTAAACTGCACCCCTTGCGTAATGGGAATGACGCTGCCGCCCAACCGTTCCATGGCCGCAATAAACGAGGAACTGGTACGGGTACTGGGTTCATAAAAGAGGCAAGCCAGCACGTGCCCGCGCAGCAAATCGGCGCCCCCCGCTCGTTGTGCCAGTTCGCGCATTTCACGGGAACGGCCAAAAATATAGTCTATCTTTTCCTTGTCAAATTGGGCCACCGACAAAATGTCATCCCCAGTAAACCCATTGCCCATATCAGAACTGCTTTCCATTTCATCATAATTAAATAAAGGCTTCAACTTGAGTGTCATTTTTTCTCTCCTTGTAGGTAGTGGTTGGTGATTAGTACAAGCCACCAACCACTATTCACATTTTCATGGAATCACTTGCCCAAAGCCTGGTTCAGCCAGCACCTTGCCATCTTCAAACACAACACGGCCGCGCAGCGTCACACGACGAACACGACCAGCTACCTGACGGCCGTCAAACGGCGTCCAACCACACTTACTATGCAAATTCTCATTTTTGATTGTGTGCGGCCGCATTTCCACTTCTACTTGGGAATCCGGTTGTTCGGGCAGGTTATAAATGCGGCGCGGGTTACTGTGCATCAGCTCGATGAGACGGTTAAGGGTAAGACGGTTTTGGGTCACGGCCGTTAACATCAACAACAACGACGTTTCCAATCCGGCCACACCTGGAGGGGGCGTCTCCGACCGCTTCTCCGCCAGCGTATGGGGGGCGTGGTCGGTGGCAATGCAATCAATCGTGTCCGGCAAATGCTCCCACAAAGCAGCCACATCATCTGGCGACCCCAACACCGGCCGCATATCTGCTAACGTCCCCAACCGTTCAAAATCGGATTCATCCATAAACAAATGATGGGGTGTCACCTCACACGTCACCGGCAGTCCATGCGCTTTGGCGTCGGCAATCAGCTCAATTTCCTCCCGGCGGCTGATGTGGCAAAAGTGAACCGGCCGATCGTATGTGGCCGCCAGCCCAATACCCGCAGCCACACTTTGCTTTTCTGCGTGCATGGCAATCAGCTTTTCGCGGGGCCATTTTTGGAAGCATGTTCGCAAAGTGGGTACATCTTCTATCCGCAAAGGACCAAAGGTATCATTCAAGTATATTTTTAAGGCTACCGCATATGAGGCTAATTCGGGTAATTGTGCCATCTGTTCCGGGCTGGCGCCGGCAAACAAGCCTACATCACAACGAATATTTTGTTTTGCTTGAGTATGAGTGTGACTGATGATGGCGGCCGTACTCAACGGCGGTGATGTATTGGGCATCCCCAAAATGATGGTAATACCGCCGGCTAATGCGGCCGCCGTTCCCGTCCGAAAATCCTCTTTATGCTCGCCGCCAGGCACACGCAAATGCGTATGCACATCCACCAGGCCAGGTAAAATAAATGTATCTGTCATGTTTAATTCTCCAGAGCAAAAAAAAAGCCCGATCCTTTAGGATCAGGCTTTTGCATCATTGTGGAAATGAAACAGGTATGGGTGGTAATAGTCGCTTATTTTGCTGTCGTTTACTACCGGTCAAAGAGATCATCAAACCATACCTTTTATAATTGATGGGTGTTTTTTGTACCGGGTTGGTATGGTATCATGGTTAATGGATATAATCCAATTGAAACAGACAGCTACATTCGCTATACTTAAGACAGTATGAAAATATCGAAGAGGTCGCTTTTTAGATGATTGAGCAGACTTATGAGTTGCGCCAACAAGTCATTCAACGAGAGTTAGAATGGCATGAACAAGAATCACACCGCCGTTATCGGCTGGATGCCCTTCTTTACGATTCCCCCGCCTTTGATCCTGTAGTCAATGTAGGTCTGGGTTTTTTGCAGTTTCGGTCGGATGAATTAGTATTGGATATGGGCTGTGGAGAAGGCAAAGAAACTTTGGCTTTAGCCAAACAAGGGTTAATGGTTATTTCCGTTGATTTATCTTTTACCCAGTTACAACGAGTTCGCGCGCTGGTTCAGGAACAATACCAAGAAGCCCAGGTACATTTTGTGCAGGCCAATGCAGAACAACTCCCTTTTGCCCCTCATAGTTTTCGCATCATTTATGGCAAAGCGATCTTGCACCATCTCGATCTGGCTTATTCTGCCCAACAGATACAAAAGCTGCTTCAGACCAACGGCCGTGCCTCCTTCGCTGAGCCCATGGCCCACCACCCAATGATCTGGTTAGGCCGCCGTCTGACCCCCAAACTACGCACACAAGACGAACATCCGTTAACCAACCAGGAAATGTCCTATTTCGCCCGCCAATTTCCCACGGCGCAAGAAAGTGAATTTTATTTATTCACGCCTATCAGTTATATTTTTAGAATCTTCCCAAAACATGAAGGCGTTTTTAAATGGGTTCATACCCACTTAAACCGTCTGGATAATTGGTTTATGAAAACCATACCGGCGTGCAAACGCTTCGCCTGGTACAAAGTTGTTAATATACAGGGAGTACGTTTTTAGGAATGAGGATTAAATAAAACCCGAAAGTTGTTATTCCTGCGAAGGCAGGAATCCATCTTTTCTGAGGAGTGGATACCCGCCTTTGCGGGTATGACAGATTAAAGTTTGGGGATTAAATAAATTCCCATTCCTTAGGAGCTATTATGTCTCGTAAATATTTTGTTATCGCCATGCTGATTATCGCCATCAGCTTTACCCAAATACCACAACTTCAGGCCGGTCAATCACAACGAGCGGATACGGCCGTTAACCTGACCCTCCCCACCCGCACCTCCACACCCGCACCGGCAGAACCCACTGCTGCCCCTACCAACCCGCCATCAAATCCGCAGCCAACCAATCCGCCATCAAACCCGCAGCCAACCAATCCGCCATCAAACCCACAGCCAACCAATCCACCTGCAAATCCGCAGCCAACCAACACGTCTGTCCCCACATCTGTCCCCACAGCCATTCCTACTGCTGTACCGGCAACACCGGTAGGCGGCATTCTGCCCACGGCCGTACCATGCAGCAGCCAACCCACCATCCAGGTGACAAACGGCAGCTTTGCCAATGTCCGTACCGGGCCGGGCACAGATTATGAAATAAGCGGCCAGCTATTGCATTTAGAAGTACGCCCCATCATTGGTCGGGCGGCCGAGGCTCCCTGGTGGGTCATCCAAATGCCGAATGGGGAATCTGGTTGGGTGGCCGATACCGTCGGTCTTATACAAGGGGACACGAGTCTTGTTCCTATTATAGAGTTGCCTCTTATCGGCGGGGCAACTGTGACCCCGGCCGCACCCTGGCAGCCCACACCGCCAGCCAACTGCCCCACGCCGGAAGCAGAAGCAGCGCCAACCGCAACGACCGCGGCCAACAACAACCAACCCATCAATAATGACAATCTCCCCACGGCCCCCGCCTCCCCCGAAGATGTACCCACGGATAGCGGAGCCTATGTTGAGGGCGCGACCTCAGGAGAAAACGTAGCTAAAACTGGCGTTACTGGCGAAAATGGAGAAGGTTATCCTACACCTGTGGCTGAGGAATTGGAGACAAACGTTAAATCAGTCACGGCCGTAACTCCCACCCCCACCGCCATCTCCCTGGCCGACAGCAGCCCCGCCGACGCCACAGCGCCAGAACCAATTGCAGCCGACCCCACTGCCAGCAATTCCACCGCGCCCGCCTCCACCGCGCCAATCGTTTCCGGTTCTGATCTCTTGTTGGCCGGAGCGGCCGTCTTGCTATTAGCTGGTATTGCCGCATTCGTCGTTATGAAACGCTTCTAATAGAGAGGTTCCATCTTTTAGAAAGGTGGAACCTCTACACATGACCCTCACGTCCCGGCTCCGCTCACGTTTCGATTTTTCCAAACGCCAATTATTCACCTTTACCGTTTTTATTGTGCTGGCCTCTTTAGACAATGCGGCCGCCGGCGTCCTTCCACCCCTTTACGCCATCATCTCCCGCGAACTCAACGCCAATGAAGCCGCATTAGGGTTGGTCACGGCCGTATACTTCATCATCGTCGCCATTTCCGCAGCTTTTTGTGGGTATCGCGGCGACCAAAAACGGCGCAAACCACTACTCTTTTACGGAACGCTCATCTGGGTGACAGCCATGCTGCTGACTGGCCTGGCCCAAAATTATGCCCAATTTCTTTTTTTGCAGATGGTGACGGCCGTTGGCGTCGGTGGCATCGCTTCCATCGGTTTTAGCGTTATCAGCGATATCGTGCCTGTGGCGCGGCGTGGTCTGGCCTTGAGCTTATGGGGTATCTCCCAGGGAACAGGTGGCCTGGCCGGGGCATTGCTGGCGGGCACATTGGGCGCCTACAATTGGCGTTACCCCTTCTTTGCTATTGCCGCCGCCGGGCTGCTGTTTGCCATCCTCTACCTCTTTACCCAGGAACCCCAACGCGGTCAATCTGAACCCGAATTGGCCCCCGTTTTTGCGACCGGACAAAGCTACACCTACCGCATCAATCACCACGATCTTAAACAAATCTTCCGCCAACCCAGTACCCGTTGGCTGCTGCTGCAAAGCTTCTTTTTCTCTCTGGCTTACGGTTCCATCCTCTGGGTTCCCCGTTGGGCCATCGCCCGCGTCCAGGCTGAAGGGTACGATCTGCAAACGGCGACCATCGTCGGCAATCTGTTCATTGCCCTTTTCAGTATTGGCGCTCTTTTTTCCATCTTCACCGGCCACATTGGCGACTGGTGGGTCAAGCGGAATCCTCGCGGCCGTGCCTACGTAGCTATGATTGGCTTATTTGCCTCCATTCCCTTTTTTACCCTCCTCTATTTTACTCCCTTGCACGGCGTCGCTATTCCCGCCGATGGCAATCTATTGCGAATTGGTTGGGCTGTTTTCATTAGCCTGTTTACCAATCACTGGGTACTGTTAGCCTTCTTCCTGGCTCTGGCGGCCCAAAGTCTACAAGCGGCAGATCCCCCCAACTGGGCGGCCATGATCACCGACGCCAATCTGCCGGAACATCGGGGCACAATTGTTGGCGCCAGCCGCCTCTTTCGCGCGTTGGGCAGCGCCCTGAGCGTGGCTGCGGCCGGTTGGTTAATTGTCCACCTAAATACCCCTGCGCCAGACAACTACGCCATCACTTTAGCCCTCTTCCAGGTAGTCGTCATACCAGCCGGAATTTGCTATTATAGAGTTAGCCAGACCATTGCTGACGATGTTGCCACCGCCAAATCCACGCTGGCACGTCGCGCCCTTAACAATCCACAATTGATAATTGACAATGGCTAATTATCAATTGTCAATTGATTATTTACCATTGACAATTTTCAAGGAGAATTCCCACATGCCTCACAAATTACAAAACTTACTGTCCCCTGTACCCAGCGATATTGACATCGCTCAAGCACAAACCCCTTTACCCATTCATCAGATTGCTGAAGAAGTCGGCTTGCTTTCCGAAGAGCTAATTCCTTATGGAATTGACAAAGCGAAAGTCCGCCTTTCTGTGCGTGATCGGCTGCAAGACAAACCTGATGGACGTTATGTTTTGGTCACGGCCGTCACCCCCACTCCCCTCGGCGAAGGCAAAACCACCACTACGGTGGGCGTCAGCCAGGCATTGGGCGCGCACCTGGGCCAAAAAGTGTTCACTTGCATTCGCCAACCAAGCCAGGGGCCAACCTTTGGCATTAAAGGGGGCGCAGCCGGCGGCGGTTACAGCCAGATTATCCCCATGGAAGATTTCAACTTACATTTGACCGGCGATATTCATGCGATTACGGCCGCAAACAATCTGCTGGCAGCGGCTATTGACACCCGTATGCACCACGAATCCTACCAGACCGACGACAAATTGTGGATGCGACTTTGCCCCCAGGATAAAGAGGGGAATCGTCGTTTTGCCCCCGTCATGTTCAAACGGCTGCAAAAATTGGGCATCAACAAAACCGATCCCAATGATTTGACGGAGGAAGAAATTTCCCGTTTCGTACGATTAGATATTGATCCCGATAGCATTACCTGGCGGCGGGTAACGGACACCAATGACCGTTATCTGCGCGGCATTACCATCGGCCGCGGGCCAAAGGAAAAGTTCGAGCGGGAAACAGGCTATGATATCACCGTCGCCAGTGAAATCATGGCTATTTTGGCGCTGACCACCAGTCTGGCTGACATGCGCGAACGCTTAGGCGCTATGGTGATTGGCACAAATAGAGCCGGAGAACCGATTACGGCTGATGACCTGGGAATTGGCGGCGCGTTAACGGTCCTCATGAAAGATGCCATCATGCCTAACCTGATGCAAACATTGGAAGGGACGCCTGCTTTTGTCCACGCCGGCCCCTTCGCCAATATCGCCCATGGCAACTCCTCCATCGTCGCCGACCAACTGGCTCTTAAACTGGTGGGGCCAGACGGGTATGTGCTGACCGAAGCTGGTTTTGGAGCCGACATTGGCATGGAGAAGTTCTTCAACATTAAATGCCGCTACAGCGGACTCATTCCCAACTGCGTGGTGTTGGTGGCTACCATTCGCGCCCTCAAGATGCACGGCGGAGGCCCTAGAGTGATTGCCGGCGTCCCCCTGGCGGCCGAATACACCGCAGAAAATCTGGAATTATTGGAAGCCGGCTGCACCAATCTGGAAAAACATATTGAGAATGCCCGCCGCTTTGGCGTCCCCGTCGTCGTCGCCGTCAACCGCTTTAAGGATGACACTGACGCGGAAGTGGAACTGGTACGCAAAATTTCCCTGGCGACCGGGGCCGAAGATGCCGTCATGAGCAACCATTGGGCCGAAGGGGGCGCCGGTTCGGTAGACCTGGGTAAAGCAATTATGGCTGCCTGCGAAAAACCGGCCGATTTCAAATTCCTCTACCCGGTGGAAGACAGCATCAAGGCTAAGATTGAAACGATTGCCACGGAGATGTACGGTGCGGCCGCAGTGGAATATTCGCCGGAAGCGGAAAAGAAGATTGAACTGTACACCCGCAATGGGTTTGACAATCTGCCCATTTGCATGGCTAAAACTCACCTGAGCATGAGCCACGACCCGAATTTGAAGGGACGGCCGTCTGGTTTCACCGTCCCCGTGCGTGATATTCGGGCCAGCGTGGGGGCCGGTTTCCTCTACCCGCTGCTGGGCACGATGAGTACGATGCCTGGTTTGCCTACCCGGCCGGCTTACTATGAAGTGGATATTGATTTGGAAACGAATAAAGTGGTGGGGCTGTTCTAACAATCAAGAGATTGGAGATTGGGAGATTGTGTCTCTGATCGATCATCTCCAATCTTTTGTTTGCTGACGTTTAGATCCCAAACGACCATTTCGTGCCAGATTGACTTTATCCAACCGAGGTGTTCGATAGTATAACCATAATGCAGCGGCTAAAGTTCTTAATGTTAAATGTTGCACTCGATAGTATCGCAACAATCTTCAAATGTTAGCGGCTTCGACGCTAATGTTATTTTGTTAGATGGCATAGACTATATGCTACGAGGATAACGCATGACAGATAACACATCACTTGTAAATATTGGTGAATTAGCCAAACCCGCTACAGTGTTGGTTGAGAAGATTTCAGGTGCAATTGGTGGAGTTTTCCAACCTTGGCAAATACGGCGCGTTGCTGAAGCAGAAGCAGATGCGGAGAGAATTAAAGCAGTAACACAAATGGAAATTACAGAGTTGCAGCGTCGTGCCTTGCAGCGTTTCATTATCGAAGAGGCTAAAAAGCAAAACAATATTGAAGTGATAACGGCAAGGGCTTTACCACAGGTTGAAGCAAACGCCCAACCTCAAAATATCGAAGATGACTGGATCACGAATTTCTTCGACAAGTGCAGACTGATTTCTGACGAAGAAATGCAGATTCTTTGGTCAAAGGTGTTAGCAGGGGAGGCAAATTCACCGGGAACATATTCAAAACGGACAGTAAACTTCTTGGGTTCATTGGATAAGTCTGATGCCAATTTGTTCCAAAACTTGTGCAAATTCAGCTGGTTATTTGATAATAAAGAATTAGCCCCACTAATCTATGATTTGAAAGATGAAATCTATAAAAGACATGCAGTCAATTTCGATTCCATAAACCACTTTGATGCAATTGGGTTATTAAGTTTCAGTGTTTCAGCCTCCTATGAATTGATAGATCTACCAAGAAAGATTCAGACCTCTTATTACGGGGCACTCGTCGATATTGAATTTGAAAATAAAAGTGATAACAGGCTGGTAACTGGAAGAGTATTACTGTCAAAGGTAGGGCAAGAACTTGCACCCATATGCGGTTCAGCACCTATCCCAGAATTTATTGATTATTGTCTTGAGAAGTGGATTCAGAAGGGTTTAATTGTCTCGTCACCAATCCGCATTGGCAAACAATAACTGCTCAACAACGCTTCCACACTGACCGTGCGCCGTGAAACAGCAAGAAGCATTGCCTTCAAGGAAGGTTGTAGGGAGGTAACAATAAGACCTACAAATCGAACGAGATTAGTGCGAACAAGAAGATTTCGCAACGGCTGACCCACTACCCACTTTGGTACAGCTATCGGCTGACTGCTACGGCCGGTGTTCACACCGTACCACAACCCCTATGCCAGAGGAAATGTACGCACAGAATGACAGCACAGTGCAATTTTTGCGGCCGTGCCCCGTGTGAAGAACAACGATTTTTTGCCATCCAAGAGAATACTGAAAAACTAGACTGGACTATTCAAATGGTGACGGCCGTATATGCCTGAATTGAGTATGGATACAATGATGCTGGCTGAAAATGCGGTGATAGAAATAAAAACGGCCGAATATAAAGCATCATCCCGTCTTCCCCACCCACATTTTTTTAGGCCAATAGCATGGGTAACGGCCGTAACTCCCGCTTCAACGTATGCAAAGCAGCCTCTGGCAATCAATACCCAGCGTGGTCTCACGGAGCAAATAATACTTGTGGTATGTAACGGGACGGGTTACACTATATTCTGTGATTAAGAACTTCAAGCATAAAGGGCTGAAAAAATTCTTTTTAACCAGCTCAAAAGCTGGCGTACAAGCAGCACATACGCGAAAATTGCAACTTGTTTTGGGCCGACTCCATGCTTCGACCACCCCTCGCGACATGAATCTGCCCGGTCTATATTTACATGAACTAAAAGGGGATCGACAAGGAACATGGTCGGTTCGTATTAGCGGCAATTGGCGGGTTACATTCAAATTTGATGGCCCAGACGTGATAGACGTCAATTATGAAGATTACCACTGAGGGTACTTTTATGATGCAAATGCACACTCCTCCTCATCCGGGTGAAATTATAAGAGAATTATGCTTAGAACCGCTTGGCATCAGTGTAACCAGAGCGGCGCAAGCGCTAGGCGTCAGTCGTAAAACACTTTCGGCTATTTTGAACGGCCGATCAGGAATCAGCCCAGAGATGGCAATTCGCCTGTCCTTAGCTTTCGATACCACGGCCGAAAGTTGGCTAAACCAACAAGCGCAATTCGATTTGTGGTTAGCAAGACGCACGCAGCAAGAATTCAAGGTAGAAAGGCTCACTTTCGCCAATCCCGCCTAACTGTTACCATGACAAATTACAGTCTATCAACAAAAGTTCCGGTCACCGAGACAACAAAAAACCTTGCACACGATAGCGCATCTTGCTATCATGCCAGCAATGAATAAACGCCATCAAAAAACAGTTGATTCTATTTTTAGCAAACCAGTCCCCAAAACATTGGCGTGGAAAAGAATCGAAGCGCTTTTTATTGCGCTTGGCGCTACGGTGATTGAAGGCAGAGGTTCGCGCGTTCGTTTTGAGTTGAATGATGTTGTAGCCACCTTTCATCGTCCCCACCCACGAAAGGAAGCCAAACCTTATCAGGTGCGTGATGCGGGAAATTTTCTGGAACAAGCAGGAATAAAACCATGAATACAATGATATATAAAGGATATGCAGCTCGGATTGAATATAGTGACGACGATGGCTGTTTTATTGGTCATATTGCAGCTATTCAAGATGTGGTTGGTTTTCACGGTGAATCAGTAGTAGCTCTACGAGAAGCCTTTGAGGAAGCGGTTGACGATTATCTTGAAACCTGTGAAAAGCTGAACCGCGCCCCTCAAAAACCATACTCTGGCAATCTCATGTTACGTATTCCGCCAGACATTCATGCGGCCGTCGCTACGGCCGCAGAAGTAAGTGGGAAAAGTATCAATCAATGGGCGACAAACACCTTTGAACAAGCAGTACGTCTCGTCTAACATTATCCACAGCTTGGTTTGTTTTGTGGGGCAGGGTAAATGGGGTAGGCACGGCCGTTTTGGAGTTGACAACAAAGCAAAAAAGGGAGCAAAATAACAGAAATGGATATGGTTGCTCAATTTCATCAAATCAGGAAGATCAATGCCGAAACTCTATGAATACTTTTCAGTAAGGGTAGGGGGATAGGTTATGAATTTTGAAATCCCCAGACAAGATTTAACGCCATTGGAAAAAGCGCTTACCTCATTTTTGCGTTTGTATGCGCGTGTTGCTGATGAAGAATTTATGTCCCAGCAGGATGAAGTTATTCGCCTGGGGCTGGAAGCGGGACTTATCCAAAATTTTGAATTTACGTATGAGTTGTGTTGGAAGGCGATCAAACGCTGGCTGGAAAACAACATCAGCCCCGATGCGGCCGATGGGGTGACGCGCCGTGAACTGTTTCGGATGGCGGCCGAAAACCGCTTGATTCCCGATGTGACCGCATGGATGACCTATCACGCCGCCCGAAACGAAGCATCACACCGATATGGGATGGAGATGGCGCAAGAAGTGATGGCGAAGTTGGCTGATTTCGGCCGTGCCGCCCAACATTTACTGGCTCAACTACAGGCACGCAATGATTGAAACAACACCCCAGGAACTGGCTGCGGTGCAGCGGCTGATTGGCGACTATTTCCCCAATGTAGAAGCGCGGCTGTTTGGTTCTCGTTACCGGGGGACAGCCAAACCGTATTCCGATTTGGACATTGTGTTGGTAGGCAAAGAGAAGCTGGACTGGCTGCAAGTGAGCCAGTTGCGCGAAGCGTTTGCCGAAAGCGACCTGCCCTGGCGCGTAGATGTGCTGGACTGGCACGCTATTTCCTCCCAATTTCAACGGGTGATTGAGCAAGGGTACGAGGTAATTCAAGAACGGGAGCCAGCAGAGTTGGATAGTGAAGCCGGCGTTTCTGAAAGCGACCATTCGCAAAAATCTAGAGGGGATTGGGTATGAGTTCTAGCGAGTGGACAACTTACAGTATTGGAGAAATCGCAGAAATTCACAATGCTAGGCGTGTTCCAATAAGTTCTAGGGCACGTGAAAACCGTCAAGGAATATTCCCTTACTATGGTGCTTCTGGAATCGTGGACTATATAGATGACTCGACTCTGGCGAAAAATTCTCAGAGCCGTTCTAACAAAATTGCTTCGTTCAAATTGAGAATTATGCACATTTAAGATGGACATGGAGCGACTCCTGAGTAGGATAGTAATAAACTAACCTACCGGTTCCAACAGGAGTACGCC
>JAAEOP010000894.1 GCA_024223125.1 Chloroflexota bacterium
CCAGACCACCGCTCTGATAACCATTGCCCTCTGGAATACCACTATAACGCAATTTCTGTGGATCGGCGGTCTGGCAGCCGTGCCGGACATCACCCGGGGCAGTTATCTATTTTTTCTGAAACCGGTCATCGCCGCCTGCCTAGCAGTAATATTTTTAAGCCAGACACTGACCGCCTGGCAGACGCTTGCAATTTTGGTAATCTGTGCATCGGTGGTGGTTGAGACTGTTTGGGCCAGGTTTAGATAAACAACTAAAGCGTGATATAAAGTTAAAATTAAACACAGTCGCTTGATTTCAAAACCTGGTGCTTATCAAGGAGGAAAACATGGAGCAATTTAACAACCCGGATGTAATTATCACTGATGTGATGAGAAACCACGCCAAATGGCGAAAGGACAAAACAGCTCTGGTATGCGGCAATCAGCGCTTGACATGGGGCGAATTTAACGAACGGATTAACCGACTGGCCAACGGCCTGAAAAAACTCGGCCTGAAAAAGGGCGACAAGGTCAGCATGTTGACGACCAACAGTATCGAAATGGTCGAAATAATTTTCGGCACAGTGAAGGCCGGAGGTGTCATTGTACCGCTGTCGGCCATGGTCCCCGGCGATTCCCTGGCTCGCATGATCAACAACTCTGACTCGAAATTCTTATTCGTTGAATCAAAATTAATCGATGAAATCGCACCGCACCGGCCCGACTTAACCAATATTACCAAAGACAATTTTTTCAGCGTAGGAGCGGATACCCAAGGATGGAATGCCTATAACGGCTTCATCCAGGAAAATTCAGACGCGGAGGTATACGTGGATATGGTTTATGAAGACCCCTTCAATATCATGTACACGTCCGGTACCACCGGTGTGCCCAAGGGCATTTTGCATACCCACCACAACCGGTTTCACTTTGCCGCCATGTTTGCCATCGATTTTAAAATCGACTCGGGTGCTACTAACATTGTGACCACATCGCTTTACGCCAACGGCACATGGCTCACCTTCCTGCCCATCATGTTCGTGGGCGGCACCCTGGTCATCATGCCCGATTATGACACCACAGCCTGTATGGAATTGATTCAAAAGGAAAAATGTACCCACACCTTCATGGTTCCGACACAGTTTAAAATGCTCCTGGATCATCCTGACTTCAACCAGTATGACTTAGACTCTATGAAAATATGGCTTTCAGCCGGCTCGCCATTCCTGAAGCAGGACAAAGAGCAGGTATTAAAGCGTTTTCCCGGCGATCTTGTAGAGCTGTGGGGGTTGACCGAGGGGGTCGGAACAACTCTCAAACCGGAAGACATGGGCCAGAAGACGAGTTCCATCGGCCTCCCACCCGTGGGCTGGGATGTCGCAATCATCGATGATAATGACAATCTATTACCTCCGGGAGAAACCGGTGAAATCATCGGGTTCAGTTCCTTTCTGATGCCTGAATATTACAAGCTGCCGGATAAAACTGCTGAGGCCATCTGGCGCGACGAACGCGGAAAAACCTTTTTAAAAACCGGCGACATGGGCAAACTGGATGAAGACGGTTTTCTGTACATCCTGGACCGGAAAAAGGACATGATCATTTCAGGCGGTATCAATATTTTTGCAAGCGACATTGAAGAGGTACTGGCCAAACATCCGGATGTTCAGGACTGCACCGTTATCGGTCTCCCCCACGAAAAATGGGGCGAAACACCCCTGGCACTGGCAATCCTGTATAAAGGTGCTAAGCTTTCTGCGGATGAACTCAAGGTTTGGCTTAACGGAAAAGTTGCCAAATTTCAGCGCGTATCCGGACTCACCTGCGTAGATGACTTTCCTCGTAACGCACTGGGAAAGGTTTTGAAAAAAGAATTGAGAGAGGAGTACTCAAAGAAGTAAGGTAGAAGGTGGAAGGTAAAAGACCCACAAAACCCTTTTCCTTCTACCTTCAGCCTTCTCTACCTTCTTGCTGCCTTTATTTCTTCCTCCGAACGCCAGATATCCGGACCTTTGAATTCCTGCAGATCATGATAAATGGGAAAAATGTAACCCGGATCATCGGACATACGACCGAAATAGGCAGAACAACTCAGCTGGTTGTCGATTTTTCGAAAATACAGTTCTCCACGTGTCGTTTTGACCGTCATGCCGCGCATCGCATCTTTAACGTTTTCAATATGGGTGTTGTTTGCTTTTTCGATGCCCTGTCTCAGAATATGAACGGCGTCATAGAGTAACACGGCCCAATCACTGGGATAACGATCAAATTTTGCTCGATATGATTTCACAAATTCATCCATCCGGAGATTACCGATATGCCCAAAAAAGGGAGCCCGGCATCTGCCATACAATCCGCGCCGGATACTGTTGGCCTGGTTTATGAGTTCGTGAAGACTCACTAGTCCACCAGGATTAGCAACGGATTTAAATAATCGATAGTCTCGGCCATCCCTCATCCAGTAAATGTTGTCTGATCCGGCAATTGAGGCCAGGACAAAATCCGGCTTCCGGGCCATGATGTCAACGATAAAAGAGTTAAACCGGGTTTGCCCGAGGCGTGGCCAATAAGCCGCTTTCAGCGTAATTTTAGGTGCAACCTTGCGGAAAAGATCGACCTGGATTTCCTGGCTGGATCGGCCCCAGGCGTAATTTGAGGCAATGGTCACGTATTTGGCCCAGCCTTTCTCTTTCGCCAAATTCGCGATACCCATCACAACTGTTTTGGACATCATATATGTGTTCGGCACTACCGAATACGTATAGGGGCTGAAATCGATTTTTGTAATGTTTTCCGAGTTGCTGATCGGTGCAATATGCAGTACCCGATGATTCCTTAATATGGGCTTAATCGCCAGGGCACACGCACTTGAATAAGTGCCGATAACCGCTTTGACCCTATTTTTTTGGATCAGGCCTTTAACGACCTTTTCCGAGACTTTCGGCCTGGTCTGCGTATCGCGTATGAAGAGTTTGATAGGGTATCTGCCAAGCAAACCGCCTTGAGAATTTATATCATTAACGGCCAGTTCAAGTCCTTCAACAGCTTCTTTGCAATAAGGTGCCCCGGTGCCGGACAGACCTAGGGCTACTCCCAGGGGATAGGACTCCTCGGCTTTCGCTTGAGATGGTATCGATAACTCGCCAGCCAGAAGTAGTAAAACGATGAACACAAATAATACTGTTTTTAGATGATTCACCTTCATAATGCACTTCCTTTGTTTAAAAGCGGAAGTCGAGCCGAAAGTCGAGAAGGATCTCAAGATTAGAAATTCAGTAAGATAGGAGGCCGGAAACCAAAATGGTCAGTAGTAAGGATAGAATCAACTTATGTCAGCAGTACAATAGAGACGGCTGGACAATTTTATCTCGAATTCCGATATTCGAGTTTAAATTTTAAGTGTTTACTTTATCCGTATGCAATTGCCGGTAGCCAGATAACCAGCTGCGGCCAGATTGCAACGATCAAAAGGCCGATGAGCTGCAAAATGATAAAGGGTATCACACCTTTATAAATATCGATCAGTTCGATTTCGGGCGGACAGATCCCTTTCAAATAGAACAGGGCGAACCCGACCGGTGGTGTTAAAAACGAGGTTTGCAGGCTCACTGCAATTAAAACAACAAACCAGATCAATTCGGGGTTGTCCACAACGCCATGTCCATCGATTTGAAAACCCAGATTGGAGATGACAGGCGCAATCAGGGGCAAAACGATCAGGGTGATCTCGATCCAATCCAGGAAAAATCCCATCAGGAATATCGCGATCAATATAACGGTCATAATTCCGTAAGGACCCAGGGGAATTCCGGTTAAAACCCTTTCGATAAACTCGTCCCCACCGAGACTTCGTAAAACCAGTGCAAAACAGGTGGCACCCAGAAATATAGCGAAAATGTAAGCCGTTGTGTTGAAGCAAGCCTTGCTTACCTCAACAATCACCTTCCAGTTAAGTCTTTTATTAAATGCCGCAAGTATGGTCGCTCCCAAGGCACCTACCCCACTGGCCTCGGTTGGCGTAGTGATTCCGGCAAAGATCGATCCAAGCACTGCAGTGATCAGCCCCGCCGCGGGCAAAATGTTCTTAAACACATCCCATACCATACGCCATTGCAACGGCTTGCGATCCGGGTCGAGTGGAGCTGCTTTGGGCCGGACTAAACTGAAAACAAGGATATAGGCAATATACAGGGAGCCCAGGATGACTCCGGGTATCACAGCGCCCATAAACAAATCTCCCACGGACAGACCCAACTGATCGGCCATGATCACCAGCATAATACTGGGCGGAATCAGTATACCCAGCGTTCCGGAACCGGCAATGGTACCCAGGGCCAGGTGTTTGGAATAGCCTTGCTTCAGCATGGCCGGTAGGCTCAGCAGGCCCAACAGAACAACCGATGCGCCGATGATACCGGTGGAGGCTGCCAGAATAATCCCGATGGTGGTGACGGTCACGGCTAAGCCGCCGCGCACCTTGCCGAACAGGCTCTGCATGGATTTCATCAAATTTTCTGCAATGCCGGATCGGTCCAGCATCAGCCCCATAAAGATAAACATGGGCAGGGCCACCAGCACCCAGTTGTCCATAAATTTGTATATTCGATTTACCGACATGCCCAGTGTCAGGTAATCCAGGCCGGTAATTGTACCAAAATAAACATCAGAAAAATAGCCTACGATCGTATATAAGCATGCAACACCGCCGAGAACCCAAGCAATGGGAAAGCCGGTAAACAGCAGACCAATGAAAGTCAGAAACATGGCGATAACGAGATAATCGTTAAATTCCATTGGCTATGCCCTCCTCAATTGCGAAATCGCTCTAACTAAACGTGATATCGTCGCCATAAGCAGCATTCCAAAGCTGAGTGGTATCACGGATTTAATTAGCCATCGCCAGGGCAAACCCATTGGGGCATCCGAATGCTCATTGACCCGCCAGGATTCGTAAACGAAGTCCAGGCTTTGATGGAAAACCATGATAATAAAAGGCAGAAGCAGAAAAAGAATACCGAAAATATCCCAGCGCAGCTTCCATTTTTCGGAAAGCCGGGCGTGGATAATATCGACCCGGATATGGGAATCCATCATCATCGCATAAGAAGCCCCGAACATAATTCCCACAGCGTAAAGGTGCCACTGGATCTCCTCCAGGATAACAAGACCTCGACCAAGGCCGTACCGGAGAAACACCTGCAGGATAATAACAAATATCAATATCACATTGGCCCACATGACAACATGTCCGATGCGACGGATGAAGGTGTCCAACCCATCACAGAACCTGTTGGGAGTCTGTTTCTGCTTCTCTTCAACACTCATTTTGGTCTCCCGGATGAAACGGAATTAATGTGGATTTACAGGGGACGAACGGTTGAGCGTCCCCTGTATCATCATGGTATTGCTTAAACTCCAACATCGACAACCGATAACCACTTTCTACATTTTCGGTTTTTCGCGCGGTAAAAAACCCAGAGCCGACCAATAGGCATAGTCTTTGCGGAATGCCTGAAGATCATCATAGGCCTCTTTAAACTGCGGACTCTTTGCCGATAGTTCGGTTGCGACCTCTTTCCAGGCACCCTTGTATGCCGCCAGCATTTTATCGGACCAGTACATA
>JAAEOP010000895.1 GCA_024223125.1 Chloroflexota bacterium
ATAAACGAGTGTGCTACTCCAGTAGACTTGGTAATGAAATGCCGGGCACCTGAATGGTTCTGAAATATCCAGAGATGCCTCTGCATAACAATCCAGCTGAACTGGGGGCACGACAGCGAGTACGTAAGCGAGATGTGAGTTGTGGCCCACGAACAAAAGATGGGGTACAGGCGTGGGATACCTTTATGACGTTGGCTGAAACAGCCAAGAAGTTAGGAGTCAGCTTTTACGCCTACATTCACGACCGGATTTCTGAAAGCTATGTGTTATCGGATTTGGCCGAGATGATCCGGCAACAAGCGCCGGTTTTCCATCCTGTCCGTGTCCCTGCTCCTCCGTGAATTATCCCTTCCCCCAAATTATTGAGAAGATACCTGTAAATCTTGTTAATCTTGTCAAAAAAGTTGTTTCCGAGATCGAAAACGAATAAGATGATAATTTTGTTTAAGGGGGATCCACTTCCACATCATCCACAATGCCGACGATGACGGCGCGAACGGGGGCGACCTGGCGATTGAGGATCTGGCGGGCGCCGTTGCCTTCGTCCATGATGAGGACACGATCTCCTACGCCAGCCTGGACGACATCTACACAGATGTCGTAGTCGCCCGTCGCCCGTCCCTCCAGCCCCAATTTGTCTACGATGAGGAGTTTACGACCGTGAAACGCTTCATGCTTTATCGTAGCCACCACTGTGCCTGTTACCTGTCCAATATACATCTTAATTGTCCAAACCTACGTCATCCACAATGCCTACAATGGCGTGGTCTACAGGTACAAAGGTAGTGGGCATTGCCTGGGCTGCTTCCCGGCTGCCCACAATAAAGACAAGTTCATCCGGGCCGGCCTGAGCAGTGGCGTCGGCTGCTACGACGGGATCCCCTTTAGGTTGCTGGGCTTTAGTTAATGGCTGCACGATGAGGAATTTGATTCCCTCCAACCCAGTATATTTTTCGGTGGCGACCACTGTGCCGATGACTTTAGCTAATTGCATTTTAGGCTGCTTCCCAATTAAATGATTCCCCAAAACGGCCGTGCCGGTTTACATTAGGCCACATTTCAGAATGAAGTTGGGGGATGATGCTCTGGCGGATGAGGTGTAGCTGGGCGACGGCCGTGCTGATTTCTATGGCCGTTTCCACATCAGCCACCAATCCAGTAAACATGATTAACCCTTTGCCGCCCAACCCATCGGCCAGACGAAGCTGCAATAAGGTTACTTCCGCTCCCTTCACCCCGGCATCGGCGGCTTGAATGGCTGAGGCCACCGTTTGCGTTTCTACTACGCCCAGTGCATCTGTCTCTTGTATTTGTTGACGGCCGTTTAAGGCCAGCACAACCGCCTGATGCACATGGGGTAGAAAAATGCAGTCGCGTAAAGCGGGTTGTCCTGTTTCTTTACCGGCCGTCACCGCTTCTTCTACATCGGCCACCTCACCAGTGACCAATACCAAATAATAACCGGGCTGTACTGTGCCGCTTTGAATCTGGCCTACGGGGGCGCGTTTTACCATCGCATCGGCCGCTTCAATGCCGACAGCAATGCTGTCAAATTCAAGAAGGGCTAACGCGGGGAAATTCATAATGATGTGTGATCGCCTTTGAATAAATATTGAGAGATTGGAGATTAGGAGATTGAGGGCTAATCTCCAATCTCCCAAAAGATATTTACCCTTTCTGTGTCATAATCCGCTGCCAGATAGCTTCAGCCATGCGATTGACGACAGCCGGGATGGGACTTTTTGCGGTGGTTAAGGTTAGGGGCACACCCTGGGCGATGGCTCGTGCCTGATTGGTGTCGAAGCTAATCTGGAAAGTGGTGCGTGTGTTGAGACCGCGTTCTACGGCCGCCTGGGGTATTTGAGCTTCCGGGGTAATCTGGTTCAGAATGTAGGATTTTCGTTTGACAACCAGGCCGGTTTTGGTGA
Organism: Chloroflexota bacterium; assembly: GCA_024223125.1. The sequence continues at coordinate 1,929 of JAAEOP010000895.1, forward strand.
TGAGACGATTTAGCTGCACGGCCGTTTGTACAGCAACTACTTCCGAAGAAACCACATGTAAAGACATATCTGCCTCCGTCAGCGCTACCTGAAAGGAGGGTGTAAAAACGCTTGGTGCATCTATTACTGTAAAAGCCACATGATGGCGCAGTAAATTCAATAAATTTTCTGCCATCTCTTGTGAAAGCAGCATGGGGTTTTGTGGTTTAGATGGGGCAGCCATCACACGCAATCCCGACGGATGAATAATGAGGCGGTTTTTCAAATCTGACCAATCTAACTCATGATCCTGAGGCAAATCTGCCCAGGAAGAACGAGCTTGCAAACGCATATGCATGACGGCCTGGCTACCGCTGGGCGACAAATCTACCAAGCATACTTCCTGTTGGCTGATGCGACGTAATGCGGCCGCCAAGTTCACCGACAAGGTAGTACGCCCAACACCGCCGCGCATCCCAAAAACGGTAATGACAATGCCTTCTTCGGGTGATTGTTGCCCCCCTCGTTTGGCTAATAAATTATCTACCCGTTCAATCAATTCCTGGGAAGTGACAGGTTTGCTCATGTAATCATCGGCCCCGCTTTTGATGGCGGTGGTGCGATCAATTTCCTGAGAACGGGCTGTCAGCACTAAAATGGGGAGTTCTTCCAAATTTTTATCGGCTCTGATTTCGCGGGCAATGTCATGACCGCTCATGTTGGGCATCATCACATCCAGCACCAGCAGATCGGGTTTGTCGGCTCTAATCTGTTCTAGTCCGTCAATGGGATTGCTGATGAGAAGAACAGTATGCCCGCCACGTTCTAGCATGAGTCCTACCATACGCAACAGTTGCTCATCGTCGTCAATTACGTAAATTCTAGCCACGTAACTATCTCCTCGTGTACGGTCGTAAAGATATGTCAGAGTTCATCAACTTGGTGTCAGGTCAAGACAAAAGATGCCGATCTGTTCCTTTTGCACCAGGATCAAGTCACCGCTGTATGAAATGTCTGGGGCGTTAGAGGCGGAGGCTTTGGCGGCAAAAATGAGTTGAAAACGTCCCATAGATTGCACAAGTACTTCGCGGGCAGACAGTTTGCCTTCATGGATGGCTTCACCCTGTATTTCAAAAGAGGGCACTGTTAGAAAAACGGGAATGTGCCGGCCGCGTGTATAAACAGAACGGCCGTGCTGCGTCCCCATCGGAATCCCATCACGCCTATCTTGCAACACAATGAAGTTAATGTTTTCTTTGCGAAAAGAGGCCGTCTTGTAACTGGCAATAATGTTGCCGGGATCGTGGGTACGAGAAATATAAGCATCCTGAATTTCCATGAATTTGGAATTTGGATTGCCCAATTCAGCATGAATACCACCCGTTCCCACTATTGCCCGTCCAGTTACCCGGTAAGCGTCGGTAAAAATGTCCAGGTTAATTAAGTTTCGTGCGCCGAAAGCCATGGCAACAGTTGTCTCCTTACTAAACAATACGAAATGAATCTACTAAAGTACAGCGTCTTAGACGACTAAAGCTCCGGGGGCCGGTTAAACCTTCACCGGTGGGGCTGGCAATGGTAAAGGAACAAAAGCCTTCGCCACCATACCCTAATCCAGCCAAATTTGGTCCGTTTTTAACAAAGATGCTGCAATTCATTTCACGAGCCATACGGCTGAGATTGTCCAAATTCTTAGAGTGCATAACGGCCGTGTGCCGGAAACCATGTTCTGCTTCTACAGCCAGATCAATGCCTTCATCTGCATGGGCTACCCGTACCACCGGCATAATAGGCATCATCTGTTCTGACCAGACGGCTGGATGATTTTGGTCTACCTCTACAACGATCTGGCGCACTTCTGATCCCGCAGAGATACCAATTTCGGCCAACAAGGCGCTGGCGTTTTTGCCAATAAATGCTTTGTTCATGTTGGCTGGTTTACGTGGTCCCCGGTCTTCTACCGTTACAGCTTTCCACAGCCGGTTGAACTGCCAGCTATTAATTTTAACAGCCCCATGACGGGTCATAGCGCTAATTAAATCATCGCATATGCCGCTTACCGCAAAGGTTTCTTTTTCGGTGGTACAGACAATGTTATTATCAAATGAGCCGCCAACGACAATATCACGGCCGGCTTGTTCAATGTCGGCCGTTTCATCTACAACCACAGGTGGATTGCCAGGGCCCGCACAAACAGATCGTTTGCCGCTTTGCATGGCTGCCCGCACAACGGCCGCACCACCCGTCACTGTCAGCAGCCGAATCTGTTTGTGGTGCATAAGGGCGGTAGCAGATTCCAGGGTGGGGTTGGTAACGGCCGTGAGCAAATCTGGCGGCCCGCCTGCTTTTTGAATAGCCCGGTTCAAAATCTGCACCGTCATATTAGAGCAGTTTTTTGTGCTGGGATGGGCATTAAACACCACTGCATTTCCGGCCGAAATCATGGCGATGCTGTTACAAATGACCGTGCTGGTGGGGTTAGTACTGGGCGTCAAAGCGCCAATCAAACCCCAGGGCGCCCATTCGGTAATGGTCAGACCGCCGTCACCGCTCCAGGCTGAGGGTTCTAAATCTTCTGGCCCTTTAGCTTTATTGGCGTTGAGGATGTTTTTGAGGGTTTTGTCCTCGACACGACCCATACCAGACTCAGAGCAAGCGCCTTCGGCCAACACCTGGGCATATTCACGGCCGGCCTGGCGCATGTGGGCCACCATCTGTTTGCGAATTTCCAGGGGGAGACGGTTGAGACGTTGGTAGGCGGCATTGGCGGCCGCAACTGCTTCATCCAGCGTAGAATAAAGGCCATCTTGCCCTGAAGCGGCATTGGTTGACGGAACTGGTGTGAAGGGGACTGCGGCCGCAGCCGGCCCATTAGAAGCTGACGGCACTGCCCCAACTTCATTCATAACCCGATCAATAATGGATTGGATGTCACTATCTTTCATCTCTTTGCTGCCAGTTTTCAGTGTGCAGTCTTCAGTGTGCAGGTGAACTGTCTGACTGAACACTGATTACTGAAAACTGTCCTTCCGGTACTTCTCCTGCCCATCTACTTCCCAGGTATCTACAATGGCCATAATGACGGCGTCACACGGCCGTTTGTCGGTCATCACTGTTTGGCGGGCAGAACTACCAGAAGCAACCATGACCACTTCATCTAAGCCAGCGCCAACGGCGTCGGCCGCAACTACATAACCGCTATCATCTTCATTTTCAACCGTCAGACGGCGTACCACCAGAAACTTCAACCCATCCAGCGAAGCTTCCTTCTGGGTGGCAACTAAGGTACCTACGACTTTTCCGAGAAACATTCTCGTGTTTCGTAATCCGTGTTCCGTAATCTGTATACGGATTACGGATTACGAACCTTCCTCCGCGGTATGGCCCAATGGCAGTTCCCGGTCCACATTGGCATGGGGGCGCGGAATGACATGGACGGAGACGATTTCACCAACTTTTTCAGCGCCGCGTGTGCCGGCTTCTACGGCCGCTTTTACGGCCGCCACATCACCACGCACAATGGCGGTTACATAGCCGCCCCCGGTCTTTTCATACCCTACCAAATCCACACGAGCGGCTTTTACCATCGCGTCAGATGCTTCTACCATGGCCGCAAAACTACGACATTCGATCATTCCTAAGGCTTCTGTCATGGTTGTCTCCTTGTCTACCGTTTATTCCTTATTTTGATTTTTGGGGTCACGGCCGCTAATACTTTCCACAGCGTCAATAGCTGCCTGATACCCGGCCATAATATCTCGTTCTTCGCCGCCCAGGTAAATTCGGCCAAAACTACCATAGGCGCGTACTTCCAAAATATTCAGATTTGCTTTCTTCTCTGCTTCATTAGCAGCCAGAGCCGCATATGCGGCCGGTTGTACTTCCATAACATACAAAGTCTGTCCGGCCAAAATCATATGCCCATGCCGCATCCGGTTAATAAGTTGTACCTGATGCGGGTCAATATTACGGATAATCTGGCTGGATACAACACGCGGTTTCAGGCGATCTTCCTTTTTTAACTCCAGGGCGTCCAAAATAGCAGCCCCGGCCGCTCGCACATCCGCCTGACTGGAAGAGTGGACTTCCAATAAACCGTATAAGCGTTCTACAATTTGCATACCAGGCTTAACGCCAACCGCTTTCAGTGCCGTATCGGTAATACGATTGATTTCAATACCTGGTGAAATTTCAATCCACAGAGAAGCATCGCCAGGTAAGGGTAAAAAGCCACGGGCAACTGTGCCTAAAAAAGCGGCGTGCTGCGGCTGTAAACTATCTAAAAATACGTAACTGCGTAAATCTACAGACACACCTAACTACTCCTTCGACTGGATTGCCAACTGGGTGATTGTTCGGGCATCTTTAACCAATCAGCAGAGGTCATGGCAAAATCATCAACCCCTAATTTGTCCAGCATATATTGTAATCTTTCTAAAAAGTCTTCATTAAAGAGGACATGACCACACATATCACATCGCTGTGCCGATACATGGGGAATAATCATTATCTGCTCGTCTATTTCGGTGACGAAGGGCAGTTTTGTGGATTGGTAACGGCCGATGCGGCAAAAATCACATTTCATACTGTTTCCCCGGCCGCTTGTCTGACAATTTTAATGCCCGCGCTGGCCCCAATACGAGTAGCGCCGGCGGCAACCATGGCCTGAGCGTCTTGATAAGAGCCTACGCCACCGGCCGCTTTTATGCCAATATCCGGGCCAATCACACGACGCATTAAAGCCACATCTGGCAGCGTGGCTCCACCGGGGCCAAATCCGGTAGAAGTTTTGACAAAATCCGCCTCCGCTACTTTAGAAAGCTGGCAAGCCACTACTTTCTCTTCATCGGTCAGCAAGGCGGCTTCAATGATGACTTTAAGGAGAGCATTCCCTGCATGAGCAGCACGGGCGACGGCGCCTACATCTTCTAGCACCACCTGATAATCCTGAGATTTCAGGGCGCCAATGTTGATGACCATATCTATTTCTGTGGCCCCGTCTCGAATAGCTTGTTGGGTTTCATATGCTTTGACGGTAGCCGGTGTGGCCCCCAATGGAAAGCCGATGACGGTACAAACTTTTATGTTGCTGTCTTTTAAGAGTTGGGCGGCCAGTTTGACGTGGGTGGGATTGATGCAAACGGAGGCGAAGTGGTGCTTTTTGGCCTCATAACAAAGTTGAGCAATCTGGTCTTGGGAGGCGTCTGGTTTGAGCAAGGTATGGTCTATCAGACGGGCGATGCTATTGTTTTGAGGGGCGCTGCCCAGAGTAGCCGTAACGCGGGTGGCGCCGGCCTGGACGACTTGTTGCACTTTATCGGCACAATTTTGCACACAGGAACCATCCTGGCAGTTGCAGCTATTGTTGCCCAATGGGGCAGATGGCTGGTTGAGCCGCAATAAGACTTCGCGGGTGATTTCGGTGATGACCTGTTCTAAAGCAGCTTGATTGAGCATGTTAGAGATTGGAGATTGGGAGATTAGAGATTGATTGCAACTAATCCACAATCTTTATTTTGCGTACCTTTTGCCAATAGCGTCTATTTTATTTACGCGGCGGGCATGACGGCCACCGCCAAATTCAGTTGTGAGCCAGGTATTAACAATTTGCCGGGCTAGATTGGGGCCAATGAGACCGGCGCCTAAGGTTAATACATTGGCGTTATTGTGTTCACGGCTGTTCACGACCGTGGCCTGATCATAACACATTGCCGCTCTTACACCAGGTACTTTGTTGGCGGTCATACAACTGCCGATGCCGGCTCCGTCAATAATGATGCCGCGCCAGGCACGGCCGTCGGCAACCAATTGAGCGGCCGCATAAGCATAATCGGGATAATCCACAGACTCATTGCTGTGTGTGCCACAATCTATGACAGTATATCCCAAATCAGCCGTTTCCAACATAAGTTTGATCTGTTCCTTGAGTGCATAACCACCGTGATCGGCGCCCAGGGCAACAGTGTGCTTGGTGACGGCCGCAGCCCGGTATTTAGCCTGAGGTTGTTCCTCTTTTACCTGCGCCACACCTAATGTATTCATCACCACTTGCCGTACAATAGCTTCGATTTCTTCGTGCGTATAACTCATCTAATCAATCGGATGTTCATAGTGGGGCACTTTTGCATGAGACCAATTTTCAAAAGGCCAGTATATAATTTCAGCTTTACCGATAATATTATCTTCGGGGAGGTATTGCCACGAATGTGAGTCGCTGGAACTGTTGCGATTATCCCCTAGGACAAAGTATTGACCTTCAGGCACAATCCACTGTCCGCTATAGGTGGGGTCTGCTTGTATGTATGGCTCATCCAACAAGTTGCCATTTACTTTAACTGTCTGGTTGCCAATTTCAACAGTATCACCGGGTAAACCAATCACCCGTTTGATGAGATTCAATTCACTATTAGGGTGACGAAAAACAATAATATCGCCCCGGTTTGGTTCATTCAGATAATATGAAAAGTTGTTAATGAGCAGGTATTGGCTGTCTTGCAAGGTCGGGTTCATACTGTTGCCATCAATACGGTAACGCCCCACCAGGCTGTTGACAATCCAAAAGATAAAAAAGGTTAGCAGCAGCGTTTCAATGATTTCACGAACGATAACCTCCGTAGGCTGCCGGATTTCCATATGGGGCACTATGTTGGTAATATCTGGGGAAACTTCAGAGTTGGACTCGGTTAGAGTCATAGCCATCTTTCTCCTGTAAGTCAAGAAATTATAGTATACGCAGGAACCCCGCGCAAACGAGCAAGTATCCTGATTTTACGAGAGAATTCTTGCGGATGTTATAACGTTGATGTTGTTTTAATTTATGGTTGCATCCCCTACTTGGCAAGGCTATAATCCGCGCGAATGGGTCATTAGCTCAGTTGGTAGAGCAGTGGACTTTTAATCCATTGGTCGGGAGTTCGAGCCTCTCATGACCCACCACAATATACAGGGTGTAGTTGCCCACAAAGTCCCATATCTTCTGGTATGGGACTTTTGCTTTATATCCTTTCGTTTTTACAAACATAAAGGGACTTTATAAGGGACTCTGTTCGTTCCGCTATAAAGCTATTTGTAGGGTCTGCAAAGGTGGTATATATGAAATGTTGTGCGTCTTGTGGAAAGATGAAGCCTGATTCTGAATACTATTGGCGTAATAAATCTAAAGGTAAAAAATGGGGGACTTGTAAAGACTGCCAAAAAAACAACGCTGACAATGGTACGAAAACAATAAGCCTACATTTCGCACGTTAAAAATTGAATAGAGAGAAAAGTAGTGAAGGTCCTCCTTTTGTGGCAAAGTATAAGGTGACAAAACCAACTATACCCCCTACGTTTGCTTAAATTGGACC
>JAAEOP010000896.1 GCA_024223125.1 Chloroflexota bacterium
CTGGTGCGTAAATCCCCCGCGTTGTAGACACATCTGCATGCCCCAGCAATTCCTGCACCACTTCCAATGGCATTCCTTCACGTAAAAGCTGGGTGGCTCGGTAATGCCGAAAATCATGGGCGGAGAGAGAAGGTTCCAAACCTTCTGCTTTCACCGCTTTTTTTACGACATTGTGCGCGCCGGATTGGGAGAGTCTGGCTCCTTTGGCGTTGCGGCTGTGAGACACAAACAGGGCCGGATTCGTATCTACCCGTTCAGCCAGATAGGCGCGAATGGCTGCCTGGGCGTAGGGCATCAGGTGCAGGGTACGCGGTTTTTGCCCCTTTCCTATTATAGTGGCTGTTTGCGAACGGCCGTGTTGCACTTGTGACCGGTTAAGCGCCAATACCTCGGACAGACGGGCGGCCGTTGAATACAGCACATTGACCAACACCCGATTACGCAGCAGCGACAACCGCCGATTGTATCTATCGTTTTCCGCTGGCAGCGGCAGATTGTCATAGTAGGCCACAATGGACGGCATACCTTGCCGGGCTTCGTCTTTATCCACGACTGTCGCGGCCTGGTGACGCTCAATACGCCGCCGTTTGCGTTGCTGGGCAAGCTTACCTAACTGCACGCCGTCTGGACATTTATCCATACCATCCAGAAAATGGAGATAGCTCATGACGGCCGCCAGGTAGGTTGTGGTTGTGGATTGAGATCGGTTTGCTAACAGCCAGCCACGAAATTCTAAAATGTCGGCCGTTTGCAGTGGGGTGGGGGGGAGAGGCCATTCTGTCTCTAAGTCAAAGTCGTGACGGCCGTTTACTTGCAGCCAATCGGCAAAAGCGCGTAAACCGGCACGGTAAGCCCGTTCGGTGCGTTCGCTGTTAATCCCCGCTTCGCGCAGAAACATCTCCATGCCGGTAAAGGGCAGGGCTGCCGGGATGTCTCGCTCGGAGCAGGGGAGGACCTTGTTATGCTTGTATGACATCTTGCTATTATATGTCTGTTCCCTTGATTTTTCAATTATCCTACTTATAATTAGGATAATTAAGAATAGGATAATATCATCATGCTTATAGACCGCGAACGTGAATTAGAGGAACTCAATTGGATGTTGCAGGAGGGTGGGGCGCATTTATTAGCTGTTACTGGCAGACGGCGTCTAGGTAAGACCACGTTGTTATTAGAATGGGCCAAACAAAGTGGCCATCCATACCTCTACTGGGTGTCCAGCCGGGCGCCATCAGCCCTTTTATTACGGCAGTTTTCCCAGCTTGTCTGGCAGCACACGTACCCCGATGATGTCATGCCAGCTAACTTCACCTATGCAGATTGGGCAGAAGCCCTGACCCAATTAGCCCGCCTAACACAAATGCAGAGAGTCATCATTATTCTGGATGAGTTCTCCTATGCCGTTCAATCTGAACCGGCATTGCCTTCTATCCTTCAAAATGCCTGGGATCATGCACTCAAATCAACACTGGCGACGGTTGTCCTTTGCGGCAGTCATGTAGGCATGATGGAAAATCTAATGCGTTATGAGGCTCCGCTCTACGGCCGTGTTGTGGGACCATTACATGTTGAGCCGTTGCCGTTCGGCGCTCTCAAGCAGTTTTACCCCCGCTACTCGGCCGCTCAACGGGTGGCTGTCTGGTCCATGCTTGGTGGTGTCCCGGCTTATCTGGAGCGGTTTAAGGATGCCCAAACCATTGGTGAAAACGTGAAGCGGCATATTTTTCGGGCAACAGGTATGTTCAGCACAGATCCAGAACACCTTCTGCACGAATCATTACGAGAACCGCAAAACTACCTTGCTATTTTACTGGCCATTGCCGGTGGCGCCCGTCGTGTCACTGATATTGTGGCCACAGCCGGACTTTCTAATCTGAAACAGGCTGATCCTTACCTGGCCCGCTTACGTGAACTGCGCCTTGTACGTCGGGAGGTACCGGCGACGGTTCCGCGAGAAAAACAGGCAACCTCCCGGTATGGTCGCTACGTCTTGGCCGATCATTACTTGCGGTTTTACTTTCGCTTTATCTGGCCCAACCAGGATTTATTAGAACAGCGCTTGCATGACTTACTCTGGGAACGTATCAGCGAACAATTTCGCGCTTATATCGGTCAGACAGCATTTGAGGAATTGTGTCAGGAGTGGGTCTTGTCACAGGCACGCCATGGCCAACTATTGTTTATGCCTGAGCGTGTTGGCTCCTATTGGGGCAAGGGAGTCCAGGTCGATGTCGTGGCCATCAGCTGGCGAGAGAAAAAGCTACTTCTGGGCGAATGCAAGTGGGGCACACATCAGGTTGGGCGCAGCATCATTCGCGAACTTATAGAAAAGAAAACGCCCATTGTGCAGAAAGCGCTACCTGACAAAGGAGCAGACTGGCACATACACTACGCCTTCTTTGCCCGTAAGGGGTTTACGGCGGCCGCGCAGGTCGAGGGACAACATTGTAAGGCTACCTTTGTTGACTTAGACAAGTTGGACAAGACCATGTCGCGTGGTGTCACAGACAGTAAAAGTTAGACCCCCCATTTTATAGAGAGAGTAGGGAAGGGTTTCATGTATTCGTAGCTTTGCTTGCTTTAGTTGTTATGTTTTATACTCGTATTAAGTAAGATTATCAGGAGTATAGAATGTGGAAGATCTAACAGGGGAAAAGAACGAGAAAGCCGTCCCATGGCGGCAGATTTTTCAAAGAGCATCCTGTTCTGTCCGGCGCGGCATAGGCGCTAAACGCGCCAGTTGAGGCGAACATTAAATCACAACGAAAAAGGAGCCTCCTCCGATGCCCACACAATTAGCTTTCGCCTATGAAGAAAATCCTCCTCCCCAACGGCCGCGAAATCGTATCTGCGACATGCCCTTGGAAGAGCAACCTCGATATCGCTTGGGC
>JAAEOP010000897.1 GCA_024223125.1 Chloroflexota bacterium
ATTCTTGGTCTATTTGTTTGAGATCGTGGTCTTTTAATTTCATATGTCTGATGGCTCGTTTACCATTTGTTGATTTTAATATAATTATCTGTTATGTCAAGTATTTGTTGCCCAATTCAAGAGGGGGAGGTGAATGGTAACTCTTCGGACCCATCAACTATCTCAATGATCCGCTCTTTACCGGTTTACAGCCCATACACGGAGCGCAGCAGGCCGTTAGAGGTTTGGTAACCAGTCTTAACCCCCAATATGATCAGGTGGGTTTGGTTGACTTTGCCGCTGATGGTTGGCAGCGTTCACAGTTGGAATGTCTGGCAGCGGGCACGGCCAGAACCTCCGATATCGGGGCGGGTAATCAAATTGCCAATTATCCGCTTGGCACGGCCACTTATGGGGAGTATGATGAGCTAACTTGCTTCGATCCGGGGCAGGCCGTCCCGGGCACGGTGCCCATCAGCTACACCAACGTCTTGATTGGCCTTGAAGATGCTTATCCGTCCAGCGGCAATACCGACATTGCTGACGGCATACGCCGGGGGCTGCATATGCTGGGGATAAATACCGATGATGATGACGGCGGCCAACATGCCAATGATTGTGCCTGGAATGCCAGCGGCAGCAACTGGCGCTTGCCCAGAAGGAGCGGATTGTGGTTAAACCAACCCGGACTAGATAGTAAGAGTAATCCTATTGTTTCTCACTGTGGAAAAGGAGAGGCTGCTCAATCGGCAATCATTCTCTTTTCTGACGGTGCGCCTACCAATAATGATCCAGGCGACAATGATGATTGCGATAATTATCCAATTTTTCCATTACCCTATGAGGGGTTTCCGGACACAGATGATAAATTCCGGTGCGTTATGTATTATGCCAATATCGCTGCTGATAACGGTGTGCCGATATGCACCATTGGCATTGGCCCCGGGGTCGATACTGACCTATTGCAAGCTGTGGCTGACAGAACCAACGGGCAGGCTTTCATTGTACCCTCTACCATAGCCGATACAGATTTAGCCCCAGTTCTCCAAAGCTGTCTAAGTCCACTGGGCGCGAATCTGGCCATATCCAAAACCCGTCTCGGATCGGGGCCGGTGGAAGCCGGCCAAACCCTCACCTATTCTCTAACCATCAGCAACATCGGCCCACTAACGCCGGTGACGGCCACGATTGTCGATACTTGGACTCCGCCGGAAGCAGTGGCCGGCGTCAATGCGCCCGGCTGTGATGTTAACTTAGGCAGTGGGGTTTTTACCTGCACCCAGGCCAATTTGGTGGCCGGCACCTCAATCCATCTGCCCTTCACCTTTACTACCGGCGCCGTCTTTACCGGGACGCTGACCAACACGGCCCGCATTTCCCATAAAGACGCCCTGAGCGATTATTTCCTTGACAATAACAGTTCGGACCCGGTAACGGCCAACGTACTCTATAGCGCCTCAGACACAGGAGATATTTATCTGCCAATAATCTTGAAATAGGCGTACACAGCCGAAGATTGGCCCGACAAATCATCTGTAATCAAAAGGAGTCCAAATTGCAATTTGGACTCCTTTTTTAAGCTGCGTTACATACATTGCACGTTACCGTAGCAAGTTTGCACCATCTGCGTCACCTTCAGGTATCAACCTGATACTCAAACACCTTTTGCGTCCTATTCACGCCACTCATTGGCCAGCATCCCATACACCACAAGGTCGACAAAGTGGTCATACAGCCACTCGGTCTGGCGGAGGGTGCCTTCGGTTGTGAAACCCAACCGTTCGGGGATGGCCCGGCTTTTGTGGTTCTTTACGGCACAGTGGATTTCTACGCGGTTGAGGCCCAATTCGGTAAAGGCGTAGCTGACCATAAACCGGCAGGCCCTGGTCGTAATACCCCGACCCTGAAACCCGGCGGCCAGCCAGTACCCAATACTAGCCGTTTGGTTAGGCCAATCAATACCATGATAGCTGATGGCCCCGGCCAATTGATCTCGATATACAATGCCGGTTAGAAAACCGTTATTCTTGGCAAATCGCTCCAGTGACGTTTTGATAAAGTTCCTGGTATCATCGGCTGAGGTGTTATTATCCAACCAGGGCAACCATTCACGCAGATAGACGCGATTCTCATCGACCAGAGAAAAAAGGGCCTCGGCCTGCTGTTCTTCCAGCAGGCAAAGTTTAATATCGTCGTCAACCTTTAGAGAAAACATATTAGTCACATCGCCCGTTACACCCGATCAGTTCATTTAGGAATGGGAATTTAATAACTTCTTGTGCATTTAGCTGTCAGCATCAGTTTATTTGGTCTTATCGTCCGTAGCCTGAGCTTGTCGAAGGCGATTTTGGCTTCGACAGGCTCAGCCAACGATTTCAAATGCACAAGTTATTTAGAACTCATTCCTGATAGAAATACTTATTCCCGAGCCCGCATATGAGGAAACAGAATCACCTCGCGGATAGACTGCTGGTCCGTTAGCAGCATCACAATCCGGTCAACGCCAATACCCAGGCCGCCGGTAGGCGGCATGCCCTGCATCAGGGCCACCACATAATCATCATCCATCACGTGGGCTTCCTCATCGCTAGTTTGCTGCTGGTCCAGAAAACGCTGCCGCTGCACGACGGGATCATTTAGCTCAGAGTAGGCGTTGCCAACCTCCATGCCGGC
>JAAEOP010000898.1 GCA_024223125.1 Chloroflexota bacterium
CCAATGTTGAGTTGGTTCTGTTTTCAGGCACTCAACAAGAATTTGTTTGATTTCGTCTCGTTTTGTAAACCAGGTTGCTTTGTCTGTATATGTCGTTAAGGGTGGGCAGTTGAGCAGCTCGCCTAAAACGGGAATAGACCCCATCGCCAGGGCTAAATAGCCATCGGCCGTTTCATAGATTCCATAGGGAGCGGAAAGGTACGCATGGGCATTGTTAACTGTACTGCGTTGGGGTAGTTGACGGCCGTCATTCAAATAAGCTGTCAACGACAATTAGAAATGCCCATTAGCGACAATTAGAAATGCCCATAACCTTTTCATCAAAACGTATTATTACAAGCTGCCAATCAACTTGCAGATAACTGCCATAGACCCTCCTTTCAAGTCTCATCTGTCACCAAATCTCATTGAGCAAAACGGCCGTGGCCTGGAACCACACCAGTTTCATGGCCCAATACACAAACTTTGTAGAGCCTTTGCAAAACTGGTTTAGCGAAGAAGAGTTGGCCGCCTTTAGCCCAGCCATTATTGAAGCCGCCACCATTGACGGCAACTTGCAGTTGATTCCCCGACACGCAGACATCAGCGGCTTGCATTACCGCACGGATCTTTTTGAAAACACAGATCTACAGGCCAAGTTTGAGGCAGATTACGGCTATCCGCTCTTGCCACCTGCCACTCAGGATGAAATGTATGATATGGCTGAGTTCTTCGTCGGCGAAGGGGTTGTCCAGTATGGCACCCAATTCGCCGGTAAAGAAGAAGCTTTGGCCGGCCGATATTATGAAGTATTGGTCGCCAATGGCGGCAATTACTTCGATGCTGACTTCAATCCTATTTTCGACAGCGCTGAAGGGCAGGCAAGCGCCCAATGGATGCTCGATCTATATGAAAATGGTCTGATTCCGGCGGATACACCTAACTTGCTCTGGCCAGAAGTTGCCCAAAATTTCTGCGATGGCAATGTCGCCTTTTACCTGGAATGGTATGGCTGGTACAGTTATTTCCAGGACCCAGAAAGTTGTGAAGTGGCTGGTCAGTTTGGTATTGTGCGCGGCCCTGTTGGTGATGGTGATATTCACACAGGTTAGGCTGGGGCACATGCCTTTTCCATTCCGGTCGCGGCCGAAAACAAGGAAGCGGCCGCACAGTTAATCAAATTCCTGACATCACAGCAAATTGCCTACGAGGAAGGTCAATTAGGCTTACTGCCGGTGCGTGATGATGTATGGAGTCTGATTATTAACGATGCTTCTTCTTCTGATGTCGCGTTGGACCAAACTCGTTTGGAAGTGGCTCAGACGCAAATAGCCAATGATTTCTTCACGCCACCGTTGTTTGCTGACTGGATTACTTTCACTGATACCTGGTATCCGACATTGCAAAGTATTATGCTGGGTGATACGAGTGTGGAAGATGGTCTGGCAACGGCCGTTGAAGATACCCGTACATTCATGACAGATTTCGGTTACTACGATAATTAGAGTCTCTCCTTTATGTGAATGATAAGAAGAGCTGAACTTGGGCTTGCTGGCTCTTCTTATCATCTATCCATTCACAGGAGGTCATTATGGCAAGGAGTCATTCTATGACTATTGTTGAAGCAGAATCATCAACGACAAAAACAAGAAGATCAAGCTTCAATCGTCGGGATAAATGGTTTCCTATCATCCTGTTGGCGCCCTCTTTCATCATTATCTTTTTTGTTGTACTGTATCCCATGATGTACTCATTATATGTCAGCTTTACACCCTTCAATCTGCTGCGGCCAGAACAGACCTTTGTTTTTGAATTTGAGACGATGTTTCGCAATTATCAAAGATTGTGGGCTGATGATGTTTTTTGGAGAGCGCTTAAAAATACAGTAATATTTTTGACCGTGACTGTTAATGCCTCCTATTTTTTGGCTTTGGCGATCTCGCAACTATTAGCCAAAGTAACCTGGGGACAAAGTATCATGCGCACCCTTCTGATGATCCCTATGATGTTTGCACCGGTGTTGGTTGGTTTCCAATTTTCCTGGTTCTTTAATGCCACTGTGGGGTTGGTGAATAATGCCGCCATGAGCCTGGGTCTTATGCAGGAGCCAAAAGCGTGGTTGGTTGATGAGCCGAGCGGCATGATTGCTATCATGATTGCTACCATCTGGATGAATGTGCCCATGTTGACGATTATTCTTTTGGCGGGGACATTGTCACTGCCCAGAGAGACGTTTGAAGCGGCCGAGGTGGATGGCGCTACTTCCTGGCAGCGATTTAAGCATATTACGCTGCCTTTGCTACGGCCGTTTACCTTCATCGCCCTCACTGTTCTATCTTTGGATATTGCCCGTGCCTACGATATTGTACGCATCATGACGGGTGGCGGCCCAGCCCATCGTACTGAAATGATTTGGACCTATGCCGGCCGCATGGCCATTCGTAATTCCCAATTCGGATTAGCCAGCGCCATGTCAATGGTCGGAGTCGTGCTTGGCATTTTATTTACCCTCTACCTATTCCGTCAACTCATTAAATCAAGAGTGGTGTACTAATGTTTGCAAAACGAAGAAAAAAACAAGCCTTATACAACACGTTGGCCTTCATTATTTTGACACTGGGCGCTTTACCCGCCATATGGATTATTTTTACCGCCTTCCGTCCCGGTAATGAAATCAATGTCACTCCCCCTGTTTGGATTCCACAGCGTCTAACTTTAGATGCCTTTGCCTCTCTTTTTGGCTTCAATCCAGAAATTGCAGCCGGCGTCCCGGTGTGGGATTATTTGTACAACTCTTTGCGGGTATCATTATTCAGCACTCTTGTTTCTGTTTCTCTGGGAACGATGGCCGGATACGCTTTCTCCCGTTTCAAATTTCGCTTCCATTTGGCCGCCTTCCTGCTGCTCATGCTCACCAGGGCCGTACCAGGCATCGCCCTCGGATTACCCCTCTTTTTACTCATGCGGAAAGTGGGCCTTGTGGACACAATTTCCGGGCTGGCATTGGTTTATATGGCCATTACCATCCCTTTTACGGCCTGGTTGATGGATGGTTTTTTCCGCCAGATTCCCAAAGAGTTGGATGAGGCAGCTTATATTGATGGTTGCAGCCATTGGGCCGCATTTTGGCGGATTGATTTGCCACTCGCCTTTCCAGGCATGGCTGCGGCCAGTATCTTCGCTTTTTTGGCCTCCTGGAATGAGTATCAGATTGCCAGCCTCATCACGAAAACACCGGTCTCCAAGACGTTTCCGGTAGGATTATTTGATTTCACCACTCAATTTACAGTGGATTGGCGCGGCATGACGGCGATGTCTGTCCTCATGATTATTCCGGCCATTATCTTTGTTATTATGACACAGCGCCGCTTGACTGAAGGGTTAACTTTTGGGGCGGTAAAAGGATAGAAAAGATGGCTGATCTAAATGTCAATTGGCGGATTAAACTGGGTGGCAAAATTGATTATGGCATTGGGATTATTGGCTGTGGCGGCATCGTGCAATATGCCCATATGCCCGCTTATCAAAAGGCGGGGTTCAAGGTTGTTGCTGTTTATGATATTGATAAGGAAACGGCCGTCAACGTTGCCAAAGCATTCAATATCCCTAAAGTTTATGACAGTTTAGATAAGCTGCTGGCAGACCCTGAAATAGAGATCGTAGATATCGCTGTCCCTCCCTGGGTACAGTTGGAAATTGTAGAAAAGGTAGTGGCGGCAGGCAAACATATGCTTTGTCAAAAACCATTGTCTGACACCTTCTCCGAAGCCGTGCAAATTGTAGAGTTGGCTGAAGAGGCCAACCTGAAACAAGCTGTCAACCACCAAATGCGCTGGGATGCCGGAATCGCGGCCGCTCGTGACTTAATAGCTCGCGGATTTATAGGCACAGCGACCGACGCCCAGATACAAGTAAGCTGTGAAACGCCCTGGCACATGTGGCCCTGGTTAGCCTCTGCGCCCCGTTTAGAAGTGATGTATCACAGCATCCATTATATTGATTCATTGCGTTCGCTGTTTGGCACACCAGAATGGGTGACAAGCCGCCACGCACGCTATGCAGACCAGGGGAACGTTCAAGGCGAAACCAAAACGATTACCATCATGGATTATGCAGCTGGCTTGCAAGCAATGGTGGCTGTCAATCATTACAACATTCACGGCGAAACATTCGCTACCTTCCGTTTCTTAGGCACTGAAGGCGCCATTGAGGGCACTATTGGCCTCATGTACGATTATCCAAGCGGCCGTCCCGACACCTTGATCTACCAGCAAAAGGAGAAAGAGTCTGTTGAAGTCACGTTAGATGAAATGTGGATACCAGATGCTTTTGTGGGGCCGATGGCCAGTTTGATGGCTGCGATTGACACCAACGGCGTACCCTACAGCAGCACTCGAGATAATCTGGATACGTTGCGTGTGGTCAATGCGGCTTATATGTCGGCACAGGAAAATCGTTCTGTCCGGCCGGAAGAAATACAATAATCATAACTATTTAGCTGCCAGAGGTGCGACGCACTTGCAAAGAGCAGAGGTATTGCACATTGCTCTGGGAAAAGTGCGTCGCACCTGTACAGTGACCAATAATCTATGACCACAATTAGACAAATTACCACGCGGGATGTACGTTTCCCCCTCAAGGATGGGGCAGGCAGTGATGCTGTTCATAATATTAATGTCTACTCGTATCCTATAACAGAATTGCACACGGATAATGGTCTGCAAGGGACGGGCATTGTTTTAACTCTAGCTGGTGGCAATGAATTGCTTTGCCGATTGATAGAACAATTGGCGGAATCGCTGTTGGGTCAGGAAATAGAGGAGTTGATGGCTGACTACGGCCGTACCCTCAAGAGTATTGCCGACCATCCCCAATACCGTTGGCTGGGTCCCCACAAAGGAATGGTGCATCTGGCTTTGGCATCCATCACCAATGCCTGTTTTGATCTATGGGCAAAATCGCGTGGCATACCCCTGTGGCGTTTACTGTTAGACTTATCCCCGGAGCAGATTGTTAATCTGCTTGATTTGAGTTATATCGAAGATGTGTTGACCTACACTGATGCTTTGTATTTATTAAAGGAAAAGAACGCCGACCGTTTAGCCAGAGAACAAATCCTGCAAACAGGGTATCCCGGTTACGACACTTCCATCGGCTGGTTTAATTACAGTGACCAAAAAGTAAAAGACAATATCAAAAAAGCAGTGGATCAAGGCTTTTCAGCCATGAAACTAAAAGTAGGCTCTAAAGACCCAATTCGGGACATTCGACGCGCCTACATGGTACGTGAAGCTGCTGGAGAAAAGGCCACCATCATACTTGATTGTAATCAACAGTGGACCTTGCCCCAATCGCTGCGACTATGCCCAGAATTAGCTGATATGAACCCTTATTGGATTGAGGAACCAACCCATCCAGATGATGTCTTAGCCCATCAAACTTTAGTACGAGCGATTGTACCTATGAAGGTCGCTTTAGGAGAACATGTTCCCAACCGAGTTTTGTTCAAGAATTTTATGCAAGCAGGGGCGCTGTATTTTGTGCAAGCAGATTGCACTCGGTTGGCAGGAATCAGCGAATTTATTACTGTCAGTTTATTAGCACGCAAATTTAATTTACCCATCGTTCCTCATGTTGGTGACATGGGACAGATTCATCAACATTTGGTCTTGTTTAATCACATCGCGTTGGGGCATGAGGCGTTGTTGTTGGAATATATTCCCCATATGCGCGACTATTTTGTGCAACCGGCCGTTGTGGAGGGAGGTGTTTATCAAACCCCACAAGAGCCAGGAAGCAGTTCAGATATGGTAGAACTGTAGTATTTGTTAGCTTCCAGAGGTGCGACGCACTTTGTAAGTGCGTCGCACCTGAACACCTGAAAGGAGGATATGATGCAACGATTTGGGCAGGTCATTGGCGTTAAGCCAGAGAAAGTGGCCGAATATAGTGAATTACATGCCAATGTATGGCCGGAAATTTTAGCAAAAATAGAAGAATGCAATATTCACAACTATTCAATTTTTTTGTTGAACGATGATACCCTCTTTGCCTACTTTGAATATCATGGCAACGCTTTTGAAGCGGACATGGGAAAAATGGCCGCAGACCCCAAAACGCAAGAATGGTGGGATGTCTGCATGCCCATGCAAGCGCCATTAGAAAATCGTGCCGAAGGGGAATGGTGGCACACATTGACAGAGGTTTTTCATTGTGATTAGAGGAGTGTGCCATCAAATGAATGAAAATATTCGTAGTAACGGCTTCAGCCGTTTAACCACTGAAGTGGTTACTGCAAACCTAATTGCAAAGGAGTATGATGTCTGAGGAAAGGTTTTTAATAACGGGGGCAATGGGTTGTATTGGCGCCTGGGTGGTAAAGAATTTGGTACAAGAAAAGGTGCCGACCACCGTTTTTGATTTGAGTACAAACAAGCAGCGTCTGGAATTGATTATGGAGGCTGAGGAAGTTGCTCAAGTCTCATTTATCCATGATGACATTACCAAAACAGATAGTGTAAAAAAGGCTGTTCTTGATAATGGCATTACCCACATCATCCATTTGGCGGCGTTGCAAGTGCCATTTTGCAAAGCAAATCCGCCTTTAGGGGCGGCCGTAAATGTGGTGGGCACGGTGAATGTGTTTGAAGCGGCCAAAGCGGCCGGAATTCAGCAAGTTGTGTATGCCAGCAGTGTGGCCGTTTACGGCCGACAAGATGAATATCCTTATGACTTGCTGCCCCATGACGCCCCTTTGCATCCCCATACCCATTATGGTGTTTTCAAACAGGCCAACGAAGGAACAGCCCGTATTTATTGGCAGGATGACGGCATAGCCTCTGTTGGGTTACGGCCGTATACTCTTTACGGTCCCGGCCGCGATCAAGGCATGACTTCAACCCCGACCAAAGCGATGCTGGCGGCCGCTCGCGGTGAACGGTATCATATTTCCTTTGGGGGGTATAACGGATTTCAATACACTGATGACGTAGCTAAAATATTTATCCAGGCTGCCCGAACGCCCTTTTCAGGAGCCGATGTCTTCAATATTAAAGGTACAGTTGCCCATATGGGTGAGGTCGTGGCCGCGATTGAAGCGGCTGAACCAGCCGCTACAGACAACATCACCTACGAAGCGACTGAACTTGTATTGCCTATGGGACAAGAAGATAACGAACTGCAACATTTACTGGGCAACATACCAGAGACACCGTTGGCCGATGGCGTTGCTCAAACGATCATCCATTTTAAGCAAGCGCTTGCCGACGGCCGTTTACCTGAAACCGGCAAAGAGTAACCAGGTTTCATTACAATCCACAGTTATTTACACGAGGAGCAAAACTCATTATGAAATGGGTAAGAATTAACCATGAAGGTCAAGCCGCTTACGGCATCTTGAATGGGACAACGATTAAATTAACCAACCAAACCTGGGCAGATGTTCTGGCCGGTATGCCAATCGAAATAAAGGCTCAAATCGCCCAAGACGGCGTTCGTTTTTTGAACCCCATTGGAAGACCGGGCAAGATTGTCTGTGTGGGACTCAATTACATGGATCATTGCCGGGAAACAAACACGCCACCCCCAAAACGGCCGTTGCTCTTTACCAAGTTCACCACTTCCATGAATGGCCCTACAGATGACATCGTCTGGACAACTGACCTGACGGATGCGGTAGATTTTGAAGCCGAATTAGGCGTTGTTATTGGCAAAACTTGTCGCCGCGTTAACGAGGCAGAAGCGCTTGCGTATGTCGCCGGATACACTGTAGCCAACGATGTCAGCGCCCGTGATGTTCAGTTAGGCGATGGGCAATGGATACGGGGCAAATCTTTAGATACATTTTGCCCCTTGGGGCCGGCATTCGTTACTGTTGAGGATATTCCAAACCCCCAAAAATTAGCAATTTGCAGCCTCCTCAACGGAAAGATCATGCAAGACAGCAACACCAGCGAAATGATATTTTCTGTCGCTCACCTCATTGCTTTTTGCTCACAGGCATTCACTCTGGAACCGGGTGATATAATCCTTACCGGTACGCCACACGGCGTTGGTTTGGGTCGCGATCCCCAAGTATATATGCAAGATGGAGATGTGATTGTAGTGGAGATTGAAGGTATCGGCCGTTTAGAAAATAGGTGCCGTATCGAAAACTAAGGAATGGCGAATTTTCAAGTTGAGCAAAGAAATCCGATTTCTCTGAGAAATCTATATAGTGACAGGTGTCACCTCAACTTGACCAGATTGGTTCACTCTCGAAAGAGTGAACCAATCTGGAAACTCAAAAGTTATTTACAGGCAAGCCCTAAGTATCATCCCGATTTGTTATCAAATTTAGAATCTGCCCCGATTGGGGCTTGACAAAGGTGACAAGTATCACTATTCGGATTTCTAAATGTATTACCCACTAGGGCTGGAAGTAACCACCGGCAGGCTGCTGATGGGAACACCCAACTGCACAAACTGGGATTGAATCCAGCCTTGTTGTCCATTGCTCAGAACCACATAAACCCAACTGCTGTCGGCCGTGCGCCCAGTAGCCGTTACCGTCAGACCAGAGTAAACCGAACCAGATGCCGGACAGCTTAGATTGGGGCAAGTACGAATGCTGGCTGTATTAGCCGGATTGCTGGGTACTGACGGCAAGTTGGCCGGTGGCGGGATAGCCGGTTGGCCTGGTACTGGACCGGCCAGTGATGGCAGTGCATTTAAGTCGAGGCCAGTAGCTACATAACTGGCGTTGACCCATCCTTCTTTACCATTGGGGGCGCGTACTTTTAGCCAACTGTTGTCGCTAGTACGGCCGAGTAACGTTAACGCCTGACCATAAGAAGCGACAGTGACAACCGTTGAGCCAGCGCCGGGTGCAAACCGAACATTGAGGTTGCCGGTAGCCACATGCCCTGTGCCCGTTTGGGAACTGACCGGCAGAGCGCCAACATTCAGGTTCGTGGCCACATATTTTGAGTTTACCCAACCTTGTTGGGCGCCGGCCGAAGCAATGATTACCCAGGAGGAATCCAGGTTACGCCCCAGTAGAGAAACGACATTGCCGTAATCTACAGATCCAACTCTGGGATAGGAAACGCCGGGGCCGTTGCGAACATTCAAGTGCGCGGCCGTAATGGAAGCCGCACCGGGAATCCCTGTGGCTGTAGGAGTGGGAGCGATAGGATTCACAGGTGTTGGTCCTGGTTCGCCAATGGCCGGTAGGTTGGCAATGGGAATGCTAGGGAGCAGGTATCGGGAGTTTACCCAGCCATCAATGAGATCGTCAGTGCGGATCAATACCCAACTCCCATCTGCATTGCGGGCTACCAATAAAACAACCTCGCCCTGATAAATGGCGGTCAAGATACCATACTGCACCCCCGGTCCAGACCTGACATTGAGCGCGCCGGTATTGACAACGGCCGTGCCTGGAACGGGTGTAACCGGAGTTGACCCCGGCGTCGGTGTGTAGGTTGGGGTTGGGGTTGCCGTGGTTGAGGGCGCGCCAATAGCCGGTAAGTCAAAGATGTTGATGGTGTACGTCAGAAAATCTTCGTTGACCCACCCCTCAATGTTATTGGGGGTGCGAATATATATCCAACTGGCGTCTGCGTTGCGACCCAACATTGTGACCACATTATTCTGATAAACTACATCCACAACCCCATACTCAGAGCCAGGGCCAGAGCGGACATTGAGCGCGCCTGTGTTTACTGTGGCTGGAGCGCTGACCTGAGCTTCCGATTCAATTGCCAACACCTGACTGGTCATAAATAAACCAACCATCAGGAGAAGAACAATGAACCACTTTTTGCCAAAAAACAATTTTTCTTTCATATCTTGTTCCTCCTTCAGAGATCAAGATGACATAATGCACTTTACATAGTATAGACGAAAAGTGGAGGTTTCTGCAAGTGCAGTTATGTAAAAGGGAAAATTGCTTGCAACTCGCCATTAAAAGGGGCAGTCGGTATAATCCTAAGCGAGAAAAGGTGGAAAATTATAGATAATAGCTTGAGGAGATTGGAGTAAAGAAATGACACATTTGAAACCACGAATTCTGATTGCTAAACCGGGCTTAGACGGTCATGATCGGGGGGCGAAAGTTGTTGCGCGTGCTTTGCGGGATGCGGGGATGGAAGTCATTTACACCGGTCTGCGTCAGACGCCGGAGATGATTGTAGAGGCAGCGTTGCAGGAAGATGTGGACGCTATTGGCTTGAGTATTCTCTCCGGAGCGCATCTGCTTTTGGTGGAGCGAATCATTCAGCTTTTGGCGGAAAATAATATGCAGGATGTACCCGTTTTTCTAGGGGGTATTATTCCTGACAATGATGAGCCGGCTCTGCAAGAGATGGGGGTTGCCGGTGTTTTTGGTCCTGGTTCGAGCACACATGACATTATCTCCTTTATACAAACAACGCTGGCTGAGAAACAGGGGGATGTGGCGGCGTGATGGATTTGGTAAAAAGGGCGCTGCGGGGCAATTTGCGAGCTGTGGCCAGGCTGATTACTCAGATTGAAAATGATGAACGGTTGGCGGCAACGGCCGTTACTCAATTATATTCTCATACCGGCAAAGCCCACATCATCGGCATTACCGGCCCCCCTGGTTCCGGGAAAAGCACCCTTGTCAATGAATGCGCCAAAACATTCCGGCAGCAAGAGAAGCGGGTCGGTATCATTGCCGTTGATCCCAGCAGCCCATTTACAGGTGGGGCGTTGCTGGGAGACCGGGTACGAATGCGCGATTTAGCCGGCGACAAAGGCATCTTCATTCGCAGCATGGCTTCGCGGGGTAGTTTAGGTGGGTTGGCACGGGCTACGGCCGCAACCATCAAAGTATTGGACGCGGCCAGTTTCGAGGTAATTTTAGTAGAAACGGTGGGGGCTGGGCAGGCGGAAGTGGATATTGCCCGCACAGCCCACACAACACTGGTGGTTGAAGCGCCGGGAATGGGAGATGATATTCAATCCTTCAAAGCGGGTATCTTGGAGATTGCGGATATTTTGGTAGTGAATAAAGTAGATCGGCCGGGTGCGGATAAGGTCGTTCGTTCATTGGAGATGATGCTCCATTTGGGGCCGGCCGGAGGTACGCGGCATCATGGCCGCAGCCAACAAACTCCAACCCCCACCGCCAATGGTCAGGAAGGGAAGTGGCAAATACCGGTGCAGCCGACAACGGCCGTTACCGGAGACGGCATCGCTGATCTCGTTGATTTGATTGACCGGCATCAAGCATATTTGTTGACCAGCGGCGGCTGGCTGCAACGGGAAAAGGAACGCGCCCGGCATGAGATTGAACAATTATTGGTAGA
>JAAEOP010000899.1 GCA_024223125.1 Chloroflexota bacterium
TACAGGGCCAGCGGGATGTGTAAGGGATTTACCTTTGTGGGATGAGAAGTAAAGCACTGACGGCGCATCATAGACAACCGCTTCTATCTCGCCTTTTATAAGATCATCATACGCTTCGTCAACGACAGTATACGGCAAAATACGGGCGCCGGGGACGTTCTCGGAGAGCCATGCCGCACTGGTCGAACGGCGTACCGTGCCTACCCGGTGGCCCACAAGTGAATCGGGACCGGTGATGGAACCCGTCAACCGGGAGACGGTAACAGTACTGGAGACAATGGCTGTAAACCAGACGAATCCGAGATATCCAAAGACGATCCAAATAATGGCAAAGGCGCGGCCCCGATGGGTTTGCGGGGTTTTATCGCCATAGCCGACGGTGGTAACGGTCACCAGTGACCACCAGAATGAATCCCATATGCCGGACCAGTAACTTTTTGCAAATTGCCTGTTGCGTCGCCTTTCAAGCAGCCATATAAGGTGGGCAGCAACAACAAGCATGGTAAAAAGGAAAAAAATGGCAGCAATAAATTTTCGCGATGTCAGGATGGATACAATGGTCGCCCATACCTGAGATGCAATACCGGCTTCGGCGCTTCTCACCAGCACTTGAAGGCCGGAGTGAAAATAGGAGTGGGAAAAATCCATCTTGGTTTCACGCCCTGCGGTAATGGTGACGGCTGCTATTGCCGCGTCTGCGCTGTCGTTTTCAATGCCGTCAAGCAATTCGGCAAGGCTATCGACGCTTTGGTATGTGGTTTTGAAGCCGGCGCGGGCGGCCAGTTCGCGCCATAAATCAATGCTGAAGCCGGACAGTTTACCATGCTCAATGATAACA
>JAAEOP010000900.1 GCA_024223125.1 Chloroflexota bacterium
ATCACGGCGCCGGGGCCTTGGGCAAAAAAGAACCACACCACAGTGATAATCCAACCTATTTTAATGTTACCCCTCTTTTCCGGCGCCAAACCAGCGTGTTTGGTAAGGAAATCGTGATATCCCTGTTTGCGGGCTTGTTCCTGTTCATCCGGTTGAGTAAAGAAACTAACCAGGATGGCCACCGGAAGATTGAACGCGATGCCCCATCCCGCAGCGAAAATGGTCAGCGGGTTGTAACCCCAGGGAAGTCCGAAATCAAACCTGAAGGTAGCGAGAACCGCAATGATACCGCAGATCAGACCGATGATAATTCCCTGTCGGGTCAGCCAGGGCCAATACAAAGTGGCGATCAGAGAGGGATACATCATAAAACCAAATGATGTCGCCAGCGCGCCGAGCATAACAATGGCTCCCGGCACAAGGGAGGCGAAAATCAAGGCTGAGCCTACCACGAAGGTCACTGTAACACGACCCCACTTGGTCTGTCCGGTTTCACTCATGTCTTTTACGATAAATCGTTTGACGATATCGCGGGTCAGCATACCGCTGGCGGTGGACATATAGGCCGCGCCGGTGGATTGCATGGCTGCCAGGGCGCAAATGGCCAACAGGCCCACGGCAAACGGGGCCGTGTCCTTCATCAGGTGAATCAGGTAGGGCACCAGGTTGCCCTGCTTACCTCCCACCAGGTTGGCAAGTGGCAGTACGGTTCCATCCCCACTAGCGGCTGGCAGTAAAGAAAGCACCCAACCTCCCATGGCCTGCATGGTGGTAAAAAATATCAGGGCAAAGCCGATTCCAAGAGAAGATGCCCACACCTGCTGGAGAGGAAAGGGTTTGGGGTTTTTATTGGCAAAGGCCCACATGGAAAATGCCGGTGAAGCGTGAATCCCCATTAAAGCAAACGCATAGGTTAAAATCATGATTCCGGTCCAGGTACCGCCTTGGGCCAGGCCACCGGCGGGAACGAACTGGATCACACCGGGTACGGCCACTAAATGGCTATGTCCGGCGGGTGTCAGTTTGATAATGGCTTTCTTGTTGGCAAGAAAGACTTTGACGGCCTCCGGATCAGCCCATTTGGGCACCATGTCCGCACTACCCCCCGAATGAATCCAGGCAACGACATCACCGAATTTCGACGTCAGAGAGTCAAAACCGCCGGCAAAATTAGCCGCGAGAATACCAATGGCGACAATTCCGGACCATAGCAGGATACATTGGGCTGTATCCACATAGGCCACCGAGCGCAATCCGCCCAGGCCGACATACAGTAGAACGACCACTGCCAGCATCCACATGCCCACATTTACGGAAAACAATCCGTCGGTTAAAATATTAAACAAAATGCCCGAGGCTCTCAGCTGGATTCCCAGGTAGGGAATGCTGAAAAAAAGAGCGATAATAACGGTCAGTACCCTCATGGTATCGGATTTGCCAAAATACTGATAATACATCTCCCCCGGAGTGACGAAACCGTATCGCTTACCCATCAGCCATTGCCGTTTTAGAAAAAGAACACCGGTAAACGGAATGGTGATAGTATAGAACGATGCATATCCATAGGGCAGGCCGTCTCTCCACATCAAGGCCGGGTGGCCGACAAAGGTCCAGCCACTGAACGATGTGGCCGTGGCGGCAAGTACAAACACCCAGATGTTGAGCGAACGACCGGCAATAAAATAGTCCGTTCCTTTCTTGGCTCTGATATAACCAGTAATTCCAATGGTTATACAGTAAGTCCAGTAAAGGAGGACGAAAAAGAATAGCCAATAAACATGTGATCCCATACTACTCTCCTTTCATTAGTTAGTTTCGTAATAAGATAGTTTTTTTTGTGCCTCTTAAAACAGGCAAGTTTGAAGTGATCTAAAGCGTTAAACGAGGTGAAATTTCGTCCATAAAATAAAGAAGTGACGCACACTTTATCTCACTTTTCCGGTTTATCCGGAATAGGTAATAAATTCTCCATCCATTTCTTCTGTCTTGGCCTACAGGAAGGCATCACCTCCTTTGTCTTTGTGGTTAACTGGAATGTTAAAAAATAATTCGACGATTATTTCTCTGCCATTTTCTTAATTTCCTCAACAATTTCCGGGTTGGCCAGCGTAGTAACATCGCCGACATCCTGTTTATTGGAAATTGCTCCCAGCACGCGACGCATGATTTTCCCGGAACGGGTTTTGGGCATGTCAGCCACAATCCAAACATGGCGAGGCTTGGCAATCTTGCCAATCTCCGTGCTGATCACATCGGAGATCTTCTTGGCCAATTCGTCGCTGGCCTCAATGCCTGGTTTGAGCGCCACGTAAAGATCCGGTTCTTTTCCTTTTATATCATGGGCAACAGGAACAACCGCTGCCTCAGCAAC
>JAAEOP010000901.1 GCA_024223125.1 Chloroflexota bacterium
CAGGTTATGGCAGTGGCGATTGGCGATTGGGGATTAGGAGATTGGGAGATTGGGGGATGGGGGTCAGAAGCTAATGCTCCAGGCTGGTCTGCGACCGGTGGCCGGATTACAAACTCTCGTTGAGCGACTGGTGAGGCTTTCTTATAGGCCAACCATATAAAAAGGACTCCGGCGACAGGTAAGAGCCCAAAGGCGTAAAGTTTACTCAACGCGCCTAAACCGATAAGCGCCCCAAGCAAGATCGCATAGCCCAACATTTGTTTATTTGTTAAGCGTTCGTAGTTCAGCGCCAAATATACCATCAGCCAAAGCGCCAGGGTGACAAACATAATCACGGCGTTATCGTTGTTGACGGAGCTGGAGATGAAGATGAACATCGGATTGAAGGCCGTAATGGCCATTGCTCCGGCGGCTTGCCGGCGATTGCCTTTGAAGAGGC
This sequence comes from Chloroflexota bacterium, assembly GCA_024223125.1. The sequence continues at coordinate 440 of JAAEOP010000901.1, forward strand.
TTAAGGCAATGGTGTAACAGGCGAGAACGGTAACCGCGGCCATCGCAATAGACAAGAAGCGAATGAGATGCACGGCCAACACGTGACCGCGCCACGGTTCGGCAGGCCGGTGAATGGTGATGTTTTTGTTGTCGGGCCGGAGGGGGTTGCCGATGGTGGTGTGGGGGTTGTACC
>JAAEOP010000902.1 GCA_024223125.1 Chloroflexota bacterium
AACAGGGCAAACAGCTCATGGACATCGATTGGTTTAGCCAGGAAGGCATTGCAACCAACGGCCGTTGCCTCTTGTCTGTCGGCCGCAAAAGCTTTAGCCGACACCGCAATAATGGGTACAGTTTGTAGGTCTGGCAGTTGGCGCAAAGTGCGCGTTGCTTCCAGACCATTCATATTGGGCATCACCAAATCCATAAGAATAAGGTATGGTTGGTTCGTCTGGGCCTGCGCCACTGCTTCCTGACCATCTTGGGCCGTCACCACTTCAAAATCCATAGATTCCAGCAAATTACGCAGCATCCCCAGATTGCGCGCTTCATCGTCAACGACCAGGATTTTTTGTCTGGGGCCGGTGTAGCCCACAATTTGTCGGCTAGAGACGGCCGTTCCGTTGGCTGCTGCTTGCCTCACCGGCGCTTCAACATCAAACCAAAAGGCGCTACCCACACCAGGTTCACTCTCAACCTGCAAATCACCCCCCATGGCCTGCACCAGTTGTTGGCTGATAGCCAAACCCAGACCCGTCCCGGCTCGTTGCTGGCTACCCACCCGCTCAAACTGAGTGAAAATCAGCCGGAGTTCCTCGGCCGTCATCCCCACCCCGGTGTCGCTCACGGCAAAGCGAAGGCGGCAGGTCTCTGTCTCCTCGACTGTGGCTAAGAGAGAGACTGTGAG
>JAAEOP010000903.1 GCA_024223125.1 Chloroflexota bacterium
AGTCGCGGCAAAATCAGATAGAATGGAATTCTGCGGGCTTGTATTTCACCGGCGATGCAATGCGCTGTGATTTCAAAAAACCGTGGCAATGAGAACAGAATTCTAACGACACCGCTGAGATTTGTGTTTTCACACAGCCTCCGGACTTAGCAGACATTGGTCCCCTTGACAGGATGTGGCATCATTAGGCATCGCATTCGGCTGGCACATTGGGAGGGGGTACGCAAACAGGAATATGCTAATGATGTCAGCTAACGCAGGATTTCTTACGCTCATGGTTCTCAGTTTGGGAATCCCAGTCGCAGTAGCTGGTACCTTGCAGTTTTGCCCGCCGAATTCAGAAGACGAAGCCCGCAGTGCCCTCGGGATTGGCTCGAGGTCAAATGTCTCACTCGCAAAGCTAAAGGAGGTCCTGAAATCGAAGGGCATTGGCTTTGAGAGGAAATCCAATAGAAAAGCAGCGATAAATTGCGGAGTTTCGAATGATTTGGACCGTGTTGAATTGTATTTCGTGTATGGCGATTATGTTGAAGCTGAACGATATAAGCGCACGTACATTATAGTCTCTGACGACAAAGGAGTAGTTCGGTACATCCAGGAACGCCATCAATTCCTTCCCCCAACATTTACAGATTGATGGCTGTCAAAACACGTCGCATGTTGTTAACTGAGCAGCTATCTACTTTACCTATGAAACTGAGGGCAAATGTGTGAAGAAAGTAAGCGCCGATAGCGAAAAACTCTATCCGGATGCCGATATCGAGATTGTGATGGGTGCGCCTATTTATCCAAATCGAAGCTTGTCCAGATAGGTTATTTGACACCCGACCAATTTGAATGTTTCGAGCCGTTGGAACATTAGCCGTATTTGATATCCGTCTTGATTTGCAAAATGCCAAAGGCAATGGACGGTTACTCGCGACAACATTTGTGACGTTTGGCACGTGCCTTCTGGCCGCTTTGGGCTCGATCCTGCCGTTCGCTGCGGTGCGTTCGAACGGCCGCATTGGGCCTTAAGCGGGTGAGAATTGAAAGTCCGGCTTTGCGCTCCAAAGAGAAGATTTTTTTGGCAATGCGTGCGCGATAACTTCTATCAGATCGGTATGGCCAGTGAGTGTCGGTCTCGGTGGTTGCGAGCCCCCACAACCAACTTGGTCTAAGATAATCCAAATGAATCTAAGACCAGCCAAAAGGGGTTTATGGTTTTCCTTTTGTTGTTCGACCAAGCATCCGTAATTCAGCACGTGGGTTCAAATTACCCTGCAACAACAAT
>JAAEOP010000904.1 GCA_024223125.1 Chloroflexota bacterium
AGTTTAAAGAGCGCCAACCGCATCGTGTTTGGTAAAGATGAGATTCCGCATTTTGCCCTTGATAAAGCTGAGTTGCTGATCAATTTTGGGGCTGATTTTCTGGAAAGCTGGCTGAATCCCATTCAGATGACCAAAAGCTATACCAGAATGCATGGTTATCAAGATGGACAAAAGGGCAGATATATTCATATTGCACCTCACATATCCTTGACCGGCACCAATGCCGATGAATGGCTCTCCTGTCCGGTGGGTCATGAAACTTCGATCGCTTTGGCTCTCAGTCGTATTCTGCTTAAACGGGCCGGGCATCTTTCTATCGACGAAAAACAACGTCTTCAGGAACTCCTCGTCGATTTTACTGAAGAGAAAATTGCGCAAAAAAGCGGTCTGGCCGCCGGTGCACTCGTAAGGCTGGCCCATGAGTTTGGGCGAAACGGACGCTCTCTGGCGATAGCCGGAGGAAACTGTAATGCCGGTACGGATGCCACCCGGTTGCAAATCGCCGTTAATATTCTTAATTATGTGGCAGGTAATATAGGGAATACTGTTGTTTTCGGCGCAG
>JAAEOP010000905.1 GCA_024223125.1 Chloroflexota bacterium
ATTCTGGCAAACAACTCCGTCACGCCCGCTTGAAACAGTTCATCCAGCGCTCGGCCTAAAGCGTCATCATTGAAATCACTAGCCACCAAATCTTCTCTTATCAGCAAGTCTACCGGTTTGTTTTCCATATATTCTAGCATCAGATATAGGGATCGCCCGGTGAATCCTAGCCCATTGAGTATCATCGCCAAGGTGGCTTCGCCACAACTAACATTCCGGTTTGAAGGAGTAGGGAGTGAGTGGTCAATAATATTCACTAAATCTATCTCACAGCATATTCCAGCCACAATGCCTAAATGGTCTATCCGTTTTATCTCGTATTCGTATGCTTGTGTATCCATGCTTTTCAGGATACTTCAAAATTATTTTTCTCCCCATTTTCTGCAGCGGAATCAGAGATGTCTGCTAACATGCGTTGACGTAATAGGGTCATGACTATACCTCCTATAGGTAATGGATTGATATTTAGATGACGGGAATAACGGCCGGTAAATCATGCGTCTCCCCTTCATAAGTCAGATGTAATGTTTCCTCATAGGGATCATCGGTGGAAACCCGAATAAGTTTTGCACAGGCGTCAAGCAGTCGCAGGTGTAACCATTCACTCCCCCAAGGTGCCCGGCACTTATAAACGAGTGTGCTACTCCAGTAGACTTGGTAATGAAGTGCCGGGCACCTGAATGGTTACTCGCAGGTTGGCCCATTTATTGTGAATAAATAATTCGACTAGCGTTGTCTTCATGAGGTTATCCTCCTAGTGATTATAAATTTGGGCCTTTATCTGGTTTGCCCTTCCCCAGTTCAATGGAGCGTTGGTAAGCAGCCCATATGCCACGCGAAATGACAGTCCGTAAGCCCCCTTTCTCCATATGGTATAAAGCAGAAGCGGTTGTGCCGCCGGGCGACGTGACCTGATTCCGTAGTTCAGCCACATGCTTACCGGATTGAGCCGCAAATTCCACCGAACCCAGAATCGTCTGGAAAACCAATTCCTCGGCAACACGGCGCGAAAAGCCCATGTGTACCCCAGCGTCAATTAACGCCTCCATGAACAAAAACACATACCCCGGCCCAGACCCGCTGAGGGCGGTCGCCATGTCCAGGTAATCTTCTTCATCTACAGAAATCTCTTTACCAAAAGAAGCCAAAATTGTCTGAGCTTGTTTTTTTTGCTCTGAGGATACTTCTGGAGTAGCTGTCCAGACGGAAATGCCCTGGCCAATTTGGGCTGGCGTATTGGGCATGGCTCGCACTACGGCCGCATGAGCGGAACCATCGGCCAATTTACGGATGGGCATACCGGCAATGATGGAGAGGAGTAAATCGCGGCTGCGTAAATGGCCTCGAATTTCTGGCAGTACCAAAGGCACCGATTGGGGTTTGATGGATAGAACAATGATTTGGCCGGCTTCGGCCGCTTCGCGGTTGTCTTTAGTTACATGGATACTGTATTTTTCTTTTAACTCATCCAGCCGAGGCAGCCAGGGGTCGGAAGCAATGATTTGCGCGGCCGTGACGCTGTTTTGAGACAACAAGCCCCGTATCATGGCCTCGCCCATAATGCCACTGCCGATGAAAGCAATTGTTTGATCTTTGAACATAGTATACCTTTGGGAGTAACCATTCAGGTGCCCGGCACTTCATTACCAAGTCTACTGGAGTAGCACACTCGTTTATAAGCGCCGGGCACCTTGGGAGATTGGAGATTGATCGCTCCCTAATCTCCAATCTCTAATCTCTAAATATTTCCTTTTGCTGCGTCACGGCCGCCAATCGCTTCCAATCTATCTCAATGCCCAGACCAGGGCCAGAAGGAACATTTACCGTACTGTCTTTCTCATTCAGGTAAAAGTGGGTGGCAATATCCTGCTCATAATAACGAGATGTAGCTGAAATATCGCCTGGCAAACTGATGCCGGGCAGCGCGGCCAGGGCTAATTGAGCCGCCCGGCCCACACCTGTTTCCAACATACCGCCAATCCAGATACCCAGTCCAGCCGCGCGGCACAAATCATGAATCTCCCGTGCAGTTGTCCAGCCACCGACGCGGGTGGGCTTGATGTTGATGATGTCGCACGCTTGGATTTCGATGGCGAATTGAGTATCGGCCGTTGAATGGATAGACTCATCCAGGCAAAGCGGTGTTTGAATGAGGGGTTGAAGTTTACTGTGTTGATAAATATCCACGTAGTCGAGCGGCTGTTCGATCATGAGCAAGTCCAGATCATCCATCGCCTGAAACAGGGGCGCGTCGCTGAGTTTATAAGCTGAATTGGCGTCAAGCATGATGCGAGTATCAGGGTAGGTTTGGCGAGCCAGACGAGCTAGTTCAATGTCGTGGCCGGGTTTAATTTTGAGTTTGATACGGCCGTACCCCTCATCCAGATGCCGCCCAATCACAGACATTGTTTGCTGCATCGTCGGCTGCATCCCGATGCTGACGCCTACTTCTACTTGTGCTCTAGCTCCTTCGGCATAGGGAGCGGCCAGCTTTTGGGCAAAGGAGAGATTATCCCGTCGGGCAGTAATATCCCAGGCAGCCTGGTCTAAAGCAGCTTTGGCCAGCGGATGTCCGCGTACATGTCCCAACCAATCCCGCATCTGTTCCGGCTCTTGCAACTCTTTACCCAAAACGGAGGGGATGAGAAAATCGGAGAGGATGTGTCTGGCAGTTACGGCCGTTTCATAACAGTAACCAGGATCATTGGTAGCCACACATTCACCCCAGCCCGTTAAGCCCTCACTGTGTAAGGCTAAGATGAGACAACTGCGGTCTAGTTGAGTGCCAAAACTGGTCTTAAAAGGGCTGACCAGCGGCATAGAGATGGAATACAAGTCAATTCGTTCAATTTTCATAATGTCACCAAATGGTTGCTAGTAGCTGGTGGCTGGTAGTATACAAGACCAGCCACTAACCGCCAGCGTAACTATTCAGGTGCCCGGCACTTCATTACCAAGTCTACTGGAGTAGCACACTCGTTTATAAGTGCCGGGCACCTTGGGGGAGTGAATGGTTACCCGTCAGCCACCATTTCAATTAATAAACTGCTGTACATAATCGGCGCCCCAAATGAGAAAAGCGATGCCGGATAGAGCCAGATATTGACCGTAGGGCAGCGCGGTACGCCGGTCTACACGACGGGTCAGCAGCAAAACTAACGTCACCGCACCTCCCAATACTATCCCCCAAAAGAGACAGAAAAAGATACGATGAAAACCGAGCATTGTCCCCAATAACAAGGCCAACTTCACATCCCCCATGCCCAGTGGAATCCGGTCGCCACCATACAGCAAATTAGCCAAGTAGTAGAGGCCATAAAAGATCAAAAAACCAACCAATGCTCCCAGGAGCGCCAGCTTGATATTATTTTGATCAGGCGTAACCAAAAAGCTGCCGGCCAGGGCAATGAGGATGGAGGGATAGACAACAGCATTGAAGATGAGCCTGTGTTCCAGGTCAGTCACAATAATCAGAATGAGGATGGCGATGTAGAGGCTGTTCATTGCCAGGTTGATGGGGTTGGCGAGCCAAAACGGCAGGCAGAAGAAGAGAACGGCCGTACTAACCAAAACCAGTAACGGCCGTTTGCGCCGCCCCCACCCCCAGGTATCAAATTGAGGTGTCAAGGGAACGCTGGAAGAAGGCAACGTATCTGCCAACGCATTGATGATGACCCCGGCAATGAGGCCAATGAATAAAAAGAGGAAATTCAAGATTGTGAGTGTCATGCTCCGATTATGGAGGCGGCTGCCGGTTGTGGCAAGTAGTAAGTTCGCACCGTCGTTTAAGAGCTGTCAGGTTTTTGTAAACCGGGTATCATAGTTCCAATGGGAATCCTCAACCTATAAACAATCACGAAGGAGAAAAAGATGAACCGTGTTCTACATATTTTAGCTTATATTCTTATTGGTATTTTTGTCCTCTTAATCGTAGGCGTTCTAGCAGCCACCCTGTTTGTCCAGAAGCCGTTCCCCGAAACGGCCGGAACAATCAACACCTCCGATTTGGAAGAAGAAGTCAACATTTACCGAGACGAACTTGGCATCCCCCATATTTACGCCAACAACAGTCATGATATGTTCTTCGCTCAAGGATACGTGACCGCCCAAGACCGTTTCTGGCAAATGGAGTGGTGGCGACACCAAAGCCAGGGGCGCATGTCTGAAGTTGTGGGCGAAAGCACCCTGGAAGTAGACAAATTCCTGCGTAACGTCGGCTTTAATCGCAACGCGGCTTTGCACACCGACTATTACAAAAATGAAGAACCGGAAGTGTGGGCTATGTTGGAAGCGTACAGCGCCGGCGTTAATGCGTGGTTGGCCGAAAATGAGGGTAAGGCTCCCATGAGCCAGAGTCTTCTGAATTTAACCGGCAAGGAATGGGAAATAGCGCCCTGGCAACCGTATGACACTGTTTCCTGGGCCTTAGCCATGGCCTGGGACTTGAAGGGTAGCGGCGGTATTTTTGCCGAACAAGAGTTGATGCTGCTGGAACAGGCCATCGGCGAAGAAACGGCTCTGGAACTACTACCTTATTATCCTTACGACAACCGGCCGGTCATTGCCCCCACTGACCAGCATGTGAATTCATCTTCCAAACGGCCGTCCCCAGATACGGCCGCCTTCAACACAGATTGGCTTCAAATCAATAACAGCCTCATTGGGGAACGGCCGCCAGACTGGTTCGGGCTAGGCGAAGACGCTTTCTTAGGCAGCAACAGTTGGGTTGTCAGCGGCGAACATACCGACACCGGTCTGCCTCTATTAGCCAACGATCCCCATCTAGGCATCCAAATGCCGGCCATCTGGTACGAAATCGGTCTGCATGCGCCCGGTTGGGATGTCGTCGGTTTCTCCTTGCCCAGCTTTCCCGGCGTCGTTATTGGTCACAACGAAGACATCGCCTGGGGCTTCACTAACGTTGGCGGTGATGTGCAAGACCTGTACATCGAAAAGATCAATCCCGACAACCGGCTGCAATACGAGTACATGGGCGAATGGCGCGACATTGAAGTTATTGAAGAAGTGATTAAGGTTAATGGCGGCGAAGATGTTATCTTAGAAGTGCGCCAGACCCATCACGGCCCCATCATTAATGAACCGCAGGATGGTGTGGAAGATGTGTTGGCGTTGCGCTGGACGGCCGCTGAAGTATCTCACGTCTTCAAAGCCGTGATCGGTCTCAACACGGCCGAAGACTATGATGACTTCCGCGAGGCGGCCAGTTACTTTGACATCCCGCCCCAAAATATGGTTTACGCCGACACCGAAGGAAACATCGCTTACCAGACGCCGGGACTGTACCCTATCCGTAAAAATGGAGACGGCCTGACGCCAGTTCCCGGTTGGACCGATGAGTATGAATGGGAAGGATTCATTCCTTTTGAGGAAATGCCGGCTCTGCTCAATCCCGAATCGGGCATCATCGTTACCGCTAACAATGCAGTGGTGGATAATGAATACAGCCACCATATTTCGCTTTACTGGGCCAACGGCGACCGGGCGCAGCGCATTGTAGATTTGATTGCAGAAACACTGGCCGAAAATGGGCAGATAACGGCCGAAGATTACACCCGTATTCAGTTTGACAGCTACGCCATGTTAGCCGAGGCGTATGTTCCCCTGCTCACTGATCTTTCCAGCAACGACGAACAAATTCAGGCCGCTATTGAGTATCTGCGTGAATGGGATTATCAGGAACGCCGCCCCAGTGTGGCCGCCGCACTCTTTGAGATGTTTTATTGGCACCTGTCGCCGGCCATTTTGAATGATGATTTGGGCGCGGCCGAGGAACATTTCTTCTGGTACAGCCGGCCGCAGCATGTATTCTTGTACGATCTGGCCGAACAACCGGACGCAGATTGGTGGGATAATGGGGAAACGACGGCCGAAGAAACCCGCGACGATATTTTGTTGCAAGCGTTAGGAGAAAGTGTGGATTGGCTGGCGGAAAATGTAGGCGGCAATATGGACAAGTGGACTTGGGGCGCCATTCACACTTCTACCTTTGAAAGCCTGCCCCTGGGACAAAGCGGTATCGGTCCCATAGAAGCGCTAGTTAATCGCGGCCCGTATCCTACCGATGGCGGCAGCGGCATTGTTAACGCCACCAGTTGGAGTACCGATGAACCGGCCGTCGTCAGGGCCATTCCGTCCATGCGTATGATTGTGGATATGAGCGCCCTGGAAGCCAGCCAAACGGTCATCCCCACCGGCCAAAGCGGCCACCCCAGCAACTCCCATTATGACGACCAGATTGAATTGTGGTTGAATGGAGAATATCATCCCATGTTGTGGGGGGAAACGGCCGTGCGGGATGCGGCCGTTGATCATCTTGTCTTAAAACCTTAGAGTTGCAAGTAGCAAGTAGCGAGTTGCAAGTAAGGATATATTATGTCTGACCCTAACCAAATGTCACGCTCAAAAACGATTGAGTACCTGGCGTCCCAATTGGATGGCCCTATGGCGCTGGATGTGTTTGTAGAACAAGTCCTGCAATTATGGCATTCCAGCGCCAAAAATCCACAGGCAGGAGTGCGTCAGGGAATTCGGAATGATTATGAAGGCAACGTTCTTCTTTTTCTGGATAAGAAAACAATCATTTCCCCATCTCTTGCCTTAAAAGATGTCCGCTTTCGTGTGCCCCTGACAGCGGAAGAGTTAGAGGCTAGCTGTTTACGATTAACCCCGTCTTTCCTGCACATTCACCAAGGGGAAGCTTTATACCAGGAATTGGAAGCTGATGATTTTCACTTCGTAAAAGCAGACGGCAGTTCTCTACCCACCCACTTCGTTAAATATACAGAAGAAGTCGAAACGCTCTTTGGTTCCCAGGAAATCGAGCGTATAGCTTTTGATCTGACACATTGGCAACCCTTCTACGACGCCCAACTAGAAGATAGCATCATTATCACTATTTTGGATTGGGCAAACGGCCGTTACCAGCTCGACCTGGAAACGACACAGCAGCGGCAAATGCAGGCGGCCGTCATTGACCAGCGCAACCAACTGCTGGCCGACACCTTGTATGACCTGCTGGAATCAGCCGGAAAAGAGAGTATTTGGGCTAAGAGAGCGATTATGACAACCTATGCCCAGCTGCCTAAAGATGAGGTTGTGCCCGACCATTGGCTGTGGGCGCTTCGCGCTGACGGCCGTATGGTTTGGGGCGGGCACGATATCCGTTACGCTTCGGACAGCAGACTTAATATGGCAAATATGATCTTCGGGTTTGAGGCTGAACCTGAAGCAGAAGCGGAAGAAATCCCACTCTCGCCCGAGAAAAAACAGCAGGTTTACCGCTTCAAAGCTTATCTGAAACATCGCAAAGGATTGTGGCGGCGTATTGAAATTCAGGGCGGCCAAACGTTGGAAGATTTGGATGACATTCTGCACTCAGCCTTCAACCATGATTGGGACCACTTGAGCGGTTTCTGGCAGCTCATTCGGCGGGGCAAAGGACATCGTTACCGAGAGATGGAGTTAGCCACGATTTATCCTTTTAGCAATGATGGTTTTGGGAAAGACACGGCCGTTGCCAGCCTGGAATTAGAACCGGGGAATAAGCTCAAATACGTCTACGACTTTGGCGACTGGGTAGATCATCGCCTGGAGTTAGAAGCGATTAACGCGCCTGAACCGGGAGCCGAATATCCCCGTCAGGTAGAGCAAAACAAACCCCGTTACCGCTACTGCCCCCACTGCAAAGAACGCGGCGAAAAGAACATTGCTACCTGGATTTGTATCGAGTGTTCCACTTACGAGGGAAGACAGATACTCATCTGCGAAGATTGTCTGATGGAATATCACGAAGATCATTATGCCGAAGAAAAGGTGTATTAACCATGATTTTATCAAAACAAGACGCTGACCTATTTTTTGACTTACTTTGGTCGTTACAATTCTACGTAAAACAACAGCTTGACCTGCATCCCCAGGTCGCCACCCTGGCCGATTACCGGGACATGGACAGTGAAGGCCGTATGGAAGTTCGTAACGCCATGTGGGAAAATCCTCGACTCATTGCCGATTATGTACAATCCAACCCAGACAACCTAAGTGCAGAATATCTGACAATTGTCAACGGCTGGCAAAACTTTGTGCAGGGCAAATGTTTCATAGAACGCTTGCTGAAAAAATATACCGTTTTTATCATGGATGAAAAGGTATACGGCGTCCTGGGACTATACGACCCGTTGGAAGAGATGTTTCCCCGCCAGGTATTACCGCTGTATGTGGAGGCCATTCTGTTACCCTTCAAGGGGGTTATCGTTTACGATGGTTTGCTATCTAGCTACCGAATTAGTTTCGGCGGCGGCATGAAACGCAATTTGAAAAACACCTATATGAAGGCAAAACGCAAGGGGGAAATTATCGTCAGTTTTGATAAAGCCACACAAGCTGCGCACCAGGCCAAAACAGAAACCAAACTCAAGGATTGGCAACCAATCATCAATTCCCTGGCGCAGGAGGCAAAGTCGCTACGGGCACAATCCGGCTCTCCGCCATCATGGGGGCCAACCTTTAGCCTGGTAAAAGCAAGTCTGGCAATGGCGGAAACGGCCGTTGCCTATCCAGAAGATCAAGACGCATTATGGCAGCAATTTGACAAAGTTGCCCAGGCCCTCGACCGCTTAGAGAAAGGCATCCACAATACTTAGGGAACGCTCGCAAACCCTATGAGTGTAGGTCATGGAAAAGATTTGTATCAGTTCGAGTTTACGCTTCAAGGAAACGATTCGGGATACGGTTCAACGATTCACAGAAATTGGCATAGACGCCTTATTCCCAAATCTCGATACCGAGTTTCAAAAGGGCAAATTCGATATTGATGTACTGCGGGGACTTTGCCAGGATCATTTCACGGCAATTAATGCAGCTGAGGGGCTTTATGTTATCAATCCTGGCGGCTATATTGGCACTTTGGTTACAGTTGAAATCGGGTATGCTCTGGGAAGAGAAAAGCCTGTCTATTTCACTGAACCGACAGGACATCTGGATCATGACGTTCTGTTTAATGGTATCATTCCGCTCGATAAGATTGAAACGTTTCATTCGTTATAAAAGGCATTAATGTCCACAGATTATCATCAATCCTACCTGGTTCAATTACGCCATCTGATTTGGAAAATGTAAAATTTTCGTAACTGTACAGGTGCAACGCACTTTTCCCAGAGTAATGTCAATGCCGCTGCTCTTTGCAAGTGCGTCGCACCTCTGGAAGCTGAATAGTTACAAATTTTCGCCATTATGACACAGACAAGTTATCCTCAAATAGAATGAAAATGAAAAAGTGGCAATGGTCACAAAAAACATTAGTTGTAATCGGCGTCGTTATTGTGTTGTCGGCCGTCTACAAGGTTTCGTCGGTAATTCATATATTCAGCTTGTGACCTGGGATAGCAACGGCCGTGTTATACTTCCAACGGAGGAAACGATGCAATTCAAAGCCATGTTAAAAAGGAAAGGAGATTGGGAGATTTGATCTCCCAATCTCTTAATCCTTATTTTTAAGGACAAATGTTATGACAAAACAGTTGCAAAATAAAATTGCCCTCATTACAGGTGGCGGATCGGGTATTGGGCGGGCAACGGCCGTCTTGTTTGCCCAAGAAGGCGCGGCCGTCGCCATTGCCGATATTGACGCGGATGGCGGTATGGAAACTGTGCAGATGGTTGCCGATCAAGGCAGCGACGCTTTTTTCATTCAGACCGATGTTTCTAATTCGGTACAGGTACAGGCAATGGTGGGTGAAGTGGTGGAGCGTTACGGCCGTCTCGACATCGCCTTCAACAACGCCGGCATCGAAGGGGAAACTTGCCGTACGGCCGACGTGACAGAAGAAGATTTTGACCGTATTATAGCCGTCAACCTCAAAGGGGTATGGTTATGTATGAAAGTTGAAATCCCCCAAATGTTGGCTCAGGGGGGCGGCGTCATCGTCAATACCGCGTCTGCAGCCGGGCTGGTGGGCACATATTCTATGCCCGTTTATGGGGCCAGCAAACATGGTATTGTGGGCTTGAGTAAATCGGCGGCAGTGGAATACGGCCGTGAAAACATCCGTGTCAATGCCATTTGTCCCTCTGTCATAGAGACCCCAATGGTAGAACGCGCCTTTGAAATTTTCCCCCAATTTGTAGAAGCAACCAAACGGCTCAACCCTATGCGCCGCCTGGGACAGGCCGACGAAGTAGCTCGTGCCGTCTTGTGGCTGGCCTCCGACGCCGCCTCCTTCACCAATGGCGCCGCTTTAACGATTGATGGCGGGTTTACGGCGCAGTGATCCGTATTCCGTAATCCGTAATCCGTATACGGTATACGGAATACGGTACACGGAATACGGAATACGAGTTATGAAAAATGGACATCAACTCAATTGACACCCTACAACAAGCATTAAAAAGCCGTTTTTATGTGGCTGATAGAGGATTGGCAACGGCCACGTATCTGGCTTTGACATTGGAACGGCCGTTATTTTTGGAAGGAGAACCGGGAGTCGGTAAAACGGAAATCGCTAAAGTGTTGGCCGATTTGCTGGAAACGGATCTTATCCGGCTGCAATGTTATGAAGGACTGGATGTGAACCATGCTGTTTATGAATGGAATTACACCCGCCAGATGCTGCACATTCGCCTGTTGGAATCTCGCGGCGAACACGCTTCTGAAGCTGAACTATTTGGGCCGGAGTATTTGCTGAAACGGCCGTTGCTCCAGGCCATCGAAGAAAGCCGCAGCCATCGTCCCGTTTTACTCATAGATGAAATTGACCGCAGCGACGAAGAATTTGAAGCCTTCCTGCTAGAAATCCTCTCCGACTTCCAAATCACCATTCCCGAAATAGGCACGATGAAGGCCAGCCATAAACCGGTTGTTATTCTCACGTCCAACCGCACCCGCGAAGTGCATGACGCCCTCAAGCGACGCTGCCTTTATTATTGGATTGATTACCCTACCTTTGAGAAGGAATATGACATTGTCCGCGCCAAAGTGCCCGCTGCACCCGAACTACTGGCCCGCCAGGTAACAGGCTTCATTCAAGAATTACGAGAGGCCGACTTGTACAAAATTCCCGGTATTGCGGAAACGTTGGATTGGACGGCCGCGCTGGTAGCCCTGGATCAACAAGCGTTAAGCGTAGATGTGGTCAACGACACCTTAGGCGTCATCCTCAAGTACCAGGACGACATCCAACACATCAACGGCGAAACCGCACGCCAAATGCTAGATCGGGTAACAGTAAATGTTTGATAATGTGTATAATGGCTTGATACCATAAATAAATGGGAGTTGTTTTCAATGACAACACAATTACCTCTCACCGTACAACAGGCGCTCGGATGATGTTGGCTTATCTGGGTTTAGAATACAAAGAGTTGGAAATTGTCCAAACTTTGAACGCTAAACCGTATGGGACACCCAGTTTTGTATCAAAAAGCTGCAATCCATTGGATTACAGGTAGATTATCGCGAATGGTCTATCACAGAGTTAAACACCGCCATAGAGAATGATAAGCCTGTTGTAATCTTTGTCCGAACAGGTTTTATGGACATCTGGCAGGAAGATTTCGCTCATGCAATCGTGATAGTTGGGATTGAACCTGAACACCAATTCTGGATAAACGATCCCGCCAAAAAACAAGCCCTGCTGCCCATATCATGGGATGGATTATTAGCTGCCTGGGCAAAATTTAGCTATCGTGGAGCGACTGTGAGCAATCCAAAATGATAACAATTTCCGGCAAGGCACAACTGACATTTATGCTGCCCACAGATGTGGAAACGGCATTTCAATTTTACCAGGATGTGAACCGTATCTTGCCTTATTTGCCGCGTATCCAGTTTATTGAATCGCATGGAGATCAGCATTTGCGGATATGCTACGTCTCACGGGAATTGAACGCTTACGATGTGAAGATTTATTGCGATGTGCAGGCTTTGGCCGACCATAGCAACTATTCGCTGCGGCTTGTGCCCAAAGAAGCGGCCCCTGAAATTAAAGCGAAATCAGGGTTTAATAAGACGTTGGCTTACGGCCGTTACAGCAGCGCCTCCATCTTCTACCCCAACGGCAACCAGACTCGGCTGGATTACCAGATTCATCTCTTCGCCGAACTACCCAAACCGTGGGCCATCAAATTTGTGCCCGATGCCGTTATGGATGGTATTGCCAACAGTATTACCAACCATCGCATTAAAGAAATTGCCCACGGCTTCATCCAACAATCATTGGGTGATTTAGCGGCGTGGAAGCCGGAATGAGGAGATTAGAGATTGACTTAATCTCCAATCTCTAATCTCTAATCTCCTAATCACCATCATGACCCCCTCCCCCCCACCCGGCCACCTCTTACACAATCTAATTCTCTTCGGCCGTTTGCTGCGTGCATTGGGTATGAATGTGAACCCCGGCCGTATGGTTGACCTGGTTCGCGCTTTGGATCATGTGCAAATCGGTCGTAAAGCTGATTTCTATTACACCAGTCGCAGCTTATTGGTACATGAGCGAGATGACCTGCCTTTGTTTGATCAGGCGTTTGATCTCTTTTGGCGTAAGCCGTCCGGCGAAGGCGCCTGGTTTGAATTAGACAACTTTCGCCCCACAGAACCGTCGCCGCAAACCTTGATGACGCCCCCTATTTTAGACCCCTCATTCGGTGATGAAGATAACAGTCGCCAACCCCCTGATGAGGATGAAGACATTCAGGAAATTATCGAGATCACCCGCACTTATAGCCAGCGAGAACTGCTGCAGGGCAAGGATTTTGCCGCGCTGACGAAAGAGGAGATGGCAGTGATCAAACTGCTTATGTCGAAGATGGTGTGGGATTTGGGGATGCGGCGCACCAGACGGATGCGGCCTGGCTACGGCCGTTTGCCAGACCTGCGCCGTGTTATGCGGAAAAATCTGCGCTACGGAGGGGAACTGTTGGAATGGCCTACCCGTGAACCCAAATTCAAACCCCGCCCCCTCATCATTATCGCCGATATTTCCGGCTCTATGGAACAGTACACCCGCCTGCTGCTGCACTTTACCTACAGTCTGGCGGCCAGCCTGACCCGAACGGTAGAATCTTTTGTATTCAGTACCCGGCTCACTCGCATCACCCGACAGTTACACGGCCGTGACATAGACCATTCCCTCAACGAAGTGGCCGATCAGGTACATGATTGGTCGGGCGGCACACGCATTGGCGAATCCCTGAAAACATTTAATTACAATTGGGGACGGCGCGTTTTAGGGCGCGGCGCCATCGTTCTGCTCATCAGCGACGGTTGGGACCGGGGCGATCCTGATTTACTGCGAGAGGAAATCGGCCGTTTGCAGCGTAGCTGTTATCGTCTCATCTGGCTCAACCCCTTACTAGGTTCCGCACAGTACGAACCATTGACGCGGGGGATGCAGGCTGCCCTGCCCCACATTGATGATTTTTTACCCGTACATAATCTAGTCAGTCTGGAAGCGTTAGCCGGCCATTTACAAAATCTGACGACGGAGAAACGGCCGTCGCGGCGCCACCCCAAACTTTCCGGCGCTGCCTTCATCCGGCAGCGGTAACGCCAATTATTATCCTGCTAACAGCCGCCAGATTTGGGCCACAAAGAAGGTAACGATGAAACCGAGAGCCAGGGGGAGCAAGGCAGACACAACCGTCCATCTTTTGCTCCTCGTCTCCTTATAAATGGTATAAATGGTGGTGCTGCACGGATTATGGATGAGGGAAAAGAGCATGAGGTTGACGGCCGTTAGCAGCGTCCATCCACTGGCTACCAGCAACTCTTTCATTTGGGAGAGGGAATCCAGCTCAAACATAACACCTGTGCCCGGCCCTGCTTCTGGCTGTCCCAATACCAATACTGTTAACATCAATATCGTAGGAATAACAATTTCATTGGCCGGAATAGCCACAATATAAGCCACCAGAATAACGCCGTTCAAGCCGATGAGGATACCCAACGGATTTAGAGCATTGATCATATATTCGGCAATACTAACGCCGTTAATGGTGATGTTGGCAATGAGCCAGATGGCCGCCCCGGCCGGCACGGCAAAAATAATCGCCCGCCACAGTACCAATAAGGTACGGTCAATGAGTGAAGTGTAAATGGTTTGCCACACTTGCGGTGGCCGGTACGGTGGCAGTTCCAGGCTAAATGTGGAAAGTTCGCCGCGCAGGACAGTGCGTGCCAGCGCCCAGGAGATGAGGAAGGTGAGCAGAACCCCCAACACAGCTATGCTTACCACTGCCAGCGCCGACACCAATCCGGCCAGATAAGCGGGAACCAATGTCCCAATAAAAAGGGTGGCAACGAGGATTTGGGTGGGCCAACGGCCGTTACACAACGCAAAATTATTCGTAATCACCGCAATCACTCGTTCACGGGGGCTGTCAATAACGCGGGTGGCAATGACCCCGGCTGCATTACAGCCAAAGCCCATCATCATGCTTAACGATTGCTTGCCGTGTGTGCCCGACTTTCTGAATACATTGTCCAGATTAAAAGCCACGCGGGGTAGATAGCCAAAATCCTCTAGCAGTGTAAACATGGGGAAGAAAATAGCCATCGGTGGCAGCATCACGGCAATGACCCACGCCGTGGCCAAATAGATGCCATCTAACAGCAACCCAGACAGCCACCAGGGCAGTCCAATGGCGGCCGCCACTTCATGCAGCCAGGGATAAATCGTCTCGATCAGAATGAAGGCTAATGCTTGCGAAGGGTAGTTAGCGCCCACAATCGTCAGCCAAAAGACGATAGCAAAGAGTAAAATCATCAACGGAAAGCCCCAAATGCGGCTGGTGACAATGCGGTCAATGGTACGATCAAGGTCAAAGCGGGGTTTTTCAGACGGCCGTGTCACCGCCCGATCCGCTAACCGCGCCGCATCCGTATAAATATCTTCCAACAACTGCTCATGAAAATTTTGTCCAATCTCCCAACGCAGCGTCTCGGCCGTTTGTAGAATGTCATTTGTAGGTGTAAATGTCGTCATGACTGCTCCATAATAAGTAATCGGTTATCGGTCAGCGGTTGTTGATCAGCGATCAAATTTCCTAAATCGCCACTCTCCACAGCCTTCACAATGACAGGATCCCCTTCCAAAAGACGGAGAGCTACCCAACGTATATTGGGAAGACCGGGAAAAGCAGCTTCGATTTTTTCGGCCAGTTTAGAAATCGCCTGACGTATGGCCGGCGACTCCGATTTTACGCGGTATGGTTTGACCACCGTTTCTCCGGCGGCAACATCAGCAATCGCTTGCAGCAGATTGTCTATACCTTCACCCTGGCGAGCGATGGTGGGTACAACCGGTACACCCAAATCTCGTGCCAGCCGACGGCCGTCCACCTGCAAACCATGCCGCTCTGCTTCATCCATCAAATTCAGACAAATCACCGCCCGATCCGTTATTTCCAATATTTGCAGAACCAGATTTAAGTTACGTTCCAACCGGGTGGCGTCTACCACGGCGACAGTTACATCCGGCTGCCCAAAAAGGATAAAATCGCGGGCTATTTCCTCGTCCAAACTGGTAGACAGCAATGAATAAGTTCCGGGCAAATCTACAATTTTATAGCCGTGGTCGCCGTAACTGTAGCCCCCCTCAGCGCGGGTAACAGTTTTGCCCGGCCAGTTACCCGTGTGCTGCCGCAAACCGGTCAGAGCATTAAAAACAGTGCTTTTACCCGTATTAGGATTGCCTGCCAAAGCAACCACATAATCCCAATCAGACATATCAATGCCCAGCTTTTGTAAGTTACCAGCATTGTGTATTGGACAGGTATCGCAAGCAGTGGGAGCCGCCTGGTTCAATTTAATTGTTTGATTTTGCATAATATCTCTTTGGGAGATTAGAGATGGATAATCTCTCAATCTCCAATCTCCATCTTACGTACTTTAATGAGTTCTGCCTGCTCGTCTCGCAGCGCAATTGTTGCCCCGCGGATCTGGTAGGCGATGGGGTTGCCGCCGGGGCTGCGGAATTCGACCGTAATGTGAGTGCCGCGTAAAATACCCAGGTCCATCAGGCGACGGCGTTCGGCGCCGCGCAGTTGGGAGGAGAGGATGACAACTTCGGCCGTTTCACCAGGCCGTAAACAAGTTAAAGCTTCACTACCAGCCAATGCCGGATCAGGGGTCACGGCCGTTTCCTCCACCACCACAGACACATTCGCCGCAATAATGGGGGCCAACATATGCTCATCCCCATTGGCCCAAAAACGGATACGGCTAGGGGACGATTCAGTTACACGCACAGGCATACCGGGGTGCAGGCCCTCGGCCGCAAGCTGGGCGTAAACTAGCTCTGGCTCATCTTCCAGGTGAACAATGCGGGCCGGTGTATCCAGAGGTAAGGTAGTTAGCGGCCGTCCGCCATGCCCCACAACCTGCCCTGCCGCGGTGGGAATGGGGTCGCCGTGAGGGTCATAGGTGGGGTTCCCCAACCGCTGCGCCAGACTGTTTACCTCTTGAGGAGATAGGGTGTGTTCAATTTGTTCGGCACGACCGTGCCATTCTGCTTCGTCATAACCCGTTTCTTCAGCCAGGTGATGTTCCCAAAGCCGGTGGGCGCGTATGATGTGTAGGGCGGCTTCCCGACCAGAGGGCGTCAAGCGAATTTCCCCTTCTTGTAAATTGAGCAACTCGTCGCTTTGCATCACAGCCAACAGTTTGGTCGTGTCGTCCTGATTGATATTCAATGTGCCGGCAATGTCAGCCAGTCCCGGCAAACGGCCGTGCATCTCTTGTTTGTGAATGTATTTGAGTGCATCTTCAACGAGCACTCGCTGGCTCAGGCGGCGGCTTTGCTGCCAGCGCCAGTAAACTCCTTTTTCGGGCCAGAAGATGAGAGTTGTGATGAGTACGGCCGTTAGGCCCAATAGTAATGCAGTTAATGGATCAGTCATGCTAAACCTCTTTTAGATGTATCAAAATCTTATTTTAGCTTATTATGAAGGATATGTCAAAACAACGTTGAGTGAAGATTGTCGGGGGTATGCGTGAGGAATGTCATGAGTCGTGTCTTACTAATATCTGCTGTCGTCTCCCCCTCCAAAAACTTCTTCAGAGAGGGCGCCTTCACAAATTTTGGCGACTGCTCCCGTCATAACAGCATCGAAACCATTTTTTAATTGTATCCTGAGATTTCCGCCAGGCATCTGTACGGCAATGTCTGGACCACATAAACCAAGTTTGGAGGCCACAGCGGCCGCGGCCGTGGCGCTGCTGCCAGAAGCCAACGTGTAACCTGCCCCCCTTTCCCAAATTTCTATCTGGACATTGGTCCGATCAAGCGCCTTCATAAATTGCACATTAATCCGATTTGGAAAGCGGGGGTCTGTTTCGATCTTCGCCCCATGCCGCCGAACTTCCTCAGGGGACAACATTTTGTCTAATAGAACAACGCAATGCGGATTGCCGACTGAGGCAGCACAGAATTCAAATGATTGCCCATCCACTCTGATTTCTTCATTTAGAACTTCTCGCGGTGTACCGATAACGGGGATCATTGTGCTGTGAAAACGAACCTCTCCCATTTCCACCGTCACACACTTGCCGCCGGACGTGACTTTACAGGAGACGACACCACCGGCCGTTTCTACTGCAAAGCGTTGACTGCCGACGAGATGATCATCCCAAAGAGAGCGGGCAAAGATGCGCAGCCCATTACCACTTTTTTCCGCTTCACTACCATCAGGGTTAAAAATCCGCAAGCCAAAATCGCAGCAATCGCTGTCAAGCGGGCCAAGCAAAATACCATCCGACCCGATACCATAGTTTCGGTGACAGATTTGACGAATGACGGCCGTGCTAAGTTCATATTTAAGTTCGGCCGGGCGAATGACAATGTAGTCATTGCCCAACGCATGATATTTTGAAAATTTCATTTTTTGGCTTTGCCAACCGATTTAAGGTAAGCCGATAATGCTCGCCGGGTTGTGTACCAATTGCGGCCTCGTTTGATAGCTTCCAAACGGCCGTTTCTGGCTAATAAACTCAAATAATCCTGTCAATGACATTAGCGTTGTAAATCCACTCAATATTCAACTGCTCATGCAAACGCTTAAGAGCAGCAGTGGGTAACGGCCGCAACCCCTCCAATTGTGCTTTCTTTTTTCGAATTCTGGTTAACAATGGTTTTTCTAGCATAGAGTCTCTGCTTCGGTATCAGATTCATAATATTATACCCTACCCTATCCGATACCGATATTTGCAGAACAAAAGTAGCTATCCCCGACTTTGGAGAATGTTGCCACTGCCGCTACAATCCAACCATTACAAGGGAAATAGACAGGAAATTGCCAATGGATAATGAATCCCAAAACACCTTCAACAATGAAGGGGTGGAAATGACTCTGACTGACGGCCGTACTGTCATGCTCGGCTCTCAAAAAGCGGTCGCCCTGGAACAGGCCACTCAGGCCAAACTTTGAGTATTATTAAGATGATGATAGGACACAGCCAACCAGACATTGCCGAAGAGCAAGATGTAGATACTTCAACTGGCGGCGATAATTTGTGGAAGATTATCGCCCACGATGATCCTGTTACCACGATGGAGTTTGTAGTGCGGATTATGGTGCAGATTTTTCGCAAACCACACATTTTTGCCGAGGCGATTATGTGGCAAGTACACACAGAAGGGCAGTCGGTAGTGGACGTCTTACCCAAAGCAGAAGCAGAACACCGGGTACGTAAAGCAACGGCCGCCGCCCGCTTAGAAGGGTTTCCTTTTCGTTTTACCATTGAGCATGAACCGTAAAAAGATCAGTTTTCAGTACTCATGAAAGGTTCTCTGGAAAACCAGAAGTTTGGACAGGTTAGGCTTTTTCAGAAAAATAATGATCCAATTAAATCTGAAAAAGCCTCGATCCAATTCCAAAAATACCGCCGATTTACCAAAGGTAATCTCACCGAGCTAACTTCATACGCTGCCCTATTTGGCAGGGATGATATTATTGAGCAAACAATTGAAAATAGTTTTAGATATTTTATTATGCCAGTTTTGGATAAGAGCGGAGAATTTGAGGTACTGCCATGATATATGATCCAACGGATCCAGAATTAGCGTCGCTGCTCCGACTATCGGGTGGGGTTGGTGGGAAGCGGGTGTTGGAGATCGGATGTGGCAACGGCCGTTTGACCCGCAAATACGCCCCACAAGCCAGCCACGTTGATGCTATTGATCCCAATGAAGACAAAATCGCCAAAGCGAAAACATTGGCTCCCTCCTCTGAACATGTCCATTATTACGCTGTTGCCCTGGAAGATTTCCAGATACCTCAGCCATATGATTTAATCATTCTGGCCTGGTCATTGTGATGAATGGAACCGGAGAGCATGGTTCATGCTCTAAAACAAATTCGGCAAATGTTGGCGCCAAACGGCTGTTTAATTGACATGCACCCCATCGGTAAACCAGCCCCCATCACCGTCCGTATCGGCGAGGAACGACATCTGGCAGGTTGGATACGGGAAGAGAGTGAGTATGAACAGTATCTATTAGCGGACGAGGCTTTGCAAACGGCCGTTGCCCACAATTGGTACCAGCAAAAAGCAGATGAAACCTTCGCCTTCATCACCTACTTCGACAGCTTACCCGATCTGGAACAATATTTGGCAGAAGAATGGAAAGCAGCTTATATCGAATCATTGGTCTCCATGCAAATTGAATCCTTAATGCGCAGCCCCATTCTAGATCAAGAAATTATCATCAAAGAAATTGTGCGAATCGCTTGTTTCACGCCAAATTTCTGGCTTACGACATGACAAAAAGCAAGACGCAATTAAGCCAGGGGAGATTAGGTTCCAATGATAGCCAAAGTTACTTTGTAATCTCGATCAGACACTGACCCTGCGGGTTGCAGACGCCAACCTGTTCGCCATCATAGAATACATCAAATTGATCCTTCCAAAAACGATCCGGCCCTTGACGTATCACACGTACGCCAACCTGATTGCAATCGACATCGGGGGGTTGCGGGTTTCCCCCGTCTTTCCAGGCTGTCACACAATCACCTGGCGCTAATTGCCCTAAGCCCCACTCTGTCTCCTGGATAGCTCCATTGCCACTCCCCAGACGTAAAGGATCCAAGGGAAAAGCTTCTTCCGATTGGCTTACCACAAACAGACTGTCTTTTCCATTCGTAGCAATGAGCAATTGATACGCCGTGGGAGATGGTGTATCAGCGGTGGATGCGGGGGCAATTGATGTTGGCGGCTCCTCCTCATTACTAATAATGGGCAAATAAACTGTTTCAGATGATTGGGGAAGCGCTTCGGGCAGGGGGGTGATGGTTGGATCAAGGGGAGAATTAGCTGCTTCGTTGACGGTCACTGTAGATGTTCCTCTAGGCAAAGACACATTTTCCACTTCGACCGTTTCCACAACCGCTAATTCTGTCGTAGCCGTGGCAATGCCATCCGTCATCGGTGTATTTGTGTTTTCTTGGTTGCGGAGCAGAAAAAAGGCGGTCAGCACGATTAGCAATAAGACTACGATTGCGCCTGCCCCTTTCAGAAAAACGGGCAGCTTTAGGGGGTGAGGTGGCACATCCGTACTGAGCGGCATTTCCTGAGCGCCAGGCAGTTGCTCGCCGGTCGGGGGGACCGTTTTTGGTGCGGGTGTCGTAGGCTGGGGAGCGGTTATTTGCGGTGTGACAACGGCGGGAAGCGGAGGCAGATCTTCCATGTCTAGGGCTACCCGATCCATAATAGTTAAAGTTGCCGCGGTAGAAGCGACGGCCGTTTCCTTCAAAGCGGTTTCCAGGGCGACGGCCAGCGCTTTCCCGCTTGCATATCGTTCATCCGGCTCTTTGGCCAATGCCTTTAAGATGACTGTCGCCAGCGCTGAATTGATGTCCGGGCGTAGTTCGCGCGGGTCGGGCGGCAAGGCCGTCATGTGCAGCATCAACAATTCCAGCATATCGTCGTGGGTAAACGGCAACTGCCCTGTGACCATCCGGAACAGGATGACGCCTAGGGCATACAAATCACTCTGTGGCACAGCTCCGGCTGAGGAAACCGCCTGCTCTGGCGCAATGTAATTGGGTGAACCGAGAATTTCGCCGTGTGTGCCTACATCTGCAAGCAGCGCCAGACCAAAATCGGTAATGTAAGATCGCCCCTGGTCATCCAGCATCACATTCGATGGCTTAATGTCCCGATGAACAACGCCCTGACTGTGGGCATAATCCAGTGCAGATCCTATTTCGCGGATGAGACGAGCCACCTCGTCAAAAGGCATAAACTGGCCGTCCTGTTCATAACCGCTCAGGATAGCATGCAAGTCAGCACCTTCGATATATTTCATTGCCAAATAGAGTAGATTTTGGGAACGGCCGTAACGATACACAGTCACAATATGGGGATGATCCAGCTGGGCAATAGCACGCGCTTCTCGTTCAAACCGGGTCATGTACGACTCGTCTTGCTGATAAGGCGTGTCAATAACTTTAATGGCCCCGTAGCGTTGCAAGCCCGTATCTAGCCCGCAATAGACGCGGGCCATACCACCTTGCCCCAGCAAACCTTCCAGGCGATATTCATCCAGCCGCGTACCAATCAAAGGGTCGGTCACGGCAGGTAAGTCTCACATTGGTTGGCAACTACATCGCAACGGCCCACTTCCTGCCCCTGCCACAGCACGCGGAAGGCAGCCACACCGGTGCGCGGCATCCAGAAAACAATATCACCATCCTGTTCCGGGGTAATCGTAGCATTGTACTCCCGACATTGTGATGGCCGTAGCCAACTGGATAGTTTAGTTATTTCCAGACGAACACAACTAAACGGCTCCACATAACTGTAGAATTGTGACCAGCGTCGTCCTTCAAGCCAGTAGCCACTGAGATCACCGTTTTCGTCTAATGATTCAAAAACGAGTTGGCTGACGCGGATGGCATTGTTGGCATTGGGATTGTACAAATAAAAACCGGTGGCATCATACAACATGACCAGGCGGGGACCTGAAGGGGTGGCCGTCGGTACGACGGTCGACGCTTCTGTAGCTGGTGGATTGATAAGTTGGGGAACAGCAGTATCCGTTGGTTGGGGAACAGCAGTATCCGTTGGTGGAACTGTTGTTGGCTCCGGCGCAGGTGTGTTGGTTTCCGGGGGTGGTGAAGGCGGCACGGCCGTATCTGTGGCTATCTCTTGGCGTGCGGCTTCGGTTTCCAGTGGCAGAACTGTGCCTTCATCTGATACAGCGGTTGTTTGCGGTTCATTGTTGGCCTGAGTAGTGGCCGAAGGTTCGGTGGGCACGACGGCCGTCGCCAGGCTGTCACCTCTGCCAAACAACATCCAGCCCCCAAACATAAGTATTAAAACGACTATACCTGCTGCAAACAGCCTGCTAACCGGAAAGGATTTGCTTTCTGCCACAGGGGCAGTTGCAGGTAAAGGTTGCCGGGATGACGGCGGCGGTTGGGGCACGGGCGTTCCAGATTCTTTCACAGCGGGTGGTGGCGGCGGCATATACAAACTGACACGCTCTGCTACCGTAATTTGCGAGAGATCCGGTGAAACGACACCGGGTAGTGGCGGCAGCATTTCAGATTCAGCGGCCATTTCAGATGTATTTAAAGCGGCTGACAGTGCCTCCATTAGGGCTTCGCCGGTCTGGTAACGATCCTCCGACTGCTTGTGGAGTGCCTTGAGCAATACCTTCTCTGTGGCGCTGTTCAGGTTAGGATTCAATTGGCGTGGCGGTGGTGGTGGCTGCGTTAAATGCTGCACCGCCAGAGTAGTTGGGGATGGGTCATCAAAAGGTACAGAGCCAGTGAGCATCTCGTACAAAATCACACCCAGCGCGTACAGGTCAGATTGCGGCACGGCCATGGCGGAGTTGCGCGCCTGCTCTGGGGCAATGTAATGCGGAGTGCCAAAGACGCCACCTAAGGAACCCTGCTGCACATTCAAAGCTAGACCAAAATCTGCCAGAGCAATACGGCCGTCTTTCGCCACCATCACATTCGAAGGTTTCACATCCCTGTGAATGATCTCTTGGTTGTGCGCATAATCTAGAGCGCTGGCTACCGCCCGGCCAATTTTTAATACGTCCTCATGGGGCATCAACTCCCCCTCGTCAGCGTACTGTTTCATTACCTGGCTCAAGTCAGGGCCGTCCACGTACTCCATGGCGAAGTAATACAGGTCGTCTGCCTGTCCGGCGTAAAATACCTGCAAGATGTTGTCGTGTCGCCAGGTGGCCACTGCCCGTGCTTCTTGCAAAAAGCGTTTGGCGTATGCAGGATTATCCCGGTAACGGGCGTCAATTACCTTCACGGCCACCGGCCGGTGCAGGCTTGCATCCCAGCCATAATAGACGGTAGCCATGCCACCGCGCCCCACAACGGAATCAATGCGATAATTTCCTAAATGTTGACCAATCAGTGGATCGTTCACATATATCTATCCTGCCACTCCTACATGCTCCTACTATTATAGTGAAGGTCATAAGAATGTGCATGAATCCTTGAATCCTTTTGGCTAATGACTTGATTGGAAGTAAGGTTATGCTCCATAAAAGTAATGGACATCACCAGATACCAGATGAAATGAGTTGACAAAACATATTCTTCCCTCTATTCTGGCGTTACCAAAAATCTATGGCATACACTAACTATGCAATCACCGAATAGTAACGAAAGCAGCAAATTTTCCCTGACTAATATTCCCATGAAATGGTTGGCAGCGGTTCTAGGCATTCTGGTAATATCTTGCCTGTTGTTGTCACTGATTAGCATTCTCATCGTCTTCATAACCCGTGCGGAGAGGGATGATGAAACAGCATCTCTGGCACCACCGCCGACCCGCCCCGCTACGGTCGTATCTACCGCAACTACAGCGCCAGTGGCGACGGTGACGTTAGCTCCGGCTAATACAGAAGGCCGCATTACGGCCGTACGTCTGTCATCGGCGCCACTCATTGATGGCGACCTGGTTGACTGGGGCGCTATCCCACCCTTCACTGCTTCTCATATTGTTGCACAAAAAGAATCTTGGGACGGCTCAATGGATGTGGAATCAATCTGGCGTATCGGCTGGGATGACCAGAATCTGTACCTGGCTGTTGCTGTTACCGACGATGTTCATGTACAAACTCGTGAGACCAAATTTGCTTATCTGGGTGACAGCCTGGAACTTCAATTCGATACCAATGTCCAGGTTGATTACGGTTCCGACGTCAACAGTGATGATTATCAGTATGTTGTCTCTCCCGGTAACTTCGTTGACCGATCCCCTGGTAGCTTTCGTTTTCGTGGTGATGCTCAGGGGGTAATGACCGATTTTATTGGCTCTATCGCGCGGATAGCTGCGCTCAAGACAGCCGAAGGTTACAATGTGGAAATGGCGATTCCCTGGTCAGATTTAGGCATTCAGCCAGCTTCAAACCAGATATTGGGGGCGGCTTTTAGCCTGAATGACCTGGATACGCCGGGCACGGCCGTACAAGAACTGATGCTCTCTCATGTAGCTACCCGCCGCTGGTTGGACCCCAGTAGTTGGGGATCGTTGGAACTGGAACCATGAGGAAACCCACTATGACAAAACAACGCCTATTGCTGCTTATCGGTGTGACGACCGTGGCTTTATTGCTTGTCGGCTGCTCGACGACAACCCAGACTGCTGCCGAACCACTTGATCTGTCCTCACCTGAGGCTGTATCCACAGCCTTGCGTGGCGTGCTGGCCGGTTTTTTGCTCTTCTTTCCCAGAGTGCTGGCAGCCATGGTGTTGTTTGTCATCACGCTTTATCTGGCAGCGTGGATCAGCAAGCTAATTAGACGTATCCTAGAGAAGCGGCGTACCGATCCCGGCATCACCTTGTTGGTGTATCATGTAACTCGTTGGTCCATCGTCATTTTTGGTACCATTTCCGCTTTGCGCCAGGTTAATTTTGAGGTGACTGCTTTTTTGGCCGGGTTAGGTATTCTTGGCTTTACGATTGGGTTTGCTTTACAAGATATTAGTCAGAACGTGATCGCCGGCTTTTTATTGCTCATCCAAAAACCTTTCGAACTCGGTGATATGATTCAGATCGACGATTATACAGGCAAGGTACTCTCGGTTGATTTACGCTCGACAGAGTTGCGGACGCTCGACAGCCACAATGTACTTATTCCTAACGCCTACGTATTTACCAAACCGATCATCAATTTCAGCCGCCAGGCAAAATGGCGCATTAGCCTCCCCATCGGCGTAGCCTTCAATAGCAACCTGGAACAGGTACAGCGGGTAACATTGCAAACAATACAAGTTTTACCAGACGTGTTGGATGACCCGGCCCCCATGCTGCACTTCCACACATTCAACGATTTTTCGATTGATTTTACGCTCTTTTATTGGATTGACGGCCGTGTAACCAACCCCTTCACAGCTACCCACCCGGCTATCATCGCAATTCAGAAAGCTTTTGCTCGGGACGGTATCGAGATTCCCTATCCGATACAAACAGAAATTCAAATAGAAGGCAACCATCGCGCACAACCATAAGGAGATGGATGAAACTGATTTTCTCGTTACATCTCTTGGCTGGCTGCAGCAATGCGACGCAACTCACGAATGTAATTATTTAACCCTTCAGCATAGGTGTCCAGGTAATGCTGTGCCAGACGAGTTGCCAATGCTTTGTGGCCAATCTCTATCATCGCTGCCACATGTGGCCGGAAATCACGCAACGTTATGTACATTATCCCTTGAGTATCGGTCAGCACCCCCCAGGCGAGGCTTTTCTTTTCGTTGTCATCTTTGGCCGTGCTGAAACGGGTAAGGCTGCTGCCAGAAGATACCCGCCCTACATTTGAGAACACTTCACGCCCTTTAATGAGGTCATTCAACAAATCGAACCGATTGGGCACGGTATCCAGCAAGCGCTGTACCAGGACTGGCATGTTCGCCAACAGTTTGATGGAGCCGGAACTGGCGCTCTCACCGCGGCCACCGATTTCCTTAACCCGATTAAGTACTTGCCCAAACCCGACTAACGTCGCCAGGTAGGTGCGCTGGTGCTGGTCGAACTCGGTGAAAGGAATCTCTCCTTGTTTGTAGGCAACGAGAGCATCCAGAGTACGGCCGTGTAATGCTAACAAATCCAACTCCCGCAGAGGGGCCTCAAACACCAGCGGGTATAACCGCTCACGAGGGCCGGTGCGGGAAACGTCAATCGGAATGAGAATAGCCGGGTTTATTTCTTGTCCGGTGATGAGCGCTGCCTGCACCTGGGCAGCAGCCTGCCGATGGCGTGGTGTTTTGTCCAGAGCCGCTATCTCGGCTGCCAGGGTGGGGTCTAACTGGTAAATGACCGCGTGGATGGCACGATAAAGGATAAGCAGATCGTTTACAGTGAGATTGAGCCAATCGCTACGCTGTTTAAACAGATTCCGGGTCGTGAGCAGCATTTGCAGATTGACCTTGTCGTTTTCAACACTGACTTCTGGTGTGACTCGCGGCGACTGTTCGATAAACCTTTGCTCTGTCGATTCCAGGGGAAACGTCAAAGGTTTGATAACAGCCCCGGTTGCCTTTGGCGATGGTAATCCCTTCAAGTATACAGCCCAAGCCATCGCTTCACGGGTAAAGATTTCAGCTAACGTCGCTCCCCAAGCCCCATCAAAAAAGATGTGCGACTGGTCAAAAACAACTGTCTCACCAGTGTCAAATAGCGTTAAGGGATGATCGCCTATGCCGCGCTCTCCCTGGCGGATGTCACTGAGCGGCAGGTGTGCTGGTCGTTGGTCAGCATTGAAGATGATGGGCGAATGTTGTAAACGCTCTAGGTTGTCAGCCAGCGTTTTGTTCAAGTCACGGCGTAGGTTGAACAGGACTGACCGTCTGATGGTAGCCAGGGTAGAAAGATTTACGGCCGTTGTCCCCGTGGGCAAGGCGTGAATCGCTGCCACTTGTTCTCGTACGGCCGTCACGAATGTAGGTTGCTTACCGTCAGGATCGCTGGCCGAAATCAGATAATACCGCCCTTGGAAAACGAGACCAACATGTAGCTGTTCCCAGGTCAGTGATGATCGGATTTCACTATAACTATCTGGCTTCAGAAAAGACCATATGGAAAGCTGCTGTTGATAATCTTTGAGTGCCTGACGCAGCGCCTGCAAGCGCTGCGTCCAGGTCTGATAAGCCTCAGCGCTCAAGTTGTGGGTGGCTTCGGACAGGAATTGATCGAATTTGTGGCGGCGGTAGGTGGCGTAGTTGTGCTTGGGCTCAGCGTCCTGGCCTCGGCCGTACGGCCGTTGTTTCTCCCACTCCTTATAAAGGCCGGTATAATGATCAGCATCCGGCTGATCAGCAGCTATCTCTGACAACAAAGAAAGATATATTCTTTCCCGCCACTCGTTCGCTAGAAGGTCCGGGTATTGATGCAAAATGTGAACGGCGGCCATCAACCAGGCGGTGATACGGTCTACAGGGTGTAGTTCGATCTGGTACTGAGCCAACATATCATCGAAACCGCGCGTTTCGTTGGCGTGGCGGGCAGTATCCTCTCGCAAGGCATATTCCACGTAAAACTGCCATAATCCGTTCGGGAAAGCAGTCTCTGGGTCTTTGCCAGCCAGTTTGAGCAGGTTTTGATACCCCCAGATAATGGCTGCCGGACCGGCAAAAAACGCACCGTAAACCGCTTTGTCCAGAGCCGCCTCTACCCCCTTAAAGAGCAGGTTCACATCACGGTTCACGTTGGCTGCTGGTGGTCGACGACCAGGCAGCCGGGCCAGACCGTTCAATATAACGCCGGGGATATTGCCAGCTGGCACAATCCGGGAAATGATGTCTACGGCCACATCAATTTCAGGCAATGAAAGCGATGACACCTCCGTCACTAACATGGAATGGGCAATGGAACGTAGATTGTCGGCCGTTTTGATGGAAGCTTGGGTATATTGTTGTGGAATGTTCATAATTGGGCCTTCTTATTAAAAAAATAGGTGGTACTCTGCGAAGTGATGGATAATTCACATCTTCTCGATTTGGGTCAATTTCAATGAAGTAATACAACAGATTCGGTAGAATTCTGGCTTTCGATTCTCAATCTTACCGGATCAGCTTATGAAGTTCAATCCAACTTTCCTTGAAATCTAGGGCAATCGCATCTATTATCTAAATAAAAGTGTGGTAATCAAGGGCATAAAAAAGGAAGTTGTCCATGCAAACCACCAAAGTAGCGACAATAAGTGACCATTTTTCATGCGTAAAAGACCCCCGAATGGAACGAACGAAAGACCATCCGCTCATCAATATCATCATCGCTATCTGCGCGGTGATCTGTGGGGCTGATACATGGGTAGATATTGAGAATTTTAGTAAAGTCAAGCAAGATTGGCTAGGGGAGTTTCTTGATTTGACCAATGGCATTCCCTCCCATGATACATTTGGACGAGTGTTCGGACTGCTGGACCCAGAGCAATTTCAACGTGGGTTTATGAGTTGGATACGAGTCGTTAGTGACATTACAGGCGGGGAGATTGTGGCCATAGATGGCAAACAACTACGCCAGTCACACAACGGTCGCTTGGGCAAAGCAGCGATTTACATGATCAGTGCCTGGGCAGTGAGTAACCTTTTTGCATATTACGGCCATCGTGTGTCACCAGCATCCGAAGTATGTATTTCGCTTTGTGGATCCCGGTTGCTGTATACAACAGGGATGCTTCTGAACATTTCTAGAGTACAAATAAGTGAAGATGACCTGCACTGCCCCCAGCATCTCATTTTACTCAATCACCAGTAGCCACTGATTCCCATGGCACATTGGTTTCTAAAGATGGTAATTCGTCCTGGAATGTTTTCTTTGCTGGTCTTCGCGTTGTGATGAGAATCACAGCCACAATAATAACTACAACTGGTATGAGCATCTGCGGGGTTATGGGTTCGCTTAAGATCAACCAACCCAAGAAAATAGCGATGATTGGATTCACATAAGTGTAAGTGGCTACTTTGGCTGCCTGAACGTTTTTCAGCAGCCAGATATAGGCTGTCAAGGCCACGACTGAACCGAAAATTGTGAGATACAGCATTGAGACCAATGAGAGAGTTGAGATCCCTACCAGATTTAGCTGACTCGTTTCACCTGTAATGAAGCCAGCCAATATGAGTACAACCCCACCAGCCAACATTTCTATGGCTGTAGCCATGAAAAGATTCTCTGGCAGATTTGCCTGACGGGAATGAAGAGAACCTAAACTCCACAATATAGGCGCCAATAACAAGATAAGTATCGCGGACAAACTAATGGTGTTCGTTTCTAAAATCTGTCCTGGTCCAATAAGTAGGCCAATGCCCAGAAAGCCGAGAGACAAACCAATCGCCATCTTTTTGCTTGGGCTTATCCCCCGATAAAGCAACCAATCAAATAATACCATCCAGAGAGGCACTGTGGCGACAACGAGGGCAGCTATACTGGAAGGCACTTCTTGTTCCGACCAGGTAACCAATCCATTGCCACCAACCAGCAAAAGAGTGCCAATGATGGCGGCAGATCGCCACTGCAACAAATTGGGCATCGGGACTCCACGAGCGCGAAGAAAGACAAAGGTGATGATTCCGGCCAACAAGAAGCGTGTTCCGGCCATGAAAAAGGGGGGAATAGTTTCTATGGCCAGCCGAATGACTAAATAGGTTGTTCCCCAAATGATATAAATGGCAGCAAAGGCGAGGACAATTTTG
Source organism: Chloroflexota bacterium (assembly GCA_024223125.1). Next base: position 29,683 of record JAAEOP010000905.1, read on the forward strand.
ATGACATTATTTCTATTTTCACCATTCATTTTCTTTTTCCTTTATGACACTTTTGTTGATTCTAAATGAATCAACGACCTGGAGATCCTTCGAGGATGGGCTGTTGCAGGGCAAGGTGGGTCTCAGGTTCATAATGCTCTTTCAACTTTCGGCCGATAAGGATCAAGATTGCACCACTATTTATCAAAAAGCGGACACGAATTCCTGGTTTTTCAGCTCTAATTTCAGCTAGAAGTCTGGCTATTCGAGCTTGTTCAATTAGTTCATTCTCTCGATGTTTGGAAAAATGTAAATGGTAAAGGTAAGGTAACATTTCATCCTCCGTCAGCATAATTAATGTCACTGAATATGTGTGGCAACTCAGCACCTAAAGGCTGACGTTGACACGATAATTATAACCTACTATACTTGTTAAGAGGGTTATATTATATCATTATTATTGTAACCTGTCAAAGGCTATATGAGGGTTATAACGTAATTCGAAGAGGTGTTTTAATCATGTTTGACTTAGAATCAGGGGCACTCTGTCTTGACTTTGCCAATACAGTGGACTGGCATAACAGCGACCATCCAGATGATGCGTTGAAAGACTACTCTGTCCTAATTGAGTGGGGGCGAGCTGCTGGTATTTTGGCTTCTGATCAGGCAGAAAAACTAGGACAGGTAGCAAAGAACCAATCGAAAGAGGCAATCGTAGCCTATGAAAGCGCCATGCAATTAAGAGAATCTGTTTATCGCATCTTCGCGAACTATTCGGAGCAGGAAAGTGTTGATTTGAATGATCTTGGCATTCTGAACAGAGCCCTGAGCAAGTCGTTGTCTCACTTGCATATCAATCTATCGGACAGAGGATTCGACTGGGAGTTTACAGAGAGTCCCAATGGACTTGACCAGATTGTTTGGCCTGTAGCTCGTTCTGCAGGCGAATTGTTGGTTTCGGATAGGCTGAATCGGGTACGGCAATGTGCAGATGATCGTGGCTGTGGTTATCTGTTTATCGACACGAGCCGAAATCGGAGCCGACTTTGGTGCTCGATGGAATCGTGTGGGAACCGTGCTAAAGCACGCCGTCATTATCTACGAAAACAAAAGAAGAAAACAGCATACAAACCAGACGCTTCTAAAACGCTTCCAGGTGGGAATTAGGGCATAATTCAGGCAACTATTTAGGTGCGACGCACTTATAAATTTGCGTTACACCTCTGGTAGCTGTATATGTTTGCACGGCAAGCCCCTCACCCGCTCTCGCAGCCAAAAAGAAATAGCCCTGTTGGCATATTTGGCACATACCGGGCAAACACACAACCGTGAAGCGGTGGCTGATTTGCTGTGGGAAGCGCGTTCTACCAGGCGATCGCTTTCTAATTTGTGCGCCGTTTTAGCCAGGCTGCGAAAACAGGTGGGGGATCATCTAATCATTAACTGAAAGAGTCACGGCCGTAACCCCCATATAATCTATCTCCAACCGCCACTCTTTATCCGGGGTGATTGCCTTGAAGTGGGGCGCTTTCCCTTCCTCTACCTGAAAACGTTATTCTAGACCGAAACGGCCGTCATCGTATCGGTTAAACTGATAATGCAACCGCCCATCTTCATGATTGTTCCACAAGATGAGCAGATGCGGGTTGCGGGTGTTGCGGGTATTGCGGATATGGTGGACACCAGCCTGGCAGGTCACTTCTAGCAAAGCGCGGATTTGGGAGGGAGCCAATATCGATGCATACGTCTTCAAAATAGCTGGATCGGTTTGCAGCTCGGCCAGTTGCTGGGAAATGCCCATTTTGGCCTGGGTTTCCAGCTTAAACGCATGCAGTATAGCCATACATTTCTCCTGAGTACGGTCGCGACGGCTGAGTAAGTTGTCTTCATCGGTTTTGATGGTTTCTCTGCCGGCGGGATCAATGCTTAAGCGCTGTGCCAGGGCTGGATATTGGGTTTCATACGGCCGTATCCCCAGCGCCGGATGCAGATTAAGCACTGTTTTTAGACCCATCTCATGCAGCCAGCCCAGAAAGGCATCCGGCTCTGGAAACAAGTCGTGGTTCCAGGTATAACCTGTCCAGCCGTTGTAATCGCCTACCTCATACAATGCAGACGGAAAGAGGAACGTCATGGTCGCGGAAATCTTCCATCAGCTGGGTCAGTTCGGATTGGGTGTAAGCCCAATAACGACCCCACCAGTTGCCCAACGCCCAACGGGGCAGCAAAGGTGCGGAGCCAGTGACGCGGCCGTAATCCTGGAGGCAGGTTTGGTACGCGCGGCCGTAGCCAAAAAAGTACACATCCAATCCCTCGCCAGGACGGGGTTCCAGCTAGCCATCTTTGTTGAAGAGCAGTGTGTGGGAATCATCTACCACCGCCCAACCAGAGCAGGACTTCAACCCTGGTTCCAGAGGAGCGCTGCCGCTGACCGCATCCAAAGTACGGTATGTGCCCCGAAGATTGTGGGGATCATCGGCCCCATAATGCCAGGTAACGTCGTCCGCCAACAGCGTGATTGTTAGGCTATCGGCCGTGAAGGGTTGGCCGGTTTGGTAGCTGAGTTGTAGATGTTCTGTTTGGATGGTCAGACGGCCATCTTGCTCCCCGTGTGTAAAATCGGGAACTAGCTGCTGGCGATGCCAGAAGGTTTGCGAGGGTTGGTCCTGAAAACGGCCGTGTTCCTCATATTCCAACCGGATCAATCGCGAAGTAAGAACAGTAAACTGTGCCTGACCGCGCACAATAACAGCATTAACGTCGACTACAGGACGGAAAGGAATTTGAAAATGGGCCGGGATGGGTGACATGTGATGAACCTCCAAAAAGCATCATCTCAATAACGAACCTGTCACGGCTTTTCCACCGTTACCTCACCGCACGGCTGCCCGGTCGTTTCTGAAACTGTTCCGTCAGGCCAAATGATCTGTACATCCGCGCTGCCAGCCGGCCCCAAACCAAACAGATGCGTGGCGCCATCTTGCGAAAAGTAGCCGTTGCCAGCGTGAACCTCACGGCTGGTTGCGGAGCCATCGGGCAAGGTGACGATGATGCGTGTACCAACGGCCGTTGGATTAGCGTCATCCCCTGTGAGACGAATCCGTAAGGTGCAGTTGTCGCCGTTGCCGAGATTGTGAAAGAGAAGCGGATGGTTGTCGTTAACCCCCACGACCACATCTACCCAGCCATCGTTGTCGTAATCGCTAACGGCCGTTCCCCGACCATCATAAGGTACAAACAAGCCACTTTCCGACGCAGGCACAACGGTAAAAGAGCCATCCCCCATCCCGCGCAGCCAGTAGCCCACCCCGCCAGTGTATTGCCGCGTTTCGTGATCGGCATAACTGAAATTGCCTACAAGATAGAGGTCATCACGGCCGTCGTTGTCAAAATCAGCTGTTGTCAACCCATACCCCGTTGTGATTTGGGCTAATTGAGGGAGTGGGGTGGCGCTGAAACGGCCGTTTCCATCATTGATAAACAGAGAATGTGCTAGCGTATTGGCGGTGAACAACGTTGCATCATCCAATCTGTCGCCGTAAATATCTTCTAAACTGGCTTCTGCATATGCCAGAAAGGTGTCGTATTTTTCCAGAATAAACGGCATTTCTGCCCCCGTCATTCCCCGCTCACGCACGGGGCGCAGCACACCGTCCACATATTCCGCCTCGATGATGTCCACATCACCATCGCCGTCTATGTTGCCCGCGTAAACAACGGCAGGATACTCTGGCGAGGCTGTATATTTTGTGTTTAACCCCAGATTGGCAGCGGCAAAATCCATATGGCCGTCCTGATTGAAGTCGCCGGCGGTGATGCCTGTCCATAACCCCGTCCATTGGTCTAATCCTGATTCGGTTGTGGTGTCGGTTAAACGGCCGTTTTCATTCAAAAACAGTCGCACCGCCCCAAACTCCGTCGCTGCCAGCAAATCACCGTCCCCGTCTGAATCCACATCCAGCCAAATCGCACCCGTTGTCAGGCCCAATTCAAGCAAGTCGGGGGCGATGGCGGCGGTTGCATCCGTAAGTTCGCCGTCTTCATTGAGGTAAAGATGGCTGGGGGCAGGCAGAGGCCATTGGCCGGGAATTGCCCGTCCGCCGACGAACAAGTCCAAATCGCCGTCGCCGTCCACATCGCTGGCCGCCATCGCGCCGCCAGATGCGGGCGATTCAGCTTCCCAGCCCATATCGGTAAATGGAAATGGGTTTGCAGAGTCTATGCGGAATTGCGCCGCCAATGGCGCGTCCCAGCTTTCGTAACTACTGTAGGTGAGCATTAAATCGGGGGCGGCATTACGGCCGCTCTGGAACCACAACGGCGCGACTTCTTCATATTCGGCGGGAGCAACGGCGGGCATGAGGGCGAAGGAGCCGCCCACATTCTCATAGAGCGTTCCCGCTTGTCCCAATCCGCCAGCGATGTACAAATCATCGTCCCCATCTTGATCTGCATCCCCCCACACCACGCCCGGTCCCAACGTGGAGAGGCGGCGCGGCAGCAAAGGCTGCTCGTCAAAATCATCGAATCCTTCATACTGGTTATCATCAAAATCGCTTTCAATATGGGGGGCAGTTAAGCCCGCGCTGGCAGAAATTTCTTCAAATTGGGGTGCGACGGCCGTCAGCCAATGGGCGGGCGGCGGGGCGATGGCGCTGTCTGGTTCAACGATGGTGTAGTGTTGATTGGCGGTCAGCGGCTTTCCATCTATTTCAGTAAACCGCTGTGTGTGTCCAGATGGCCATTCTACTTCTATCGCTTCGATAGCTTCCCCATCGCCTAACCCAAAGGTGAGGGCGGGCGCGTGGCTGGAAAGATAGCCGCCAGATGTGCTCATCAGGCGCATCTGTGTGCCGTTGTCAGCGATGAGGGTGACGCGGGAACCAATGCCTTGACTGTTGGATAAACGGCCGTCCAACTCTACAACAACCCGATTATTAGCCGCATCATTACGATACACGCCTGTGGGTTCATTCATGTAATTGATGATGGCATCTAAATCGCCATCATTGTCTAAATCGGCCAATGTTGCCCCGTGCCCGATGGCGGCGGTGTCGAATCCCCAAGCGGCGGCCGTTTCTTCAAACGTCAAATCCCCATTATTACGAAAAATGAGATCGTTAGTCACCAACGGTGGATAATCGGGGAAATAGGCGGGGGCATTTTGAAATTGGGGCAGGTTGATATTTGCCAGCACGTCGCTGTCCATCAGATCGCCGATCATGCCATTGGTGATCAGCAAATCGGTGTAGCCATCCACATCCAGATCGGCGAACTTCGTTGTCCATGTCCATTCGCTGGCGGCCACATCCGCCAGCCAGGCGATGTCACTGAAAGAGCCATCGCCATTGTTCAAAAAGAGGCTGTTACGCATAATTTGCGCTGCCGCTTCATCGGGGGGCATGGTGGTGTCCATCAAGCCGTGCTGGGTCAGGCGCAATGTTGCGTCCCGACTGAGCATGTCGCCGACAAAATAATCGGTCAGGCCATCGTTGTTGATGTCGGCAAAATCCATCCCCATCGCAAACATGGGGGAATGTTGCACCATATCGGGATTGATAAGGCTGAATGTGCCATCGCCGTTGTTGTGGTAAAAGGTATCGGGCGACCAAAAGTCGCTGCTGACGTATAAATCAGGCCAACCGTCGCCGTCCACTTCGCTGAATGAGGCAGAAAGCCCCCAATAACCGCCGCTGATGCCGGCTGTCGCAGCAACTTCGGTGAAGGTGCTGTCGCCATTGTTGCGGAAAAGTAGGTCTGGTTCGCCTAATTGACGCACGCTGAGGCCGTCTTCTGTTTCCACCAATTCAATGCGCGATTGGAAATCTTCGGGAACGACAATTTGACCGTCTACTGTTTCCAGTTTGGGCGTGCCGAATTCGTGGGCAAAATCATGCGGGCGATAGGTGGCGACGAAGAAATCGAGGTCGCCATCTCGATCATAGTCGGCGAAGGTGGCGGTTGTGGAGCCACCGGGATAGCCCACGCCCGCCTGCGCGGTGATGTCGGTGAATGTGCCGTTGCCGTTATTGCGATAGAGCAGGTCGGGGGTGTTCCAGTTGGTGAGGAAGAGGTCGAGATCGTGGTCGTTGTCTATGTCGGC
>JAAEOP010000906.1 GCA_024223125.1 Chloroflexota bacterium
CTTGTTGTGCTCCCTCAAGGTCTTGTATTTGATTGGGGTCAAAGTCAGTTAACATTGTTTGCTTTCTCACTGCTTTTGTTGACAAGGGTTCATCTATGCTAGACTTTCTGTATTCAAAACTCGTTAGAATTATGGTAGAAGTTCATTTGAATTCTGTCCACCACGACTTATTGAGAAGATACGATTCAATAACAAAATCAAGGTTCTTAAACGGAGATGTTACGGTATATTTGATGTATCCCGCATTTTTCAACGGCTTTATTTGGACTTGGAGGGGTATCGTTTGTATGCTCATCCCTATTTTTGACACCCCTCACATATGGGTGTGTCACAGGAAAGCCTGAAGAACCACAAATATTCAATCTTCTCGGGGGATAAGTAAAAATACGGGAATCTCACGGCCGTTCGTGCGTTCAGCATATTTGGTGTAACCGGCGTAAACATCTACCGCTTTTTGCCAGCAGCGGTCTCGTTCTGGGCCGCTGGTTTGATGGGCGGTGTAGGGGTCGGTACGGCCGTTTATCTGCAATGACACGTCGGGGTACGCCTTGAGGTTGTAATACCAGGCCGGATTTTTCGTGTCGCCACCCCGTGAAGCAACGATAATCCAATTGTCGCCATCCGCTGTGCAAAGCAGCGGCGTTTGCCGTGGTTGCCCACTTTTAGCCCCTGTCATGGTTACAATGCCAACAGGTTGACCGGGCACTGTACTCAGTTTGCCATTGGTAGCCGCGATGATGCGGCGATCAAGGGTGGAAGCGACGTTGATAAAATACCAGCCCCCCAACCGGGTTGCCAGAAACCGTTCCCCGGCACGGTACCACCAGGGTTTTTTTCTTTGTGTCATTTCGTTTACTCCCTTAACACTTTCTAAATGTAAGTCAGTTCATCTGTTACACAAAATAACGTCATATAGAATATAGGGCATCAATCTAGCCATAGGATAAATTATTTCCTTTGTTGACTTTTTTATGCTTATTGTTCTCATTTAGTATGATGTTGCAATTATGACAAGACATTCTTTTTCCATTGTACTCCTTCTATTGTTATTGAGCATAACTGCCTGTAAACTATTCGGGGAGAGTGCCGACAAACCCACAGCATCGGTTCAGGAGACGGCCACTTCGGCTTTGCTTAGCACAGACGCACCTTCTCCCTATTCTCCGCCAACCAACAACGCTGCATTGCCAACTGTGGCTCTGCCGCCAACGGCCGTGCCCACAATCCCCCCCCCACCCACCCTCCTCCCCTCCCCAACCCCAGCCGATGATTTATCATTGACCCCCGATGGCGTCCACCTTTACCCCGTACCCGGCATTTATACCGGCGAGCTGGTTACATTTCAGATATTGGCTAACGTCCCCCCTCACGTAAACCCAAACGACGTAACCGTGCATATTTTGGTAGATTATCAAGATGTCGTCAGCGGAACATTGGATGCGGCCAATTTGCAGGGGGGCGGCGTAGGTTTGTTTGAATGGGCATGGGATACACAGGATGCTGCTGGCGATCATCTGATTCATGTTATTTTAGACCGATATGATACGGTGCAAAACGGGGATGAAAATCGGGAAAACAACCAGGCGTCCCTAACCGTAACCATCCAAAACAGCGTCACATTATCTCGCTCAGAACAAAATGCGGCCTGGATTACCAGAGAGAGTGATTGCTGCCGGTTACATGTGGTCAGCGGCACGGCCGCCGCCCGTGATCTAAATCAGTTGGTTAATAGAGTGGAAACGGCCGTCAGCCAGGCCGCTATCAGTCTGGACGAACAGCCCAACCACAAGCTGGATGTCTACCTGATTGATCGCGTTATAGGACAGGGTGGTTATGCCGGCTATGATATCGTCATTTCCTATTTAGACCGCAGCTATGCTAATAATGGCTTTCAGCAGGTCATGACCCATGAAGCGGTGCATATTCTGGATCGCCAATTCGCTCCCGAGCGCATCAGTTTTCTGGCCGAAGGTGTAGCTACCTGGGCCAGCGGGGGCCATTACAAACCGGAAAATCTTACCCAGCGGTCAGCCGCATTGATCACATTAGATGAATATATTCCCCTGCCGCAGTTGATAGACAGTTTCTACCCAGTACAACATGAAATTGGTTATCTGGAAGCGGCTGGCTTTGTCACATACCTGGTTAACCATTATGGCTGGTCTACCTTCCGCAATTTTTATAGCGACGTTACCCGCGAAGATGACGATACACTTTCTACGGCCGTAGACAAAAACATGCAGCGCTATTTCAACACCACATTGGCTCAGGCAGAAACAGATTGGCTGCGTGAATTAGCCCAACTACCAGAAAACAATGCCGCCGTGTCTGACCTGCAAACCACCATCCGCTTCTACAATGTCATGCGCCGTTACCAACAACTATACGATCCCACCGCCTACTTCCTGACAGCCTGGTTGCCCCCTCCCGAAACCTTAGAACAAAAAGGCAATCCCGCCGACCTGACCCGCCATCCGGCCACTGAAATCAATGTCACCTTAGAAGTGATGTTACAAGCGGCCGATACGGCCGTGCGTCAGGCTGATTACCATGAAGCCAATATCCTGTTAGACAGCATTACTCGCGTCCTGGATAACGACGGCGCCTTTGTAGACCCTCTGGCTCATACCTATCTGAATGTGGTGCAAACGGCAACGGCCGCTGGCTACGAAGTACAGCAGGTACACCTAAACGGCAAACGAGCCACCGTTACCGTCACCGAAAAAAATAGTTCCGAATTAACAGATTTAAGCGTCATTTTGTCCGGTCAGGATTGGGTTTTGTGGAACTAGACAAGTAGCCAAAGTCCCCGGCGCTTTCGGAAGCGCCGGGGACTTGTCATAGACATAGAAGGTGAAAAATTCAGCTTTTATGCTACAATGCTTGAGATTAGATGTAACTGTTTGCACAGACATTAGAGGAGTTAAATTCATTCTCCTTGCGCCGAAAATAACTGCAAAGAAGGTTCTCATGATTGAAGTACTCGTAGACAGTATACGTATCAGTCTTGTTTCCCAACATCGCATTGTTGTCTTGCGGGAAACAGACAATGAGCGCCAATTGCCTATCTGGATTGGCCCTTATGAGGCTGACGCGATTACCATCGAATTACAAGATGTAGAAGTTGCCCGCCCAGTAACACATGATTTATTAAAGAGTGTTATCGAGACATTAGGTGGCAAAGTATCCCACGTCTTAATCAAGGCGCTGCACGATGGTGTATTTTACGCCAGCCTGTTTGTGGATATTGGCGGCGACCTAAAAGAGATTGACAGCCGCTCTTCTGACGCCATTGCCCTGGCAGTGCGGGTAAAAGTACCCATCTTTGTCAATGAAGAAGTGATGGACGCCGTCGGGGTTTTACCAGAGCCAGACATTTTGGAAGAAGAAACCGGCGAAGATGAGTCGGAAGAGATTCTGGATGTTTTCTCAGACTTTGTAGATACGCTGGATTTTGAAGATTTTGACGAAAAGTAACGGCAAATGTTGGGTAACTGGATAATTACTTGATTCCCCAATTACTTAATTGCCACTCTCCATAAACAAACAACTTGATAAGCCAAACTTGCAGTAGAACGTGAAACGAACTTGTTTCACGTTTTGCATTTGAAAACCACCCATGAGTACAATTGAACGCTTGCCACCACACAGCCTAGAAGCCGAAGAAGCATTATTAGGGTCGCTCCTCATTGATCCCGACGCCATTTTTGATGTCGGTACATTTTTACGCCCCAATACATTTTACCGTACACCCAACCAATGGATATTTGAAGCAATTCTGACCCTGAATGATCGTCGGGAACCGGTTGACCTGATTACCTTGACGGAAGAACTGCGACGGCGCGAGCAACTGGAAGAAGCTGGCGGCGAAGCGTACATCATCAGTCTGATCAATACAGTTCCTACGGCTATCAATGCGGTAACTTACGGCCGTTTGGTAGAAGCGGCTGCCCTGCGTCGCCAAATGATCGGTGCGGCCGGAACCATTGCCAACCTGGCCTACGACGAAGCCGAAGACATCAACATTGTCATAGACCGTGCCGAACAAGCCCTCTTTAGCATCAGCGAAGATCGCACTACCCGCGACCTCGTCCCCGTCAAACAAATTGCCCGTGATTACCTGGAACGCATCGAAAAACTACACGAACGTGGCGACGACATTATTGGCGTCCCCACCGGCTTTACTGACCTGGACCGGCTGCTTGGCGGCCTGAATAAGTCAGATCTCATGATTCTGGCCGGACGGCCGGGGATGGGGAAAACCGCGTTACAAATGGGCATTGGCTTAACGGCCGCTACCCGCTACGGAAAACGCATTGCCATCTTCAACCTGGAAATGTCTGGCGAACAATTAGTACAACGCATGATTGCGGCCGAGACGCGCATAGATTCACAGCGACTGCGGCGCGGCAAACTGCACGAACACGAATGGCCGCTTTTTATGGAAGCAATCGGCCGTCTCTCAGAAACACGCATCTTCATTGACGACACCCCTTCCATCACCCCCAACCAACTGCGTACCAAATGCCGCCGCCTGTATGCAGAACATGGCCTGGATTTGGTAATGATTGATTATTTGCAATTGATGCAAACAGAACGGGGTTCCAATAATCGCGTTCAGGAAATTAGCGAGATTTCCCGCAGCCTAAAAGGTTTGGCACGTGAATTGGATGTGCCCGTTCTGGCGGCCGCCCAACTTAGCCGTGCTGTCGAACAACGTCAAGATAAACGGCCGTTGCTTTCCGACCTTAGAGACAGCGGTTCCATCGAGCAAGACGCCGACATTGTCATGTTTATTTACCGCGACGAATATTACAACCCGGACACTACCGAACGGCCGAACATCGCCGAAGTCAACATTGCCAAACACCGTAATGGCCCCACCGGCGCTATAGACTTGTACTGGCATGGCAAACTGGCTACCTTCCGCAACTTGCAACGCCAGGAGATAAATCTCTAGCAATTGACAATTAACAATTGTCAATTAACAATTGTCAATTATGAAAGGGTTCCCCGGATTTCCCGAAGGCAAGTTACGACTGACGCAGATACCCAATCTGTTTTTTAGCGATCTGCTGCCCCATATTGATAATCTGGCCGAGATGAAAGTGACGTTGTATGCTTTTTGGGCCTTGCACCAAAAAGAAGGCCAGGTGCGTTATATGCGTCTGACTGATTTTTTGAATGATACAGAATTCATTAAAGGGTTGGGGCCAACCACGCAGTTGGCTACCGAAAATTTGCTAGACGGTGTGGAACGCGCCGTAGCCAGAGGAACCTTTTTACACATTAATATTGAAAGCGCCGATGGCAAGATGGATTTATATTTTCTCAACAGCGCTAAAGGGCGGGCGGCCGTAGAAGGCATTACCAAAGGCGAATGGCGGCCGAATCCCGATGAAGACGAACCGATTACCCTGCTAGTGGAACGGCCGAACATCTTCATCCTATACGAGCAAAACATCGGCCCCCTGACGCCTATCGTGGCCGATGAACTGCGCGACGCCGAACAAACATACCCGCCGCGCTGGATTGAGGAAGCGATTCAACGAGCCGTAGAAAACAATGTCCGCAAATGGCGCTATGTTGTCAGCATACTAGAACGCTGGCGGCAAGAAGGAAAACAACATGGAATCGGCCGCCGAGATACTCAAAAAGAGCTACGCCAACAAGTTCCCGATGAATACAAAGACATCATCAAACGATAAGCCTGCCCCCGATGAATTTGAAGGACTGGGCCAACCAGACTGTCCCCATTGTGGCGGCCTGGGGTATGTCATCCCCGATGTACCCCCGGTACATCCCAACTTTGGCCGGGCTGTCACTTGCCCCTGCCGTGCGGCCGAGAAAGAAATGGCCCGGCTAAATAAATTGCAGCAGTTAAGCCAGTTAGGCGCATTACAAGATTGCACCTTTGACACTTTCTTGCCTGATGGGCATGGCCTCACCCCAGCCAAACAACTCAATCTGAAGATGGCTTATAAACGGGCGCTGACCTTTGCCGAGAACCCGGAAGGATGGCTACTGTTCAAAGGGGGGTATGGCTGTGGCAAAACCCATCTGGCGGCCGCCATTGCCAATTACCGGTTGGGGATGGGGCATCCGGTACTGTTTGTAAATACGCCCGACTTGTTAGACCATTTGCGGGCCGCTTACAGTCCCAATGCCGTTACCGGGTATGATGAACGATTTGAACAGGTACGTAACACCCAACTGCTCATTTTGGATGATCTGGGAACCCAAAGCAACAGCGATTGGGCACAGGAAAAACTGTACCAGATTTTTAATTATCGTTACAATGCCCGCCTGCCCACCGCCATTACCACTAATCTGGAACTGGAAGCGATTGAGATTCGTATTCGCTCGCGCATGGTTGATCCCAGTCTGGTACAAATTATCCATATTGCTGCTCCCGACTTCCGACGGACAGGTGTAGACCAGGATCAGTCTGAGCTTTCGACATTGAGTTTGCACCGGGATAAGACGTTGGAAAATTTTGATGTACGCGAACGAGAACTACCCCGCTCTCAGGCAGAAAATTTGGGGCGGGCGTTGGATATGGCCGTTGAGTTCGCCCATAATCCCCAAGATTGGTTGGTTTTTAACAGTATGGGTTATGGCAACGGTAAAACCCATCTGGCGGCAGCCATTGCTAATTATGTGTCCAACCAGGGAGAGCCGGTACTGTTCATCGTCGTGCCCGATTTGTTAGACCATTTACGGGCGACGTTTAACCCGGCCAGCGGCCAACGGTATGATAAGCTGTTTGATGAGATTAAAACGGCCGCACTGCTGGTTTTGGACGATCTGGGAACTGAAAGCGCCACCCCCTGGGCACGGGAAAAGCTGTACCAACTATTCAACTATCGTTACAATGCCCGGCTGCCCACCATCATCACCACAGCCACCCCGGTAGACGAAATTGACCCCCGTTTGGCCACGCGGATGCTAGACGGTAGTCGCTGTACATTCTTCCTGATTGAGGCTCCCAGCTACCGAGGCGGCGTCAAATCTTCAAAGAGACGAAAACGACAGCATAATAGGAACAAATAGAGTATGCCCACAGTTCTCAGGGAAGACCCTTATCGGATATACTTTTATAGTCACGAGCCTAATGAGCCTCCGCACGTTCATATAGATCGTGACAATTTATCAGTTAAGTTTTGGATTAGCCCTGTAGC
>JAAEOP010000907.1 GCA_024223125.1 Chloroflexota bacterium
CTGTTTTTATGGAACCAATTACAGTCACCAACGGCCGTGCGCGCCCAACTACCCGATGCCCAACAGGCTGCCATCCTGCCTGAGCAATTGCCAGTAAACAAAGCGCCTAAAGCGGCCGAACATACAGCCACACCTAAACCGCTCGTCCCCGCTAAGCAGATCGGAGACAACACAACTGACGATCCCCGGCCAACCTGGACTATTACCCCCACCCCCACCCCCACCTTTACGCCTACACCAACCTGGGTTCCCACGTTTGTTAGTTCACGTGGCCAGACTTATTCCACACGGCCGCATGGTGTCGGCGCCGACGAAAAATGGATAGATGTAAACATCTCTACCCAAACCCTGAGAGCCTATATCGGCAATGATATGGTTTTCAGTACCCTTATCTCCTCCGGCACGGCTGAATTCCCTACCGTCACCGGACAATTCAGGATTTGGTTATCTTATGAGAGTCAGACGATGGACGGCCGTTTGCTAGGTTACGATTACTACCTGGAAAACGTCCCTTACGTCATGTACTTCTACAATGACTATGCCCTACACGGAACCTTCTGGCACAACAACTTCGGCAACCCGATGAGCCACGGCTGCGTCAACCTCAAAACAGGCGACGCCGGCTGGATTTACAGTTGGGCCTCTATCGGCACACTCGTTAACGTCCATAAATAAACTTACGAGATTGGAGATTACCCTAATCCCAATCTCAGTTACATAAAACAGATGAAATCATAAACCCGATTGAGGTTCATTACCATTGACCTTAATCGGGTTTATCTATGCGTTTTACGAATAAATATTTGTAACCCGAACAGGGATGTTCGATTTACGCAGGAAACAACACGCGGCACAACACGCCGACAAATGAATATAAATGGAGTGCAGAAAGTTGATTTTTATTCCGCATTCCGCACTCCGAAATCCACATTCATATAGGAGGAATAAAATGGCTTTAGACATGATTATTGGCGCCCAATGGGGCGATGAAGGCAAAGGGGGCATCACCGATGTCCTGGCGGCCGAGGCAGCTATCGTTGCCCGTTACAGCGGCGGCGACAACGCCGGGCACACCGTTACCGTTGCCGGTGAAATTTACAAACTGCACCTGATTCCCTCCGGCATTATTCACCCCTCTGTCACCTGTCTGCTGGGGAATGGGGTGGTAATCAACCCAGCCACCATCCTACGAGAAATGGATGAACTGGCTGCCAGAGGAGTAGATGTCAGCCCGGAACGACTAAAAATCAGCCGTAACGCTCACCTGATTACGCCGGCTCACATTGCTCTGGACAAAGCGCATGAAGCCCGATTGGGCAAAGGCGCCATCGGCACCACCCTGCGCGGCATTGGCCCGGCTTACACCGACAAAACCAGCCGGGTCGGTTTACGCGCCGAGCTATTTGACGATCCAGAAGAGTTAGCCGACAACATTCATGAACATATCCGTCAGAAGAATGAGGCTTTAACCAAAGTCTTTGATGCGGAACCGTTGGAAGCCACGGTCGTAGCCGCCCAATTTGCCGAATACGCCCAACGGCTGCAACCTCACCTGACAGATGGTTCGGTCCTGATTGACAAGGCGTTAAGAGACGGCCGTACCGTTTTAGCCGAAGGCGCGCAGGGCACATTTCTAGACCTGGATCATGGCACATACCCCTTCGTCACCAGTTCCCCACCCACCGCCGGCGGCGTACTGGTAGGCTTAGGCGTCGGACCAAACAAAGTCCGCCGCGTCATCGGCATTGCCAAAGCGTTTACCAGCCGCGTCGGCAGCGGCCCCTTCCCCTGTGAGCTATCCGGCGACGAAGCAGTACGCCTGCGTGGAACCGGCGACAAACCGTGGGATGAATACGGCACCACTACCGGCCGTCCCCGCCGCGTCGGCTGGCTGGATTTGGTAATGATGGAACATGCTGTCCGCATCAATGGCCTGACAGAAATTGTGATTACCAAACTGGATATTCTCAGCGGGCTGGAAAAGTTGCCTGTTTGTGTGGCGTATGAATGGTGCGGCCGTCCCCTCCACCATTACCCCACCGACATCCGTCTACTGGCCCAATGCACCCCTATTTATGAAATATTAGACGGCTGGCAAGAAGACATTATGGCTGCTCGCATAATGGCTGATTTACCAACCAACGCCCGCCGCTATGTTGAATTTATTGCTGCACGAACGGAAACGGCCGTGAGCCACATTTCAGTCGGTCCCGGCCGTGAGCAACTCATCACTTTATAAACGACATGGTTCAATTTTGTAGTTTTCATCTTTACAATTGAGTACAACTGAGATTGAGTCAAAGTCGTCTTTACAATACCTTCGCCACACATATGAGCTAAAAAATGCAAAAGAGCTGGAAACTCGGTATAGTTTTTCATCTTAAAGGAAAGAGTCGGCTGAAAAAACTAGCCAATAAAAAAAACAACATGCGGCATAGGCTATGCAAAGCAATATTGCCCAAAAATGTGTGCGACCGCAAAATAGCGTCTTATACGCAAAATAGTGGGGTCAAATAGTGCAACAGCCA
>JAAEOP010000908.1 GCA_024223125.1 Chloroflexota bacterium
TCTAGTTTTGGTTGAAGCATTTCCTCTTCTTCTTCTTGTCTTTGTGCCAGACTGTCATCTAGTTTTGGTTGAAGCATTTCCTCTTCTTCTTCTTGTCTTTGTGCCAGACTGTCATCTAGTTTTGGTTGAAGCATTTCCTCTTCTTCTTCTTGTCTTTGTGCCAGACTGTCGTCTAGTTTTGGTTGAAGCATTTCCTCTTCTTCTTGTCTTTGTGCCAGACCGTCGTCTAGTTTTGGTTGAAGCATTTCCTCTTCTTCTTGCATTTGCAGGTTATCGGGCTGAGCCATAACTTTATCGGCCACGTTATCGGCTTCGGCCTCGTACTGGTCGTTGGGGTCGTTGACGCTCATTTTGCCCTGAACGGCCGGGGTTGAAGCGCCTTGCTGGACGACGTGGGTTAGTTCATGAGATATAAGCCGTTGGCTGTCGCTGCTGGCAGGGTTGTAAGCGCCATCGCGGAAGAAGATGTCATTGCCGGTGGTAAACGCTTTGGCCCCTAATTGACGCGACAATTGGTCAGCGCTGCTGTCGGTATGCACGTTGACATCGCTGAAATCTTGCCCCATCGTGCCCCCAGCTTTGGCAGCCATGCCTTCATCCAGGCTTTGCCCGCTGCCGCGCTGTTGGTTGATGTTTGCGGCCGTATCCTCATCCAGTTCAGTCGGGCCACTGCCACTGCGTTGGGCCAAGAAGCGTTGCACGGCCGTGTTGCCTACCGTTTGCTGCATATGCCGTACTGTTGACGGGTCCAACTTCCCCTCCATCTTATCTTTCGTGATAGGAGCGTTTTCTTTTTGGGGTGCGGCCGTTTCCTGAGATGGTTTTGGTTTTACTTTTCCTTTTTCTTCAAATGTGTGTTCGCCGGACATAAGTTCCTCCACAAATGGAGATTGGAGATTAGAGATTGCGCGTATCGTCAATCTCCAATCACTAATCTCTCTTTGGCATTTCAAACAACCGGTCATCAATCAACCGGCCAATCTTCTGATATTCACGGCGGGCAGCGTGCATCAGGTGGCGCATCCCCACCGGTTCATGTGTTTCGGCGGCCAGGAATGCGGCCGCTAGAATAATGTTACGAATGTTGCCCCCGGCTACCGGATACCGTTGCGCCAACAGTTTGAAATCCACATCGGCCGCGGTGGGTGTTTCGGGCGGGAAATTTACACGCCAGATGTGTTCCCGGTCTTCGGCTTCGGGAAAGGGGAATTCGATGGCAAAATGGAGACGACGGGTAAACGCATCATCCAGGTTAGCCCGCATGTTGGTCGCCAGAATAACGACGCCGTCATACGCTTCCATGCGCTGCAACAGATAGCTGATTTCGATGTTGGCATAACGGTCATGGCTGTCTTTGACTTCGGAGCGTTTGCCAAAAATAGCGTCAGCCTCATCAAAAAAGAGGATGGCGTTACTAGTGGCGGCTTCGGTAAAGATGCGGTCCAGATTCTTTTCTGTTTCGCCAATGTATTTGCTGACGACGGTGGATAAATCCACTTTGTACAAATCCAAACCCAATTCGCCGGCCATGATGTCGGCCGACATTGTTTTGCCGGTTCCAGATTCACCGGCAAATAGTGAGCTTAACCCTTTGCCTAAGGCTAGTTTGCGGTCAAAGCCCCATTCACCGTAGACGGTAGGACGGCGGTGTACTGTGTTGACCATCTCGCGTAGTTGGTTGAAGGTGTCTGACGGCAGTATGATGTCATCCCAGGTATAACGGGGCTTGATTTTGGCGGCCAGGGTAGACAGATTTTGGTTAGAATGGGTACGGCTGGCGGCAAATAAATCAGCTTCGCTCAATGGTTCACTACGCCATTGGGCCAGGTCGCGGGCGGTGGCAATGGCGTCTTCAATCTGGCCGGGGGTGAAGCGGAAATGGTTGGCGACGGCCGTCAAATCCAACCCCGCTTCTGGCAAATGAGAGCGCCAGATGTGTAAACGGCCGTCATAATCGGGCACTGTGAAGTTGACGGCAAATACGGGGCGGCGGTGCAAATGGTTGGCCGGCTGCCAGGCTGTATCGCCAGCTACGATGATGGTGTGGGGATAGGCCATCATGGCCCGGAAGATGTTTTGGGGCGGACGGCCGTCTTGCAATATTGTCTGCCAATGGGTCAGGTAAAGGGTGGCGTGGTAGAGACGGCCGTCACGCAAAACCCGCTGTATCAGGCTGCCAATTGCTTCTTCTTTTTCGCCCAAAGCGGCACAGTTGACGATGAGTAGGGGTTGATGTTGGGTGGCCGCCAGATGCCGGGCGGCTTCCTGTTTGCCAGTTCCGTAAATACCAGAGAAGGCAAATAGCGGCGGCAGTTCCTCGGCCGTATTGTTGGCCTGAGTTAGCTGGGCTAAAAATTGGGGCGTCAGACGGCGGGGGAGTGTTTCGTCAGCCACGATGAGCCGGGCACAATTAGCGCATAATTTTTCATCTAATTGATTATCGCCCAGCAAATATTCAAGAATGTGGGGGGACGGCCGCACTGTTTGGGCCAGCAGTTCTTTATCGCTGCCGCTTAGTTGCAGTAACCTGGTTTGCAGTAGACGGCCGTTGCGGCCAAATAGCCAGCGCTGCTGCAATTTTTGGCTGAAGTTTTCAGTGAGCAGGTTGAGAAGGAGGTCTACAGACGGCCGTTTGCGGGTCACATCATCCTGTAAATAAGCATAAATATGTGTATAACGGGGATCGATTTCGGGAGCCAACGTTAGCAAGAACGCATCTGTTTCCTCCGGTGTTAAAGCAAAGGCATGGATGAGATGGTCCAACCGCATGAAGACGCCCATTTCACGCGCGGCCTGGGTATGTGCCTGCCACTGTTGCTGGGCTTGCAAAATTAAATCGGGCCAATGCCATTCATGCCCGTTGGGGCCGTGCCCATTGGCGGATGACCATAAATGTTGGCCAATGTTGTAGCCTAACATTTGTTCCACCTGCTCATCGGAAATATACAGGCCGCGAAATTCGTCCTGGGGATTTAGCCCATTGGCGCGAGCGCGGGCTACGGCCCATTTAACACGCACATCTACCACAGCTAATGCGGCCAGCAAATGGGACAGGTTATCTTGAATGGGGGTGACTGTAGGTGTCATCGTCACCGGACTCATGGCAAATCATCCTTCCGCACTGGTTCAAAAACGTTGTCCAGTTCGGCGTCTTGATGCAGATAACCGGCCACGATGTGGCTGATGTCGGCCATATCGTTGAAGTATTGTTGTTTTTCTGTCTGCACATGCCGTATCCAACCGCGCCAGACGGCCGTTTGCTCTGGATTCTCTCGGTTTTCTTTCCAGATACGAATGACAAAAGAGTGGGCGTCTCTTTCAAATTGGGACATGATTCCCTGATCATGAAGGTCTTTCATGCGTAAACCTGCTTTTGGGGTCAGAACATCACCATCTTTTTACACCTTTCGTTGGCGGCATTATAGAAAACGGCTATCACAAAACTCTCACAAGGAATGGGGGATGACGGACGACGGACGACGGCCGTCCACGAATCTGGTAGGGGTGAGACGGCGCGATATGGCCTTGGGCAAACGTATGGCCTTATCCCCGCGCCGTCTCGCCCCCCACACGGCCGTTCAGGACAAGACAGATAGATAACAGTTGGTGAACGCAATACCTTCGCCACACATATGAGCTAAAAAATGCAAAAGAGCTGGAAACTCGGTATAGTTTTTCATCTTAAGAGTCGGCTGAAAAAACTAGCCAATAAAAAAAACAACATGCGGCATAGGCTATGCAAAGCAATATTGCCCAAAAATGTGTGCGACCGCAAAATAGCGTCTTATACGCAAAATAGTGGGGTCAAATAGTGCAACAGCCA
>JAAEOP010000909.1 GCA_024223125.1 Chloroflexota bacterium
ATACCGTTCCACAAGCTGGCTTAACACCAGGCGGAAACCGTCCAAGTTTTTCTTGTTGAGGCTCTGGATGTCCTGCTCAATGCCCAAGATACGGCCGTCATCCGCCACCCCAATCAAAAGATAACCGCCGTTACTGTTCATCATAGCCGCCAGCGTTTTAGCGATAACATAAGGCAGTTTTTTGTTTACTACTTTTTGACGTACATCCCAACGCAGGCTGGATTTGAATTCCAGACGTTCATGCTCCCCCTGCTCAATCAACGTCAATACCCGCGATTGTACTGTTTGACGAAGGCGGTCCCATTGGATAATACGGCCGTGATACTGAGCCAATGCCATCTCCCAATCTTGCCTGTCCAACAAATACGGGTCGTCCTCATCCGGCAATTTACGGTTAAAATGAGCGCGGGCCATAAGACCGGCCAGGATGAGCATATAGCGGGGATTGCCCCGCGCTTCCCGCACCAACGCTTCCTCGATACGGCCGCGTAGCGCAGGCGTACAAAGTGCGTCAAACCCAACCGTCAGGCGGTCCCGTCCCCGGTATTCCGTTAGGCGGGATGCGCTCAAACGGCCGCGAAGAATCTCAATCAGGTCACCATCTCCCCAGCGGATATGCTTGAACAAAAAGCCCCGGTCAAGCCGGATGGCAGCATCCCGACGGATGAACGGCTCGATGCTGTCCGGCAAGAAAAACTTGAGGGCCAGATGCGGCGTACTATCCATGAGGCGCAGGGCAGTCAGTAACGGCCGTACCGCTTGAAATGCTGTCTCCGGGTCTGCGGCCGCGTCCATAAACTCATCTACTCCGTCTACCAATATATAAGTAGCCGGAACACCTATCTGGTGCAGCAAATCCACCCATTGTTTCAGGTGATCCAACGGCGAGGCTTCCAGTCGGGCGTGCAGTAATTGCTCCTGCCAGGACAACATCTGTTTTGTTTGGTTGGAAGAATCGGCTAACGGCCGTTTGCCCACAGACCAATCAAACCCTAGCCCATGCAAAAACTCTGCCTGCGGGTAAGAGAGGTAGGTAATATATGGTGTAATCAACCAGATCAAATCCCGTTGTAAGGCCGGTGGCAAGGCGACTGCCGTATCGCGCAATTCTGGGGTCATAGCCAGCAGTTCTGCAAAGGCAGCAACGGCGCGGCGCATAATCTCCCGTGCGTGTTCTTCCAGTAGGGCGCTGTCTGGTTGTCGATCCGCTAGCGTCTGTTCATACAGCAAATGCAAATGGACATGGGGTACACTGAGAACGTAAGCGCCTCTCGATTCATCCTCATAGGGTATATCGCCGCTGCGACAAAAATAATCCAGCATGACGCGGCAAGCTGTCTTGCCCGTTCCCCTGGCGGCGAACAGGAGCGTCGTGACCGGCGCATTGGCTTTCCCCAGGACAGAGGCAAAACTTTCTGGTTCCACAAAACAGGCAGCCAGAAACTCTGGACTGGAGAACTTCTCGTTGCCCGCTTCTGGGCGGTCAAAAGGAAAATGTTGAAAGCCGTGATATTGTAGCCACTGGCTTTCGGTGATGGCAGTCACAGAATACCCTCTAAAAAAACAGACTAAAAAACGAGTAATTCAAGATATATTACCAGACGCAAGGAGAAGAAAGCAATCCTATCGCTGTTTTGGGCGTACAAAGGACTTGAATCTGTCATTGAGGCTCTGATAACCAAGAACTGATTTTCGGACAGCGCCTTAACGGGCAAACGTAGTCCGTAAGGTGGGAATGGCTTGCGGATCGTATAGTAGCCAGCGGGCCAATTCATCATGGGGTAGGGTGTGCCGCCACTGTTGGTAGGTTCGGTTGGGCAAATCGTGGAAGAAAAGGGCGACAACAATGGGGGTTGTTTCCCCTTTAGGGTAAGCGTAGTAGATGGTGGTCAGGATGCCGGGCAGCAGACCGTTTTTGTAGCCTAAATTGCTAAACTGTTCTTGATTATCGGGGAAGATCATGGGCCATTCCAAATATTTGCGTGCCAAAAAACTACTGTCAGCATTGCTCAGACCGTTTTGGGATAGGCGAGCCATGAGCGCGGCATATTCTCGCGGCGTGCCGTGGGCATTGAGGTTGTGGCTGAAGGTGCGTTGTGTAGCCACGGAAGGGCGTCGGGTGGCGCTGTGCCAGTTTCGTTCCGCTTCGCGGAAGGCGGGGTCTGAAATGTAGGCGTCTGTGAGCAGGCTGGCTGTACGGCCGTAACTGCCCGGATCAGCCAAATACCCTTCAATTGCCGCCCGATCATTGGCGGCGGCGCTGGTGTGGTTAGCCATCGCCATAAATTGCCCTACCCAGGTACAGGGGGCGGTCTGACTGGCGAGGTTGAGGCTGACGGCCGTTTCCTCCATAACCGCTTGCCCTAACAATAAGTGCAAATAATCAGCGGCCGCATTGGAACTGTGCCGCATCATCATGTAAGCTACATCTTCCAGATATATTCGTGGCGGATCAGCTATAATGTGTCCTTTTCCTTCTAAATCGCCCAGGCTGCGACTGTGTCCACCTACATCATAGTTGGGCAGATAATAAGCATCGAGTGCGGCCACTTCTACTGTGCTGGCGGGGTCTACTTGTCCGGCAGCGGTCGCTTCCACATAAGCGACCAGATTTATCAGTTTAACAACAGAGGCCAGCGGTACCTGACTGTCGGCGTTCAAGAAGACGCCGTTGTCTTCATCCCCCACGCGGTAAGCGGCCAACCCCACTGTTTGCGGATGATTGAGAATTTGATGCCATGCAGGCACGGCCGCAGCCGGCATCATCTCCTGCAAAACTGCCAACACCTCATTATTGGGGGAGAGGGTGGTTACTTCTGGAGATGTGTTGGTGGGCAAGATGGGTAAGGTTTGTCCGCAAGCAGGTGATAATTCACCGCTGTAAAAGGGAGTGGGGGTAAGTGTAGGCGTGGGGGGTGTACTGGTGGGTATGGGGGTGCTGGTAAGCGGTAAGTGTACCGTGGGGGTAGCCATTATAGCGGCCGTTCCTGTGGGATCGGGATTGGTCAGGGGTGGGTTGGCGGCCGTAAGTTGGGTGTTTGGTGACGGCCGTGAACAACCCCCCAATAACCCCATTAACATGAATAGGATAACTGTGTACTTGTGCATAAGGAGGGATTTTAACGGGAACGGCCATATGACAACAGGCGCAAAAATAGCCCTGTTTATTTTGCAAAAACGTGAGGACGCAAATTCACACACGCAGCAATTAACTCGTCTATCCGGCCCCGTCGATCAAAATAAGTTAAGAGCTCCAAAGCCTTTTCACGAATACTCGTTCCTGATAGCTCCTCATACCTTAGATCAAAATTGAAACACAACTCGCGCAATTCTTGTTCACTGAAATTCTCAACCAACACCTGATGCAGTTTACCTTTGGATACGGCCGTTTCTGTTTGTCTTAATTTCTCCAGAGTATATTCGGGTTTTCTTTCAGATTGAACAGATAATGATTGGCTTCTAGTTACTTGTAAGGCTACATCCACAGCCCGCTTAATTGCTCGGACAAATTCATTTGGCTCAAACCTATCCTTGATATAAATATAATCCACACCAAACTCATCACGTAAGTCAAGCGCTTGAGAAGGCGAGAGTGTTTCCCCGGTTACAATCAGACAACCAATTTCAGGATACTTGGCCTTAATTTCACCCACAATCTGGGGTCCCTGTAAAAAATCAATTTTCTCATCTCCAATGGACAATTCAAATCTTATATCTACAGTAGCGGCCGAAAACGGTTCACCTGCTATTTCAGCTGCCTCAATTGCAGGCAACACATCTGAAGGATTCGTCACGATTTCAGCCTGGCATTTAGCTACTCGAATCTGCATAGACAAAAGCTCGCCAATTTCTCGCTGATCATCGATGATCAAAATCTTTGGAGGGCCTCCATGACGTGTTACTATTTCCTTACTTAGATCAACTAACGATTGCATACATTTTAACCATCTAACCTGGATAAACCAGAAATTATTAACGCAAAGAGCGCAAAGGAACAAAAGATGCAAAGAGAAGAAAGAACAAAAATCTTTTCTTCTTTCTTTGCATCTTCGCTACTTTGCGTTAAATCTTCTTGTACACTGCGCAAGCAGTTCACTGATAAGGTACTATAAGTAATTTTTTTGTGGGAAAATCATACTTGAGATACATCGTCTTCAATATCTTCTCCTTCCAGATTAATTTTTTCAGGCGCAGCAACCAAAGCCACCCAAAAGGTTGTCCCTTCCTGCCAGACACTTTCCACTTCAACCGTGCCGCCAAGTCCCTCTATATAATCTCTCGTCCAAAATAAACCGAATCCTAATCCTGAACTCTTCGTTGTCCAGCTCAGTTCAAAAACATTTTCTAAATATTCTGACTGAATACCTGTCCCATTATCAGCAATTTCAACGAGAATTTGCTTATCTTTAGAAAGGAAGGTACTCAGACGAAGTTTGCCTCCGCGTGTTTCTTTAGTTCTTATCGCTTCAACGGCATTTTTTATGAGAATACGGAACGCCTCAGTGAGCATATCTGGCGCTACAGAGATAAGCGGTAAATTTTTAGCCAGATTTTCCTCTAACTCAATACCATCCTGGGTATGAGCTGGAATGATCGTGTCTTTGGCAACAGTAAGACAACCATTTACATTTGTCGGGCGATCATCTACTGGTCGCCAGGGTTCATGCAGTTGATCCAATATATCAGCGATAATATCTAAACGTTCTATAACGCGGGGTATTTTCCCAATGATGTCCTTCTTATCTTCCTCACTCATCATTTTCAAATATTGAAATAACTGTATTTGACCACGAACGAAGCCAATATGGTTTCGAAAACTATGGATAGATTTTGAGGCGCTAAAAGCCATTGTAGCAATGACCTGGGCAATCTCTCTCTGGTCTTCCGCCTTTGCTTTTTCTTTCTCTGCTATTTCCCGTTGTTCTTCAATTCGACGATAAAGACGCGCATTATGAATACCCGCCGCAGCCTGCCTGCCAAAGGCCTGCAGTAGCTCTATATTGCCTTTACCCAATGCTTTGGAACTAGAGGCAGCAAACAAGTTTCCTACAAATTCGTCACCGAGAAAGAAGGGAACAGCAATAAAAGATTTAATGCCTAATGCGTCCTGAATGCCATCTATAATAGGTTCGGCTTCTTTCCCTATGATTGGGGTAAAAAGTTCAAATAATTTTTTTGCTGGTACAATCTCCCGTTGTTTCGCAGCCCTGGCGCTCAGATTTTCTTTGTAATACGGATTATGGACATAAATACGGGCGATTTCAGGATTAGTTATACTGACTGGATTATCAGGATCAAGATCAGACACCTGTTTTTCCCACACCCGAATCTGCTCCATGGAAACAATTTCTGGATCTATATAGAAGCCATAAAGAGGTAAAGCATCACTCTCTTCATCATAAGATGCTACCGCAGCAACGACGTAGCCCAAATCATTCACAATACCTTCTGCAATAGCTTGGAGTATATCTTTTTCATCTTCCGCCAAACTGGTTTGTAATTGTAATACCAACTCTTGTGATAAGTTGGCCAGAAGTTGGCGTCTTTCACCTTCTATAGCTGCTGCTGCTTGTTTGCCAAAAGCGGCAAGGATTAACTTATCATCCTCAGTGATTCTATCTCGCTTAAAAGCAAATAAGGTTCCCACCACTTCCCCATCAAGGAAAAAAGGAACAGCTACAACTTCCTTCATACCTACTTCCTTTTGTATGCCTTGAATAATTGGCTTTGATGCTTCAATGGCAATGGGACGAAATAGATCATAAAGTTCTGAGCTAGTCACACTTTGTTTTGCCAGAACGGCCTTAACACTAAGATTTTCTTGATCCTCTTCGTTGTATAAGGATACCCGAGCCACTTTAGGATTAGTAATGCTTACTGGATGATCGGGGTCCTTTTTGGAAACTTCTTGCTCCCATTGATAAATTTGCTCCACACTGGCAACGTCTGGATCTACATAAAAAGCCCGAACGGGTAAGACATCTCCCTGTTCATAAGTTGCTACCATCGCTCCCAAATAATTCAACGCGTGAACAACATCAAAGACAATAGCATCAAGAGTTCCTTGCAACCCTTCGGTTATCGGCCGCTCCTCAATTCGGTCTGAGTCTTTTAGTTGAGACATATGCCTTTTGACGAACATGCGTGTTACTTGACTCAACAACCAGGCAATGGGAGGAAAATTCGCTAATCGTACACCATATTTGGAGCGGATGAAGTGTCGAGCAAATTTTGGAAGTTGAACGCCTTCTGAATGGTTTTCCGGAGAGTCTTTTTCTGGCATCATGATTCTTGGCTAGTTGTGTTTGCTAATGAGTTTGTTGGATAGTTTTGTATAGTATTCCAGAATCAATTATAACTCTATCGTTATCTAAGTAAAGGGTTATGATAGGAGAATTGGGAGTATTTCGATTTTGGGGTAAGTTTTCTGGTGAGACTGGCAAGGTTTTCGGAAACTGTGCCGATCTGCCCCTAAAATGATATATACCCTTCACTTAAGTGCCAATTGCGGAGCAAATAGGCGCATGTTATAATCAACTCGCTTTATTATGGTCAAGTTAAGAGAGGCAACTCCCGGCAGTTAAGTTGTAAGGAGCCGTTTATTGGACAGTAAAGGTATTAAGCGGCATATAAGCACAGGAAGATAAAAATGATGCCTGCGGAGTTTTGGGGAGCAAGTGAATTGTTATATATTGCGTTTCCTGGCCGCTTGTCTGGTATGCTTCTTTTGCTGCTGTATGGTGGGGGAGTGGCCGCCCTGATTTATCGCTATCGTCGTGTTTACGCCAAATTGTCTTTGCCACAGTGGGGTTGGATTACCGCTTTGTCTGTGGCTGCATTTTTAACCAGCCAACTTCTACCCCTTCCTTTTTCCTTTGATACGCCATCTATTTGGCCAACGGCCGCTTCGCTGACTGTATTGGCGGCAATTCCAATATTATTGGCGGGGGTTGTGTTACCGCCGGCTGGAGCGCTGCTTGTTGGATTGGCCGGCGGGTTGGGAGCCGCATTGGGGGAATGGCATCAATTTTTGCACCTGTTTAATATGGGCTTCACGGCCGTGTTCATTGCCATCCTCATGCAGCAAAATTATATCGGCCGGGTTTATCGTTGGCTGCGGGAACCGGTAGTGGCCGGGCTTTTGGGGGCTGTGTTGCTCAGCGCCTTAACCGGACTGACACTGTTTGCTTCCGGGCCTCCAGCCACCTTATCGGCCTTAGACTGGGCATTGGTACTTACCGGAGCCAACATTTGGCCTCGTTTATTAGAGGGTCTGGTTGGGGGGCTGGTGATGATGATCATTTTACGGATCATGCCCGATTTGCGTCCAAAAAGGCCGTTAATTCCATCCCCCACCCAACGCAGTTTACAAAAACGATTGAACATCAATTATGTCGGCTTTGTAGCTGTTCTCATATTATTGTCACTACTGGTCTTGTCATCTGTAGCCATTACTGTTTCCAAACGGTTGGTTGTGTCCCAAATGGCGCATAATACCAAAGTTACGTTGGCTACTCTGCCAGAAACGGTAGCCACCGAAGCAGAGATGGACAAGATTCGTACTGCCAAAACAGCCCAAGAAAGCATGATTGTACGCAATGAGAACAATGAAATTGTAGGAGATTATCCTTCTGCTGAATCTCCGCAATGGCGCTATGAACCGGATGAGTTACGGTCGCTGTTTTTAGCCCAACCCGACAAGGGAACAGCTTATCGGGGCTGGGGGGTTGCCCCATATACCCGCTATATTGTGGTAGAGATAGAATCAGGCCCGTGGACGGTGGTGACAGGTGTCCCTTTTACGGCCGTGTTACAACAAGCGTGGGATATCGGCTGGCCGTTGTTGCTGGTCATGCTCCTTAGTGCGGGACTGTTTTATGCCAATGTGTTGGTGATGGGACGAGACATTACCAATCCTATCAACGATATTGTAGAAGCGTCGCGCACTGTAGCCGCCGGTGGCAATTGGACGCCAACGTCTCATCCGCAACGAGATGATGAAATCGGCCAGCTTCAATACGCTTTTGCCCAGATGCAGCGTTCCATGCGTAAACGATTGAACGAACTTTCTTTGCTGTTAAGTGTCAGCTATGATGTTTCCACTGGCATAGACATTGACCAGGGGATTACGGCCATTTTACGCGGGGCGCTGCGTGGTACCGGCGCCGTCGGCGCCAGAGCGGTGGTGGTCAACCCCAGCGGCGGCAGCTACCTGACGTTTGGAGAAGGAACTGCCGCCGTTGACATGGCTCAGTTAGACCGCCTCATTATGACCAAGCTGCGTCACATCTCAGAATTGATGTTGGCTACCCCAGAACAAATCAAAGCCACGTTGGGTCTGGATGAAAACTTTTCCTTGCCGATTCCAGCGCTGTTGGCCATCCCTTTATATTCTCATGATCGGTTTCAAGGTATTTTGTGGTTGGGGTTCCGGCAGGCGCACAGTTTTGATCTGACAGAACGTAATTTGCTGTCTACTTTGGCTACACAAGCGGCCGTGTTGGTGGAAAATACCCGTCTTTACTCTACGGCCGAAAGTGGGCGGCGGCGGCTGGCGGCCGTGTTAGCCAGTACATCTGATGCGGTGATTGTGACCGACCCGACGGAACGAATCTTGCTCATTAACCGGGCAGCTGAACGCATATTTAACCTGAAAGCAAATCAAGTGCGGAACCTGCCGGTGGTGGATGTGATTCAAATGGCTTCGTTAGCAGATGCTCTGACAGGGCAGGATGAGCGTACCCGCAATCTAGAAGTGATGATGGAAAATGACAAAGTTTACAGTGCCATCGCCTCGACTATTTTTAGCAATGAAGGCCAAGTATTTGGGCGCGTGGCTGTTTTGCGTGACATCACCTATCTAAAAGAAATTGATGCCATGAAGTCTGACTTTGTGGCCACCGTTTCCCATGATTTACGCAGCCCACTGACATTTATGCGCGGTTATGCCACCATGCTGCCGATGGTGGGGGAGTTGACGGATAAGCAGGGTGATTATATTGAAAAGATTTTGGGCGGCATTGACCAGATGGCCCGACTGGTAGATGATTTGCTGGACCTGGGGCGGATTGAGGCGGGAGTGGACCTGGCACAGGAAATGATTGAGGTACGGCCGTTGCTCACCGACATCGCCACCGAATATTGGCAGCACGCCCATCTGGCCGGTATCAAGCTAGATGTAGATGTGGCCGATGATGTAACCGCTATTTCTGGCGACACCTCCCTTATCCGGCAGGCGTTAACCAATCTGATTGGGAATGGTCTTAAATATGCCCCTAACAGCGGCGCGATGACTTTGGGCGCGAGTCAAGCGAATGGGGAGATTATTTTCCGGGTAAAGGATAATGGCCCTGGTATTTCAAAAGATGACCAGATTCGCCTGTTTGAAAAGTTCTATCGCGTACAAGAAAAGGGTACAGAAAAAGTAAAAGGGTCAGGCTTGGGGTTAGCCATCGTCAAATCTATTGCCGAAAGGCATGGGGGGCGGGTGTGGTGCCAGAGCCAACGGGGGAAAGGGACAACCTTCTACATGGCAGTTCCTAACTACACCAATGATTCGCAGCCAGGACAAAATGGCACGGCCGTGAACGGGTAATAATAAACTCTGAACATTCAATTCTCAGCTGCTTGGCGGCAATTTACCCCCAGTGTTGCTATTGAGTGGGTACAACCAACTCAAACCTAAACGGCATAACCACTCTTCACCTACCCGGTCGTTTTAATATCAACCTCGTCTTTAAATTGTAATTGGGATTGTCGTTGGACTGAAGATGCCTGGTTTTGCGGTCAAGTTGGATGCTCAAGATTTTCCTACAATTGCTGTTTTACTTCCAGATTATGATGAGATGGATTGGGAGCATAGTTTACAAGGCGTATTGGCAGTGATAGAAGCAGGTCATTGATTGATGAAGGGTCTTTTAATTGGAGGAGGTATCTGGCTCCTCTTACTATTAGCAGCGTGTTCCCTAACACCGGCCGCATCTGAGATAACGGCACAGATTTTACGCACGCCACAATCTGTACCCACTCAGGCTACTTTAGCAACCGTTCCGGTCTCCCTCTCACCTACACCGACAACACATACCACAACGACTACAATCGATCCATCAACAACGGCCGTGCCCACCGCCACACATATAGCCACAACCACCCCCAGCCCCTATACCGTCATCGGCACGTCAACCGGGGGTCATCCTATTGTCAGCTACCAGTTTGGAAATGGCCCTATCCCGATCATCTTGGTAGGCGGAATACACGGTGGCTACGAATGGAATACCATCTTATTGGCTTATGAGATGATTGACTTTTTTGATGAACGGCCAGAGCAAATGCCAGAGAATATATCCCTCATCATCATCCCTTCAGCGAACCCCGATGGGCAGTTTCTCATTACAGGCAGTGACGGCCGTTTCTCTCCCACCGATATTCCCCCTGATATAGACACATTACCCGGCCGTTTTAATGCCAACAATGTAGACCTGAACCGTAATTGGGATTGCGAATGGAGCGAAACGGCCGTGTGGCGCGACCAACCTGTTAACAGCGGCAGCCAGCCATTTTCCGAACCAGAAAACCGTGTACTGCGAGATTACTTCCTACAAAAGAAACCAGCTTTGGTCATCTTTTGGCACAGCGCTGGTAATGGTGTTTTTGCGGCCGGTTGTCCTGAAATCTATACGCCTTCATTACAATTAGCCACTATCTTTGGTCAGGCAGCCGACTATCCGGTATATGAAAAATTCCTGTACTATCCCATCACCGGAGATGCTGGTGATTGGCTGGCAACACAAGACATTCCCAGTATCTCCATAGAACTAAAAACACATGAAGCCACTGATTGGCTGGCAAATCAGGCCGGAATGCTGACCATCTTGGCCTATTATGGAAATCCCGACCGTAACTATCCGCTAACGATTGTTCCGGTTGAATAACGACCGTTTCACAATATCATCAATAGAGTGAAATATGCGGCAAAATAATGCTGAATTTTTCAGGGTCGGACGTCAATTATTAGTGCAAACAGGAATATAGAGTTTGTATCGCTAGTCGTATACAAGGATGTCCGTGGCGTTATTTGTATCCCCTGACCCACCGTTGCTTTGGCTGCCGTCGCTGGCTACAGAAACACACGCTACATGCGCCGTTTGCCGGTCATACAGAAAAACATCCATACAGTTCAAACTGCCCCTGGTCGGCCTATGCTGAAGGAATCGCACTGGTTATTTGTGTCGCCGCTAACGAGGTTGTCTGCATAAGAACGGAAAGTGACAAAACGGCCGTCTGCAGAAATGACGGGCCGGTACGAATCCGCGTTGCCCTCTGTGCCATCGTCGGCGGTCGAGATGCGAGTTGTCTGTCCCGTTTCCCGGTCATGGATGAAAATGTCGCGGGCGTCATTGTGATCGCCTAAAACAAGATTGGCGGCGTCGGAGGGAAATGCAATGATTTGACCATCGGCCGAAATGGTGGGATTAAACGAGCCGCGGTTGCCTTCCGCGCCATTGCTGGCAACGGAAATGCGGCTGGTTTGCCCCGTGTAACGGTCACGGACAAAGACATCGGCACAGTTGTCGCTGCCCCTGACCAAACTGGCCGGTTGATTATCTGTTCAAAAATCGTTTGTATCGTTGGCAACGAGGTTGCCGGCGTAGGAATAGAATACAACGGTACGGCCGTCAGCCGAGATCATCGCGCCAGAAGAATCATCGTCTCCCTGGATTCCAGTTGTGGAGACGGAAATCTTTTCCATTGTACCTGGCAAAGTGACAGGAGGTACATCGTTGGCGCCGGCACTCACGTTAACCAAAACGAACAGCGCGAGAACACAAAACAGACCGAATAAAACCTTTTTCATGATAATCTCCTTATCGGCTATGCCGACCTACTTGTGGAATGGAATCCGATCCAGCATCGTTAATTATTGATTACATTTACGACAATGGCATCGTAGGGTGCAGTGTTGCTGTCGTTGTAAACCAACGTCAGGCGCAGCACATAAATGCCGGGCGGCAAATTGGCGACATTCCAATATCCCAGAACCCCTTCTGTCACCTGCTCTGTATAAATGCCGCCAATTGAGTTCCACTCAGTTGGATTTTCACCAGACCCGAATTCTAATTTATAGAATTGGAAATTTTCATCGTTGGCACGGCCGACTATTTCCACATCACCGCTTATATAACTATTGGGCTGAATATTATTAATTTTCACCTGTTCCAAACGGGCTAACCGTGTCTGAGCTTCGGGCAGCCGGCTGGTTGGCGCATAAGGCAGGTATTGTCCCCAATGCTGTCGGGCCAAACGGCCGTTTCCAACCGCCTCATACAAAAGAGCCATCTCACGGTGCAGCGCCATAAATCCTGGGTCCTGAGTTAACACAGCCGAGAAATGGGTCTGGGCACGGCCGTTGTCCTGGTTATCCAGCGCATACACATACCCCAACATCGTTTGTTGCCAAAGCGGGTAGGGTTCGCCGGTCTCATAACGAGATATGAGATCACCCGTAAAAACCCGACCCTGACGCCTGACCCAGCGGTTATAAATAGCCACAATATTTTCGTAAGAACCAACCATATGCTGGTCGAGCTGGACAGAAGTTTCAAACGCCGTCACCGCTTCATCCCAACGTTCCAAAAGTTTATAGCCTGTCCCCAAAGCGGCAAAAGCGGCCGCCGAAGATGGATCTGCCTGGGTAGCCAATTCGTAAGTAGAAACGGCCGTCTCAAGGTTGCCCTCTCCCTGGTAGATTTGGCCCATACTCAAATAACAACGAACACAAGCGGGATCAACTGTGGCGCCCTGCTCATAAGCAGCTAACGCCTCATCGCGCATTCCCAGGTAATCGGCATAAATGTTGCCGATGGTTAGATAGGTATCGCTGTTTGTTTCTAAACGATTGGCCGATTCATAATAGGTAACGGCCGTTTCATACGCGCCCAACTCAACATTGACTCGCCCCAATCCCTGGTAAGCAGATGCAAAAGTAGAATCCTGAGCCAATGTATCTCTGAAATAGGAAGCTGCCCGTGCATAAGACCCTATTTGCTCATAAGCAAGCGCCAGGGAATAGGGGATGGCTGGCAGATCATCAGTCAATGCCAACGCCTGCTCCAGATATTCAATTGCGGCCGGATATTGACCCAGGCCAGAGTAAAGCTGACCATAAGCTATATAGGCCCGGTCTAGACCCGGATCGGAGGTGATGGCCTGTTCGTAAGCTGCCTTCGCCGCCTCATAATCGCCCTGACTCTCGAAGACATTGCCCAGCGTCAGCCAGATAGAGGCATCATCGGCGGCCAGATCTGTGGCTATTTGGTATTCGACCGCTGCTTTGTCTAACTGATCTATCTGTTCATAAACAAACCCCAACGAAAGATGTGCCTGGGCTAGATCGGGAGCCAGGATAATGGCCTGCTCAAAGGTGGTAATGGCTTCATCAAAGCGTTCTCGCACTCGGTAGGCATTACCCAGCGCCAGAAAGCCCCAGGGGTCGTCTGGGTTCAGGTTGACGCCCCGTTCATAATGAGTCAGCGCCAGGTCAAATTCCTCTAACATATCATAGGCTTGCCCCAGGCCGATGTGAGCGTTAAGATAGGCGGGTTCGTTGGTAACGGCCGTTTCAAACAAAGGAATGGCTTCTTGCGGCCGTTCTCGTTCTTGCAGAGTAAAATTGCCCAAAGCAGTTAAGGCCATCTCTGAATGAGGGTTTGTTTGCACGGCCGTTTCGTAATACGTCTGGGCGATATCCATCTCTTCTTGGGCAACATGTGCATGGCCCAAACCCACCAAAGCGCCCACGTAAGAAGGGTTGGCTTCCAGCGCCAATGCCAACGTCGTCAGCGCCTTTTCCACTTCATATCGTTCCAAATAAATAGTGCCGATTTCTGTCAGCATCGTTGCCGAGGCCCGGCTGACAGCCGCTGCCCGCTCATAAAAAACCATTGCCTCATCCCGCCGCTCCAACTTATCTGCCACCCGGCCCAACCCCAGCAAAGCGGCCGCGTTTTCCGCTTCCAATTCCAAAACCTGGTTATAAACCAATTCTGCCTGGCCATAATTTTGCTGTGCTTCCAGGGTGCTTCCTTTTTCCAGATAGAGAAGTGGTGAACCGGGCAGCAAGTCAATTCCAGTCTGCGCTATTGCCAATGCCTGATCATACAACCCTTCACGGGTATAAAGCTGGGCCAGGTTTTGATAGATGGCTTCGCTTGTCGGCGCAGTAATCAAACCTTGCTCTAATGTAACGGCCGCATCGTCAAACCGGCCCTGAGCCTCATACACATTTGCCAGACTGACAAACAAAGCGTCCGATGTGGGCAAAAGCAGCCGTGCCTGGGCAATTATTTGTTCCG
The DNA here is from genome assembly GCA_024223125.1 of Chloroflexota bacterium. Next base: position 14,352 of record JAAEOP010000909.1, read on the forward strand.
CTTCTGCCCAGCGCGTCCCACTCATATAAAGCATCGCCAGAGAAATATGTCCCTGTTCATTTGTCGGTTCTAACAGAATAGCTGTCTGGTAAGCTGCTTCTGCCTGTTCAATTTCAGCCTGATTGGCATATAAGTCACCCAATGCAATTTGAGCCTCGGCCCCGTTTCCGGGCAGCGTGAGTAACTGTTGGTAAAGAGTTTCGGCTTTTACCCATTGTCCCCGACTGGCATAAAAATCGGCCAGCGCTTTCAGGGTAATACCAGGGTCAACCGCCTGTTGCTGTGTGGCTTGTATGAAGGCGTCTTCAGCGGCCGCAAAATCACCAGCTTGCCTATGCCAGTTAGCCAACCCAAGCCAGACATCGGGGTGAGTTGGTTCGGCCGCCAAAGCAGTCTGGTAAACGGTAAAGACCTCTTCACGATCTCCCTGTCTGGTCAACAAATCAGCCAATCGTAATAAGGCATCGGCCCGGCTTTGATTGACGATTGCCCCTTGACGATAATTAGCTGCGGCCGCTTCCATCTGCCCTAATTGTTGCTGCAAATCTCCCAGCAACCAATACGCTTCCAAATCTACCGGGGCGATAAGGATTGCCTGCTGATAGGCCGCCTCCGCTTCAGCAAAACGGGCTGTTTTTAGATACAAATTACCCAGAGCAATATGAGGGCTGGCTTGGCTTTTATCGGCGACGGCCGCTTGCTCATAAAAATCAGCCGCTTGCTCATACGATCCCACAGCTTCATGAACCTCACCCCAAGCCAGCCAGTTGGCGGCACTGGGAACCAGGTCTACCGCATTCTGAGCAGCCGTCAGAGCCGCGTCGGTGTTGCCCTGGGTTAGAAACAGTTGACTTTGGGCGGCATAGATGATGGCTGATGGCGTAATATCCAGAGCTTGTTGGTAAATATCGTGGGCATCTTGCCACATACCTTGATCTGCGTAAAAGGCAGCCAGAGAGAGGTAACCCAGCATGTTAGTTGGCTCGGCCGTGATGGCGTTTTGGTAAGCAGCCAACACAGCAGACGGTTTTTGTTGCCAGCGGTATAAATTACCCAGAGATATGTGCAGATTGGCACGGTTGCCGGGCAAAGATAACGCTTGCTGATAGGCTGCTTCAGCTTCTGTTAACTGCCCCCGACTCACATAAAAACTGCCCAATGCTTCATAAATAATGCCGGAACCGGGGGCGATGTCTACGGCCGTCACCAGCATCTCTTGGGCGGCCGTAAAATCACCCCTTTGCGTATATAGACCAAACAATCCCCGATACGACCCCACATCAGACGGATTGGCAGCCAGCGCTTGTTCATAAGCGGCAATGGCTCCGGACAAGTCGCCTTGCGCGGCCAAAAGCGCCGCCAGACTTTGATAGCCGCTCGACTGCACAGTATCCGCCTGAGCGGCCGTTTGGTAGGCGTCAGCCACCTTATCCCATTTACCCTGGCGTTGGTAAACCAAACCTAAGCCGATATAAGCCCCGATTTCATTCTTATCAAAAGCCAGCGCTTGTTGATAAGCTTTTTCTGCCTCTTCCAGATTTCCCTGGCTGACATAAGTTTGCCCTAAGGCACACCAGATAGCCGCATTCCCCGGTTCGATGTCCAACGCTTGTTGGTAAGTGGCCAATGCCTCATCTATCTGGCGCTGTTGTTCGTAGAGTTGGGCCAGATTCAGCCAAAGGGGGATGGCTCCCGGTTTCAGCGCCAGGGCATGTTGGTACGCTTCTTCGGCCGCAGTCAAATTCCCACTGCGCCAATGGTAGTCACCCAGGGCTGTCCAGCCGTTAATTGCCCAGGGGTTGGCTACCAGCGCGGCTTGATGTTCGGCCAAGGCTGCTTCCGGTTGTTCAAGCAAGACGTAAAGATTGCCCAGAGATGTGTATGCTTTCACATAGGTTGGTTCGATTTGCTGCGCTTGCTGGTAGGCGGCAACGGCCGCTTCAATATCTCCCTGTCGCCGGTAATAATTGCCCAATGAAACATAGCCCCAACCAGATGCGGGCGCAGTCTCGATGACTGATTGGTAAGTGTCGGCGGCGGGTGCATAATCGGTCAACAATTCATACAAACCGGCCAGTTGAATAGTGGCTCCCAGTAATTTTGGTTCCAGCGTCAACACTTCTTGGTAATTGTCAATGGCAATATCCCACTCGCCTTGCAGCTTGTAGGCCACCGCCAGGGCAAAATAGGCGCGGGCTGACTCTTCATTGGCTTCTAATCCCCGTTCCAGCCACATTAACGCCTCGGTTGGGCTGCCGGCAGCGCGAGCGATTTCGGCCCGGCCGCTGTAAAGGGAGGCGTTGTCCACTGTGGCTGCTATCCCGTTTTCAAGCGCTGTTGCCGCTGCGTTGCGCTCACCTTGCGCCTGCAAAGCGCGGCTCAAAGCTACATACGCCTCTGTATTTTCAGGATCAACTTGTGTGGCCTGTTCAAAATCGGCAATTGCCTGGTTCAAATTGCCCTGCCCCTGCAAGTAAATGCCGCGGGCCACGTAAGCGGCCGCCGAGTCTGGAGCCACCGCGACCGCTTGCTCATAAAAAGCCCCGGCCTCTTCAATCTGGCCCTGGTTTTCATTTAGCTGACCCAACCGTAAATAACCGACCGCCAGTTCAGGTTCTAGGGTGACGACGTGTTGGTATTGGGTTGCGGCCGTTTCAAACTGACCGAGCGCCTGGTAAGCATCCCCTAAGCCCAGGTAAGCCAGGGTTGCATCGGGTTCCAAATTGACGGCCGTCTGGTAAGCGTGAATTGCGTTTTGCCACTGTCCCAAAGCGCTGAAACTGCTGCCCAGAGCCATGTGCGTCCCGGCGGAGTGAGGCATCTGGCGCACGGCCTGATAATATTGCCCCACAACAGACTCCATTTGTCCTTGCGTCTGGTAGATAGGGGCTAACCCCATATAAACGGCAATGGGCACAGCGCCCAGCTCTCCTGCTTGTTGGTAGCTGGTGATGGCGTTGTCGTAGTTCTGAGCTTGATAATGGGTTTCGGCGATGCCCAGCAGGTAGTTGGCAACGCCAAGCGGATCCCCGCTAACAGCCGTTTGGTAGAGAGATTGGGCTTCATCGTACCGGCCGTCTTCCACATACAATCCCGCTAACGCATTCAACGCTGCTGGCATTTGCAGCTCATAACTCAGCAGTCCTTGTATACTCTGAACCGCTTCTTCTGTTCCCTGGGCCGATTTGAGTTCGGCCGCCAACAGCGTATGGGCGGTATCCCCGGCCGGATCCAATTTCACAGCCTGCGTAAATAAGGCAATCGCCTGGTCACTCTCACCTCGTTTGGCATGTACTTGCCCTAACCCCAGAAGCGGCCCATAACTCCAACGATCAAAATTAAGCGCCTGCTGAAATGCCTCTTCTGCCTGCTCCAAATCGCCCTGTGCCAGGTAGGCATTGCCCAGCATAATGCGCGGCTCCATATTTTTGGGCGACAATTCGATGGCTTGTTGGAAAGCGGCGATAGCCTCATCGTGCCAGTCGGCGCGGTTGTAAAGCTTCCCCAAAGTTTGGTAGTAAGATGAGGAACCAGCGGCCGTTTGCATAGCCGACGCTGCTTCGTACAACAGTTGCGCCTCCTCTACTTTATTTTGAGCGCGATACAATTCAGCCAATCGGATGGCGATGGAGGCTGTTTGGGGCATCAATTCATATGCCCGCTCATAATGTGTTTGTGCCGCTTCTATTTGGTTGGCGGCCATATAAGTATCAGCCAGCCAGGCATGAGCGACCCCTTCCTCTGGTGCGATAGCAACCGCCTGTTCCATTTGCTGTACGGACAATTCTAGCTGGCTCATTTCCAGATAAACTTGGGCCAGGCCGATGTGTGCCAGCAGTTGTTCGTCTTCTGATCCTTCCAGGGCGGCCAGGAAATGGGTTGCGGCCGTGTCCCAATCTGCCTGGGCTGCTGCGCTGTTTCCGGCAATGATGTTTGATGGTGACCGTGTAGCAGCGACGGCATATAAATTGTAACCGTCGGCCTGATCCACCGGCGTAAACCAACCCGGCAAATGGCTGATCTGTAAATTAAGCGCCCGGTCAGAGGCTACGAGAATATATTGCACATCGTACTGGTCTAGAATGGCGGCAAACCCATCATTGATGTATGTGGCATTGTCGAAGAAGACCATGCTCATCAACCGCTGCCACGCTTCATCGTAGCGTTCGGCCGTAAATCGGGTCAGGGTGGCTGGGCCGCGGTATTCGATGACTTTTACCCACGGGGAATAGGCCGGAATGCAGAAATCACCGCGGCGATTGGCCAGGATGACGGTGGTTTCGGTGAATTGGGCGGCCGCTTTTTGCAGCACAGTTCCTGGCGCCAGACAGCCAGATACGTCGGGGTTGCTGTGCAGGTCATTGGCAAAGCTGTAGCTGGTTTTGAGGGTGGGGGCAAAGATGATGACGGCGATGGCGATTCCAATCAGGGGCATAATCATACTGGCTTTGGGGGTGCGATTGGCAAATTTACGGCCGATCCACTGCACAACAACCCAGGAGCCGATTGCCAGCATCAGCCAGGCAGCCAACTGCGGAACCCAGGCCAGCCGCCACAGCAGCCAGGGCGTTACCAGCTTGCCTAAAATGGCGGCCGTTGGCGGCAGATAAAGCAGGGCAAAGGGCATAACAAAAGCGCCCACCAGCAGCCGGGCGGCCAGATTGCGGCGCGATGCCCACAAGTAGAAGGGTAAGGTTGCCACCGCCAGAATTGTTTGCGGTTTTAGAAAGATGGCAGGATGGAGGATGAAACGGCCGTTTTCAAAAAACCACAAACGATAAGCGTGCGTAGCCAGGCGAACCCGGTTTACATAATTCGGATCAAGTGAGCTGCCGGTGACAGAGAAAGCCAACGAAGAGTCCTGTGCGCGGATGAATTGCAGCATCGGTATGCTCATCCCCAGAGCAATCAACACCCCCACACCTAGCAGACGAAAGAGGGTCTGGCGATCCCGTTCCCAGAGTAGATGGATCAGGCCAAAAGCTCCGGCCGCCAGGCCGATGAGGATTGGCCCCATCGGATGGGTGGTTCCAGCGGCCCAACAAATAATGCCAAAGAGAAGCAAGCGCCGCCTATTAGGGGCATAGAAATAGTCCATTAACGCGCCCAGACCCAATGGCAAGACAATGTAACGGAGAAAAAACTTGTCTTGAACGATGCGCCCCACTAAATCAAGCCCACTTTCTCCCTTCCCCAATGAAGCCAACATGACAATGATCCACAGCGTGGTCATAAAAGCGGCTCCATCGCGCCGCCGAATCAGGCTGTGACTCAATCGGAAAAAGGCAATGACGGCCAGCAAAGTGACCAACGGCCGCAAATGGGTATAGAAGTAGATTGGCTCCAACCCGGAAAAGCGGTTGATCAGAGCTGTGTTTAAGGCCATCACCCCAAATTCCTGGCGTACATTGGTGGGCAGGGCAATGCCATGATAGGGAGATGTGGCCATAATGTTGTCGGCCGTTTGGAAGTGCCACATCCAGGGCATACCAACCCAATCATCACCGATCATTGGGGTGTTGTATGAAACGAGAAAAACAAGAGCGGCCCCAACCAACAGAACAATCAGCAGGGGACGGGGGATGGGATCTACCGCAGCCGGGGCGTCAGGGGGGCGGCGTAGGGCGAACACGGCCGTAAGAATAAGAACAACCCCTGTCACGCCCACAAACATCCACACCTGAACAGTCTGGTTCAGGTGTTGGCTGAGGATGATGAGGCCGGGAATTGCCATGAGCGCCTGGGTTAGAATCAGGGACAGAGGCAGACGTTCTATCCAATTTTCGTCGGGGGCGAGGAAGATGGCTACGGCCGTACCTGGCAAGAGAAACAAAGCAAAGGAAATCAGCAGCGCCAAGAAAGGGAATTGGGCAATCACCCAATTACGTGCCAGCAGGTATAAGGAGCCTAGAACCAGGATAACAATGAGACTGGCAAACGGCCGTGCTTTTGACAATAATTTCCGATACATTCGTTCTCTAACCTAGTACAGCGCGGCGCAAGTCCGTGTGCATCTAAATAGTTTCGCGCTGTACTTAAACAGGTTGGCAGTTTGCATTATTTATTGCACACGCATTTATGCCAACCTGTACTAGGCGCTTACGCGCCAACATCGACAAAAGATTGCCGATAAACAGATAATAATGAATTGTGAATAATTAATAATGAATTGTGAAGTGAGGATTCATTCGCCGTTCAGAATCCTGTCATTTCCAATGCAGGCTCTGAAATTGTCGAAGGATTCATTGTTCACAATTCATTGTCACTATTCATTATTCTTCTTCCAGACCTTGCAGGTCTAGGTAGTTACAAATACCCCAGGCTCCTCAGACGTTCCGTTACACGTTCCTCATCGCCTTCGGAGAACCGGGATTCGTCATCTTTAGAAGGTTGCCAGGTCGCGCTAGAAAAGCGAATGGGGAAATCATCCAAAAAAGCAGGATTCATCGCTTCGGTCATCACTTGCCCATCCATGTCTTCAGGCACGCTGTAACCTAGCAAATGGAGGATAGTTGGCGTTACGTCCATGATGTCTTGTTGGCTCAGGCTCACACCCTGACGGAATGGTTGACCGTGCAAAATTACCATACCGGCGCGGCGATGGCAGCCGCTGAAAACGGGAGACGGTTCGGCGATGGCGTTGGTTACAAATTCCTGAATACCAAAACCGACGTATTGTTCGTCTCGTGTTTCAAACAGAATATCGGGAGCGCGTTCTACGTATGGTCCATCGTATACTTCTTCGCGGCGGTAAATGGCCGTGGCAATAGGTTGCCCATCGTCCGGGTCGCACAAATCTTGTAGTTCGTTAATCAATTTGTCGCGCAGCCGCTCATATTCCGTACCCGGAGCCACGCCCCCCTCCGGCTCACGTCCTTCCAGGTTAATCCAGAGGCCGGTCAAATTGCCACCCAGCGTGTAGGCACGGGTGCGGCTCCAATCCACATCGGCGAAGGAGAGGAAGAGGCGCATCAAGGGGTTGGCCTGCCTGATGGAAGATTTTTTCTTGGTTTGGTCGGCCACGCGGTCGGTGACGCCCAGTTGCAGCCTGGCGATCAGTTTGTAGGCGTTGTTGGGGGTTAGACCGAGGCGAGAGAGCAGGTAGCGCAGACGGGAGGATGGTGCAGTTTTAAGCCGGAGAAACCCTTTTCGTACCAGCCAGTTGTTCAGGTTTAACCATTTATCAATCGGCCCGGCGCCATGATCGGACATGATGATAACGGCCGTTTCCTCATCAACCTGATCTAATAAAAGCGGCAAATGGTCGTCAATTTGTTTATATACATCCAGGATGGCACGGCCGTATTTTTGCGCCCCGTCCGCATCATATTGGGGGTGGGATGAGTCCATGTATTTCCAGGTCTTATGCTGTACCACATCCGTTTCCATGAAAACCAAAATCATGAATTCTGGCGCATAATTTTTCCAGAGATGGGCGGCCGCTTTCATCCGCATAGGAATTGTCTCGTGCATACCGGCCAGCGACAGGTCTAAATTTTCTTTTGACCGCGCCCCGTAAATTTGGTAGCCACCCATTGCCGTTTCCAAATCCTCTTTCAACGTCGCTGGGTAACACCATTCCGACTCCTCCGACGGGGTGGTCATGCCAGTGATCATGAACCCATTTAGCGGCTCCGGCGGATATGTTTCGGGCACATTGATGACGCCTACCCGTCCGCCTTGTTCGCTAATCAATTGCCAGACTGTCTTGCCGCCGCGGCGCAGGGCATTGGTGGGCACAATGCGGTAGCTACCCGGCTGCCGGTAGCCGTGATCATAAACGCCATGTTTGCCGGGGTTCATGCCAGTGGCAAAGGAACTCCAGGCGGCCGGGCTGAGAGGGGGAAAGGTGGAGTTCAGCACACCCATACTTCCCTCTGTTGCCAACCGACTCAAGTTAGGCAGTTCACCCGCTTCCATCCAGGGTTCCAACAATTCCAGCGGGGCCGAATCCAGCCCGATAACCATTACTCGTTTTATCATTGCAGTTTCCTTGTTTCCATCATCCGTCATCCGTCATATCAGGCCATGTAGCCTAGACCGCGCAGCCGTTCTTTGATTTCTTCTTCGTCTTCTGCAGAATAATCTACCCGTTGCTGTGAGGTGATTTTTTCGGCAGTAGCGTAGCGAATCGGCCGTTCAGCGAAATAATCGTCGTCAAGAGCCTCGGCCAGGACACGGCCGTCCATATCATCAGGAATAGGGACACCCATAGCTGCCAGAATGGTAGGCGCCAGATCAATAAGTTTCGCCCCTTCAATCTGTTTCCCGGACCGCACCCCAGGGCCGGCAAAGGTTACAATGCCATCCATCCGATGCCCTCCAGAGCGATCAAATGTGGGCGCTAACCAGGATTTGGAGGGGAATTGAAATAGACCAAAGCCATTGATCCGCAGATCGTCGGGCATAAAGATCAGGTCGGGCGCTTCCTCTAAATGTTCGCCATGATAAATCTCTTCGCGGCGGTACACTTTGCCGGGAATGGGTTTACCGGTGTGTGGATTGATGAGGTTTTCCAACCGTTCTGTTAAATCCTGAATGACCTGTTCATATTCCTCACCGGGGTTGACGATGCCTTGCAGATCACGCCCTTTCAGGTTCACGTAAATCTGGCCGAAGTTGCCCAGACTGTAGGCACGGCTTCGGGACCAATCTACGCTGTCGAAGGAGAGGAAAATTTTCCGCAGCATTGAGAGCGCCGATTTTTTTCGATGTTGCATCGTATTGGCTACCTGTTTGCCCTGGCGTAAATTCATGATCAACTTGTACAAATTGATAGGGGTGACGCCCAGCTTGTACAGGAGTCGTTTGACCTGAGTGAATGGATCCTTTTTGAATTGTAGAAAGCCGGTTTCAGCCAACCAGCTGTTGACGTGGAAGTAAGTGTCCAGTGGGCCGGCGCCGTGATCGGACATGAGGATGACCAACGTGTCGTCGCCGGCCATTTGCAGAAGTTCGGCCACACATTCATCCATGCGGCGGTAAACGTTGAGCAATCCCTGGCGTAGGCTGTCGTCGGCCGTTTCCACATACCAGGGATGGGTTTCATCCATGTAGCGCCATAACCAGTGCATGGCAACGTCTGGTTCTTTGAAGACGGCCATGTAGAAGTCGGGTTGGTAACGGCCGTGTAAATACCGCGTCGCATCCATCATCATATTGCTGAGGTTGTCTAAGCCTTGTACCAGTTCCGGTTCGCGGCCCAGGGGGTGGGCTAATCCTTCGGGGGCGATGGTCATGTTGGGTACGGCCGCTTTCAATTCAACAGCCAGTTCGAGCGGGTAGGTGAAATCGGTGGCGCTCGTCGGCGTCATCATGCCCGTGACCATAAAGCCGTTCACTGGCTCTGGCGGGTAGGTGACGGGAACCATGAAAACGCCCACCTGTTTTTCAGCCTGGCTCAAAATGGCCCACAAACTATCGCCATCCCGTTGGCTGGCGTTGACGGGCGCGCCGGTATAGCTGGCGGCCGAACGGCCGACAAAATCATATATGCGATGTTTACCGGGATTTTTGCCTGTCAAGAACGAAATCCAGGCTGGGCCGGTTAAAGGGGGCACAATGGTTGTTAATGGGCCGTATGCCCCTTCCTCCATCAGGCGCGAAAAGGTGGGCAATAAACCTTGCTCTGCCCAGGGACGAATCAAATCAAAGGTGGCGCCGTCTAAGCCAATAACCATGACCCGGCGGCCGTTGTTTTCGTTGGTAGGTTGTGACATAAAATTCTCCATATTGGAAATTAGAGATTAGTGCAATCTCTCAATCTCCAATCTCCAATCTCGTAATCTCCCATTCTCCAATCTCATTCCCTAATCCAAATACCCCAAACTTGCCAGACGTTTGCGGATCAATTCTTCTTCATTGTCTGAAGCAAAACCGGTGCGTTGATCTTGTTCGGGTTCGTCTGCAGCGGCTACTATTTGAATCGGCCGTTCGGCTAGAAATTCTGCTTTGAGGGCCTGGGTGGCGACACGGCCGTCCATATTATCTGGAACCGGTAAACTTAGTAAATGCAACACTGTCGGGGCAATATCACGGATGGAGACGCCTTCCAATTCCTGAGCGGGTTGGGCATGAGGTCCCAACAACATAAACACGCCATTGGTGCGATGCGCCCCCGAATTTGCGTCTAACTGGGAAAATAGATGGTTTGAGAAAAACTCCATCCCTGAATCCAGATAACCCATATCGCTGGGCAGCAAAACAATATCCGGCATTTTATCGTTGTGTTCGCCGTGATACAGTTCATCGCGCCGGTAAGCCCGCTTCACAAATGATTGATCTGAGTTGGGAATTTTGATCTCCATCACCCGCTTGATGATGGTATCGCAAAGCTCGTCGTATTCTACGCCCGGTTCCACGCAGCCCAGACGATTGCGTCCCTTGACGTTAATGTGAATCTGACCCATGCCGCCAAAAGTATACGCCTTCGTGCGCGACCAATCCACATCATTGTAGGAAAGGAAAACACGGCGCACGGGACTGGTTTTTCCTTTGCGGCGCGGGTCTATCCGTCGTTTGACTTTGACGTTGAGCAACCCCAGCCGGGAAACCAGGGGATAAGCATTCTCCGGAGTGAAGCCTAATCGGAATAACAGATGTTTGATCCGACTTTTGGGCGTCTGTTTCAATTTCAGCAGGCCGATATCCAGCAGCCAGTTGTTGAGCATACTTTTGGCTATGCCGGGGCCGGCGCCATGATCGGACATGATGATGACGGATGTGTTCTCATCAACCAGTTCCAGGAGTTCGGCCAGGGCTTTGTCAATGTGTTCGTAAATGCTGCGAATGGCATTGCCGTACTGCTTTGCCGCTTCCGGATCATGGTAAGGATGCGTGGGATCATGGTATTTCCAAAAAGCGTGCATGACCCAATCTGTGGCCCCAAACACGACGGCAAACAGGTCCCAGGGTTTGTTTTGCAGTAGGTAGCTTGTCGCTTGAAACCGTGTCTCCAGGGTGTGGTGCAAGTCGTCCAAATAGGCGGCTTCATTACCCGAACGGTACATTTCTTGGGGAAAGACGCGGTATTGGCCCACATTAGCCTGTAATTCTTCGTGCAGATCCTCTGGGTAGGTGAAGTTTTGCGTGGTAGGCGGTGTAAGCAGACCACTGATCAAAAATCCATTTACCGGCAGCGGCGGGTATGTCACGGGCACGTTAACGACGCCTACTTGCAAGCCATGCTGGGCAGCAATGTCCCACATGGTCTGCCCGCGCAAATCGGCCGAACTGACTACGGCAAAGTCGCCCGTGTCTGGGTCTCGCTTTACCCACCAGATGAGGCCGTGCTTGCCGGGGTTTTTACCGGTGGCAAAGGAGGGCCAATTGGGCACGGTTCCGGGGGGCAGTTCTACATTCAGTTCACCCCACGTGCCTTCGGCCATTAAACGCTTGAATGTGGGCAGATGACCTTGAGCGACCCACGGCCGTATCAGATCAAATGTAGCCCCGTCCAGGCCAATAATTAACACGCGGGGGCGTTTTTTAGATTGTTCTGTTGATTGCATAGTTAAATCCTATTATTCTTCTCGTAATAAACTTACTAATGTTTCCAATTTTTCCATCGAATCTGCTTCGCTCGATGTCACAATAAATACACCGTCAATGTGCCCCAGCAGTTGGGTGATTATTTCATAGGTAGCCTGGGGATCATCTTCCGGCTCATCTGTATTAACGGCTACGTAGAGCAAAATATCCGGGTTGACGGCCCGAATTTCTTGCGAGGTATCTTTGACCAGTTGGATAAAGGTTTGCGGTGAATCGCGCAGCTGCCCATGTGCTTGTAATCCGTACACGTCGGCGTATTGGGCCAGTTCGGCGGCGTGTCTTTTGGTAACAGGACGGCCGGGCGTAACAAAATAAACCAGGTCGTGATCTCTGGCAAATTGCAGGGCTGCCTGGCTGGTTTGGGCCGGGACACTATGTTCTTCGCTGGGGGTGCGCTCGGCAAAGGTCATTTCGTAAGCAAACCAATCTACGTCGTCGGTCCAGATGTCGGCCGTTTCCTGAGCCAGCGCCAAAGAAGGTAAACTGTAAAATAAAATTCCGTTGGGCAGGTCGCCAACCATCTCTTGCCAGGGGACGCGCTCAGCAAAACGGCCGAGCATACCCAGACCATCGCACTCGCGGGCATGTTGGTTGAAGAACGCTAAAACGGGTTCGTAGGTTTGCATTAAGGGGATGTTGATCTGGATATGTAAATCTTGCGTGTTCTGTGGTGGGTTTCCGCCGCCGGCCGCTGCGCCAATGCAGTTTGCCCAGGCTGCGGCTGGCGTTGTGGCCGTTGGTTCTACCGGTGGCGGTGATGCGTCTGTTGGCGTGGAGCTGGGTTGGGGAATGGGACTGGATGTGGGTGTGTTTTGTGGTGGGAAGGAGACGGCCGTAGCGGTTTTAGATGGCGTTGGTTCGGCCGTGTTGGTTGGGGAAGGTTCCGTTGACGGCGCCGGAGAAGGTTGCGGCTCCGGTTTACAACTCGCCAACATAACAACCATAACCAGCAGCAAGAAAGACGCCCGTTGTATTCGTTTTGGACTATCTGTTGTAACTATACGGGTCATTCCTGCGAAGGCAGGAATCCACAACTTGGATACCCGCCTTCGCGGGTATGACAGTCGAGTAGTAGCTGTATAGTTACTATCTGTTTTTCCTTTACCTAACATATCTAACCCGTTTTTTAGCGAAAATTTTTGTAGCTATACAGAGACCTGTATTTAAGGTAAATCGCGTACATAGCGCAGCCGCCAGAGAACAAAAACACCCCATGCCAGGCTGCCTGCTGCCCCTAAACCAACTGCTGCGGCGACGCCTGTCACCTCAGCGGCCGCCCCAACGCCCAGATTGCCCAGGCGGGACATACCATTAAACAGCAGGTTGAAGATGCTCATTACTCGGCCCTGATATTCTTCCGGCGTTGTAATCTGAATGAGACTGGTGGCTAATGTCTGGCGGATGGCGTTACTTATACCTACCAAAACAATTAAAATAAAACTTATAGCGAAGGAGCTGGACAGGGCAAATAAGATGAGAATTGCCGGGCCGATGACATTGCCAATGGTTAACCATTTACCCCGATGCCCAGCCTGCAAATTGGCAACAATCAACGCGCCGATGACAGCCCCTATACCTACCCCGGCCATCAAAAAGCCCAATCCGGTTGGCCCAGCGTCAAGTACGTCGCTGGCAAATATGGTTGCCAATACAACAAATGAGAGACTAAAGAAACTGGTCACAGTAACAATAGCCATGAGGGCGCGCACTGTCTTGTTGCCCCAAACATATTTGAATCCGCTGACCATGCTGCCACCAACTTTTAAGGGCGTTTCTGGTTTAATGTGGGGCGGTAGTTTGATGAATACCAGGGTAATGATGGCAACCAGGTAGGTAGCGCTGTTGAGGATAAAACAGCCAGCCACGCCAACCGCAGCCACTAACAGCCCGGCCGCGGCCGGGCCGATAATACGCGCACCGTTGAACACGGCCGAATTTAAGGCAATAGCGTTAGATAAATCTTCTCTGCCTACCATATCTACAACCAGGGCTAGACGAGCCGGTTGTTCCAAAGCGACCGCCGCGCCTAAAACAAAACTCAGCAGCATGAGATGCCACACTTGAATAACATCGGTCAAGATTAATAAAGCCAGAACTGCGGCCTGAAGCAAAAGGATAATCTCGGCGATGAGAACGATGGTGCGGCGAGAGAAGCGGTCGCTGATGACGCCGGCTACCAGGGAAACGGGCACAACGGGAACCAGGGAGATGAAGTTGACCAACCCCAACATGAATGGGGAATCAGTCAGTTCGTATACCAACCAGCCTTGCGCTATTGTTTGCATCCAGGTACCGGTTAGGGAAACAATTTGCCCCAGCCAGAACAGGCGAAAGTTACGGTGACGCAGGGCTCGAAATGTCTGGAATCGGCGCGACGTTGGCAGTGTGGACTCAGTAGGTGAGGACAATGTCGTTTTTTCCCTCGCCTTTCTTTTTTAATTCATTGAGTAACCAGCGACGGCCGTGGTGAGAGTCACGGCTATTTAATATCCGTCTGCGGTCATCTTTATAACGCGGCATTTGCCATAATGCTTTTAGCAGATAGTAGCCTGTAAACGGCATCAGCCCCAGCGCATAAATTATACGGTTGAGTCGGTTAGGAACCATCGTACTCATTTTTGTGATTGATCCTAAATACAAGAAGGGCAGTGTGAGTAAAAACTCATCTGCATACATGTTTTTCATATAGGCCAGGAAGCGGTTCTTGGTGGCCAGAGCAGTGCGCTGAATAGTTTTGCGGGTTGGTTTGGCGCGCCCTTTACGATCATGGTAGCAAACGGCCGTGGGCACAAACACCACCTGATGTCCCAATCCATTGAGCCGTAACCCCAAATCCAGGTCTTCACAATAAGCATTGAAAGAAGGATCAAAGATATATTCCAGTTCTGCCACGACATCTCGGTCCAGAATCATGGATCCTCCGCCCAGGTGTAGGGTGAGGATCGGTTCAAGCGGTAAAGATATTTCTACCGGAATAACGGTACCAAACCGGGACACCTCGCAAATATATCCGCGCTCAATGTGCGCCTGAAGCTCCATATATCCGTCGTGAAGTTGACACCCAACAGCATGACCAGCCTTGATTGAGGAATCACTCTCCATGACGCGCACCATTTCTGCCAGCCAATCATAGTGGGCTATCGTATCCTGGTTTAGAAAAACCAGATAGCGACCCTTCGCCAGCTCGGCAGCCCGGTTATTGCCCTCG
>JAAEOP010000910.1 GCA_024223125.1 Chloroflexota bacterium
CAAGAAGAAACGGCCGAGCAAGCCATTGAATCCTGTGCCGGTCTCATCGCCTGGGATGAAGCCCCGCCGCAGACGCTCACCCCATCTGAACCATTTCAGCCATAAAATGAAAGTGGCTGGTTGTTAGTGGTTGGTGGCTGGTACAAACCACCTGCAACCAACCACCAACCACACGGAGTACTAATAATGAATTGGCGTATCATCATCTTCATAATTCTGACAATCTTTTTGGCAGCTTGTAGTAACGCGGCCCCAGAACCAACCATTCAATACCAGACAGGTGTCCAATTACAGGCAGCCTATGACATTTCCCAACTAGCCGAAGGTGTAACCCCCACCCACAGTCAAATGGAATATCTACTTTATCTGCCGCAGGGGTACGGCGAAGAGCCAGATAAAGAGTGGCCGCTCATCGTTTTCTTGCACGGTTCAGGTTATGAAAATAATGACTCTGCCTGGATGATGGGGTCTGGGCTGCCTGAAGTCTTAAACCAGGGCGACCAACCGGCCGATTTCCCCTTCATCGTCATCTCGCCCCAGGCGCTGCCCGGCAATACTTGGTGGAGCGGAGATATACCGGTATTGATCAATGCGGTAATTGATGAAGTAGCAGATTTATATCAGGTTGATACAGATCGTATTTACCTGACTGGCTTGAGTATGGGAGGATATGGGACCTGGTTTATGGCGACAGCGTATCCTGAAAAGTTTACGGCCGTAGCCTCTATTTCCGGCAGCGGTTATCGTATCGCCGAGTTTCCCCCCCTGGAAACACTCTGCATCCTCAAAGACGTTCCCCTTTGGGCAATTCACGGCGCCCAGGACAATATTTCAGAACCGCGCATATCTGAAATTTACGCTGACACTCTCAAAGAATCCTGCAATGGGGATGTGAAATGGACACTTTACCCAGACACAGGCCATCTGGAAACATTCACCCGCGCCTACCGTGACCCGGCCCTGTATGATTGGTTTCTCTCCCACCCCCAGTAATTAATCAGTGTATAGTTTTCAGTGTGCAGTATGATTTTACTGACCACTGAAAACTGAATACTGATCACACTTTATAACAGGCCGCCAAATGACCGCCGCCCTTGTCCTCAAGCGCCGGCTGCGGGTTGTCTTTGCAGAATTGATCAGCAATGGGACAACGGGCGTAAAAACGGCACATTGGCGGCGGGTCAATGGGGGTGCTAACGCTGCCCTTAATGGGAATAGCTTCGCGCTGAAAGGTAGGGTCGGGTACGGGCACGGCCGAAATTAAAGCCTGCGTATACGGGTGCTGCGGGTGCATTAACACCTCTTCCGTCTCCCCTTGTTCCACAATTTTACCCAGATACATCACCGCTAGATTGTTAGTCATGTAGCGGGCTACCGCCAGATCATGGGTGATGTACAGGTAGCTAACGCCATACTCAGCGGCCAATTCACTCATCAGATTCATGACACCGGTGCGAATAGACACATCCAACATAGATGTCGGCTCATCGGCCACGACAAAATCTGGTTCCACCACCAGAGCGCGAGCAATCGCTACCCGCTGTCGCTGCCCACCAGATAACTCGTGGGGAAAACGGAACATGAAGCTGGTGGCCGGGGTCAAACCCACTGTTTCCAATAAAGTGGCTACCCGATTTTCTCGTTCAGATGGGGTGCCAATGCCTTGCACAACCAGGGGTTCGGCTACGGTGTCGTAGATGGTCAGGCGCGGGTTGATGGATTCAAAGGGGTCCTGAAAGATCATTTGTACCCGCTTGCGGAATCCTTTCATGGCCCGACCTTTGACGTGGGCTACATCTTCCATAACCCCGCTGGCGTCATTGGTGCGGAGAAGGATACGGCCGTCGGTCGGTTCATACAAACGCACCATCAATTTACCCGTCGTCGTTTTGCCACAGCCAGACTCCCCCACCAAACTCAACGATTCACCCGCAGCAATGGTGAAAGAGAGGCCATCTACGGCATGAATAAAACTATTTGTACGCTTAAAAACACCCCCGCCCACCGGGAATAATTTGGTCAAATTTTGTACTTCCATCAATGTTTCAGCCATCAGCCTACCTCCACAGGATTCCAACAAGCAACATAATGTTCATTTCCCTTGTTTTCAAAAGGAGGCTGATCTTTTCTGCATATTTCTGTGGCATAAGAACATCGCGGATGGAAACGGCAGCCAGACGGCGGGAAAAGCAAATCAGGCGGTTCGCCAGCGACCACAACCAATTCTGTTTTTTCTCCTCGTATGCTGGGGAAAGCAGACATAAGAGAGACGGTATACGGGTGCTGCGGCCGTTTGAATATATCAGTTGCTGAGGCCATTTCGGCCATACGGCCGGCGTACATCACCCCAATACGGTCGCTCACCTCAGCAATCACCGCAATATCATGTGAAATATAGATCATACTCATGCCCAGTTTATCCTGGACATTCTTCAACTCCTGCAAGATATGATCTTGTACAATTACATCCAAAGCCGTCGTGGGTTCATCCGCAATAATAATATCTGGACTGCAAGCCAGCGCCATCGCAATGATAGCCCGCTGGCGCATGCCCCCGCTAAATTCATGTGGATACCGGCTCATCAAAGCCGGGTCCAGCCCCACCATCTCAAAAAGTTGGGCAATACGCTCTCGCGCCTGCTCTCTGGAAACTTTCCCCCAGCAATGCTCCAACGCCTCTGTAATTTGATCTTCTACGCGGTAAACCGGATTCAGTGCATTCATCGCCGCCTGGAAAACCATAGAAATCCGGTCCCAGCGAACCTGATTCATTTCCTTTTCTGTAAGCGGTACCAAATCCAGATCGTCGCCTACCCAGATATGCCCCCCCTTTATTTCGGCATTATCTGGCAGCAACTTCAGCAATGACAATGCTACCGATGTCTTGCCACAACCAGATTCTCCAACCAGACCAATGGATTCTCCCTCTCTCAAATGAAAAGAGACATCATCCACGGCCGACACATCCCCTTTACGGGTCGTGTAGTGCATCGTCAAATTTTCAACATTCAATAATACATTTGCCATGTAGTACTTTCCTCTTCCCTAAAATTGCCAGTTTGCAGTGTGCGGTGTTCACTGTTCGGAAAACTGAATACTGATTACTGAAAACTGATCACCGTCTTCTCAACCTGGGGTTGACCACTTCATCCAGAGCGCGGCCCACAAGATAAAAGGCAGCGCATAATGTTGTAATTGCCAGACTAGCCGGGAAAATCAACCACCAGGTGTCAAAGCGCAGCAGATAGCCAAAGTTTGACGTCAGGTTGATCATAATACCCCAACTCATATCAATTTCCGTTAATCCAAAAAATGAGAGGACCGCTTCGGTAAAGATAGCGCCGGTTACCACAAACATCATATACAACAAAGCGATAGGCATGAGATTCGGTATCATATGCTTAAAAATAATGTGCCCACTGCCGCCGCCGGCTACACGGGCGGCTTCAATATACGGCTTTACCTTAATACCCAACCCTTGTGATTTGATGACAATAGCTGTGCCGCCAAAACCTGATAGAATGCCAATGAATAAAGCTAACTCCACAATACCAACTTCCGTCAGGGCGCTCAAGACAATGAGAATGGCTAATGCTGGCACCATAATCACCAGATCAACCAGGCGCATCAGTATCGTATCTAGTATGCCGCCATAATAAGCAGCCAACGCGCCGATTGTGGTGGCAATGAGTACTGTCACAACGGCCGACATAACACCCAAAGCAAATTCAAAGCGGGTGCTGTACATTAGTTGACTCATAACATCGGTGCCTCTGGCATCTGTACCCAACCAGTGCCGGGCTGAAGGGGGTGCCGGGTGAACAGCGATTGTAATGTCATGCCCACCAATCGGATCATACACCGATTTTTCATCCGCCCAGATCGTATTTATCAAAACAGGATGAGCCAACGCAAACAAACCAAAGAAAATAATAGCGCCCAGTCCAATGATACCGACTTTATTTTCCACAAAGTGGCCCCAATTTGTACGTAAACTTTTTCCCAATAGGCGCAGCCGGATACGCCACATAGGATCATGTTTTATACCGACCGGGGCTGGGGTTGTACTCGTACTTGTCATAATTAACTCCGTGTCATACGTTGTGCGATTGTAACTGTACAGGTCTCTCCCGACCGTCATGCCCGCGAAGGTGGGTATCCAAGTTGTGGATTCCTGCCTTCGTAGAAATGACCTGTGTAGTTACGTGCGATTTATTGAATTATATGTGAACGATTTAACAAATCGTTCTACGATTAGTGAACGCGAATGCGTGGGTCGAGAAAAGCATACCCAATATCGGCTATCAGATGACTTACCAGTACCATAACACCGATAATGGTCAAGGTTCCCATAGCTACAGGTATATCCTCACTGATAGAAGCGTTCAACAATGTTAGACCAATACCAGGCCAGGAGAAAACACTTTCGGTAACAATACCACCGCTGACAGCAAAGCCAATAGCAAATACCAGGCTGGTCCACACTGGCAGCAGTGCATTGCGAGCAGCATGTTTATCCCGGATTTTCTTTTGAGATAATCCTTTTGCTCGCGCCGTCAGGATGTAATCTTCTCGCAATGTTTCCAACATACTGGTACGGGTTAGCAACATGGTGCCGCCAAAGGCAATCAGGGTAACGGTTAACACCGGCAAAACTAAATGACTGGCAATATCCCAGGCAAATTCACCCAGACCGCTAAAATACCAGTAGGCAAACAAAGCGCCTACCCCTAAAAGCAAAGTCAGAACGCGCACCGGCGTACGCAAGCGGGATTCCACCCGATTGGAGAAAATAGCGCCGGCTAACACCAACAAAGAGGCCAATATAGTTGTCCATATCATGCGGATAAAGACAGTGTTGGCATCAACAGGAGCGCCAATCCATTTGATAGGACTCAGGAATTTGCCGGCCGGGAACCAATCTAGCGTTACGGCAAAAAGCCAGATCATCATTAAGGCAAACCAGGGGGTAAATACTGTGTAGAGAGCGACGCCGCCGATTGTCGAACCGTATTCAACAAAACCGCCTCGCCGCCAGGAAAGGTATTTACCGGAGACAAACCCTGTCCAAAATGAAACGACAGTAGCCGTTAAAAACAATACCAGCGTTCGCGGTAGCCGTTCAGCAATAATTTCGGTTACAGGTTTGGGATATTGAGTAAAAGAAACGCCCCAGTCCCCCTGATAAAAATTAACCACATAGGCCACAAAACGTATATGGACGGGCTCATCTAAACCAAGTTGTTGTTTAAGCCGAACACGTTCACTGGGGGGGATTTCGGGATTGCCTGTCAGTAAATCCGACACATCTCCCGGTTGGGCGTCAATTAAGAAAAAGGTGGCGGCCTGGAATAAGAGCAGGGTAATCATCATTTGCACGAGGCGTTTGCCCAAAAAGCTCCACATATTTACGCTCCTTTTGAAAATTCAAAAGAGCCTCCCGAAGAGGCAAGCGATTTGGGATCGCTGCTCTTCGGGAGGACAACCTTAAAATCTCAGCTTACGAAGAAACTCAGATTTAATTATTTGCTTACTACTTGAGCGTCTGCTTGCATACCTTCCTGGTCGGCAATACCGCCAAGCACGTCTGTATACGGTAATTGTACCCGGCTGTTAATCATATCAATAGATTGCCGGTTAAACAAAGGAATGTAAGGCAATTTTTCAGCCAAAACAGCCTGTAATTCTTTGTTCATTACAATGGCTTTCTGGATATCTGTTTCCGCCAGGAATTCTGTACACAACGCATCATAATCTGGGTCGTTGAAGCCAGGCGTATTGTAGTTGCCGGTGGTGGCTGTGTCATTCCAACTGGCGAAGAAATCACACACATGATCCGGGTAGATGGTCAAGCTCCAACCCAGGATGTACATATCAAAGTCGGCGTCCACAAAGACGGGATTCAAGATGGTGTTGAAACCAGTCAACTCGGATTCCACCGGGATACCCAGTTCACGCATCCATTCAGAAATC
>JAAEOP010000911.1 GCA_024223125.1 Chloroflexota bacterium
TGATGCCAGCGTTGGGGGCCAGTCCATTTCGCCCGAAGACCACATTGTATTCGCCGAACGGTTGGGTATGGATGCCGTGGTCTGCAACTTCTCTTGGCGACCCAACAACGTCTTCAAAATGGCCCGAGACGGGACCGAGCACTATGTTGACGGCTCAATAAAATCCGAGGCGGATATGGATGACCTGGAACCGCCAATGCCCATTAGCGATCAGCTTAAATATGTGGAACGCTATCTCAAGGCGGCTCAGGGCACCGGGGTGGGCGTTTTTGCCAATTTTACCTCATTCTTTGACAGCACAATGCTGGCCGTTGGGGTAAGCGACTCGTTCTACATGTTCTATGATGACCGTCCTTTTCTGGAAAAGTTGATGGACATTCTGCTGGAGCATCAAATTAAAGTAATGAACGCCGTATGCGAAAATTTTGCCGATGACCTGGCCTTTTTCCTGGTCAATGATGATATTGGACACAATTCCGGCTTGATGATTCATCCCGATATGTTTATGGAGATATTTCCCCACCGGATGAAGCAATTGATTGCCCCGGCCAAAGCGCGCGGCAAACTGTTTGCCATGCACACCGACGGCAAGATGGACAATATCTTGCCCATTCTATATGACATCGGTTTTGATATTGCCCACCCCATTGAACCTGAATCCAACGATATGTTTGAAGTCAGGAAAAAGTGGGCGGGCAAGATGGCTTTGGTGGGTAATATTCCCACGGCTTTGTTAGCCTACGGCACTAAAGAAGAAATCGAGGAACGAGTCAAAGAGTATTGCATCAACGCGGCTCCCGGTGGAGGTTATGTACTGGGCTCTTCAACCAGCATCATGGAAGGTATTCCCCCGGAAAACTTTGTAACAATGACTCAGGCCGTCCACAAATATGGACGCTATGGGGCGTTGGGCCAGGAA
>JAAEOP010000912.1 GCA_024223125.1 Chloroflexota bacterium
ACCGGACGACCCATCATGTGAACATGCGGCGAATGAACGGCGCAAGCTACCGCCGCAGCCGGCGCCGCGCGCGCAGCAAGACAGCTCGGAAATAATCAAAACAGGAGTGGCCTGACGGCCAATGCGCCATGGAACGTGCTTGCTATTTGAGGGCCACACGCTCCAAGGCGCGAACCCCAAACTGGCCTGCTTTTGCTCCGCCCCAGTGGCAGGTTTTTGCACCGCCGTTGACACCTCCTCCTTCGACCACCCCATTCGCCGAAGCGCGGAATTGAATGCATTCTCCGAAAGCCATTTGCGGTTTGAAACCAGTGATGGAAAGAGCAATTCTATGCCATCAATCGTCGGCCAGTTTGCTTCCACGATCACCATCGCCTGCTGAGATAGCGGTACCTTATGTTCACGGCGCATTTTCATCCGTTCTGCCGGAATGGTCCAAACGCGTTTCTCCAGGTCAAACTCGCCCTTTTTGGCGCCTCGGGTTTCACCGGGCCGCGTCATGGTGAGTATCTGAAATCGCATGGAGTCCACGATGATCGGCCAGCCGGTGAATTCATCAAAGCTGCGTAGCAGCTTTCCGAACTGCCTCTCATCGGTAATCGCCGCGCGGCCGGTCACCTTAGGTGGCAGTAGGGCATCCCGCAGTGGAAAGGTGGGATCATTCTCAGCCCGCAACGTGACGATGGCCAAACGGAACACTCCCGACAATGCTCCGCGCATCTTCTTGGCGGTCTCTCGTCGACCACTCTTTTCAATGCTCTTGAGGAGGTACAGGAGTTCCGCAGACGTGATGTCGTTGATCGGTCTGTTATGGATTGGCTTGGCGAGGTCCAGCAGATACCATCGCTTCTTGCGCATCGTCGCTGGCGCTAGCTCACGCTCAGACATACTTTCAATATATTCTTCAGCGACCAGTTTGAATGTGGTCCGGGAAGCCAGTTCAGCTTCCAATTTATCAAGTCTCTTTTGAGCTGCCGGATCTGTGCCTTCGGCAAGTAGCTCGCGAGTTTCATCCCGCTTACGTCTGGCCTTGGCGAGGGAGACGGCTGGATACGCACCGTAGCTCAGCAGCCGCTCTTTGCCCATATAGGAGTATTTTTGCCGCCACAGCTTTGAACCACTGGGATTGACGAGGAGGAACAATCCGAGTGCGTCATACAATTTGTATGGTTTTTCACTGGGTTTGGCTTTGCGAATTGCGAATTCGGAAAGGGCCAAGTGGGGTATCCTTTCACATATCTGCCACTAATACCCCAAAACCGTACCCCAATAATTTGGGCGAAATAGGGGTATCACATGTTTTGCTATGTTCACTAGAACAGCACAAAAGCGCTTAAAAATCAATTGCTAAGAGCATCTATGAGAAGGATGAGTGGTGCCAGAAGAGGACTCGCAAAAAGACAGTAACGTTATGAAAATAAAGTTGTAATTTGGTTTGGAAAATGCGTCGTACCCCCATCAGTACCCCAGTTCCCATTTCGATGTCGGGGTTGG
>JAAEOP010000913.1 GCA_024223125.1 Chloroflexota bacterium
ACAGTCTTTGGGGATGATTTCAGTGTAACCATCTATGACCCTGACCATTCGGAAGATGAAGACCGCTATATTATTATCGGATTATCCCAAAATAACCGCCTGCTAATGGTGTCTCATACCGAAGATGATGATCGTATTCGCTTTATCAGCGCCCGGAAGCTAACCCCGGCTGAACGAGAAGCTTATGAAGAAGAACTTGAAAGCTGAACAGAAAGACGAATTGGAAGACGAACTGCGCCCGGAATATGATTTGAGAGAACTACTCAAAGAAGGGGTGCGGGGCAAGTATGCAGAACGTTATCGAGCCGGGACAAATCTGGTGTTATTAGCTCCCGATGTGGCTGAAGCGTTTCCCACAGAAGAAGCGGTCAATGAAGCCTTACGTTTAGTCCTCCAACTCACCAAACTTACCGAGAGCAAAACAACTGACATTAAGACCAATGTTTAATGTCGGCATAATGGTCTGCGTTTGCCTGGAATAGCTACTCATGTTTATACCAGAGAGGGTCGGACATAACATAAACAATTGTCATAAGAAGTGGCAGATGGGCTAGAAATGAAAAATTTTCTCCGTCCCGAATTCCCTGCACTCGTTTTGCACTCATCCCCCGATAACCTCACGAAATCCTTGGGTTTCACCTCCCGAAAAAATTATCAGCCTCGACAGACCTGAAACGGACTTTCCCGTCGGGTAGCGCTTGTCCCCCGGAAACGGCCCTCACCTGGCGCTTGCCTCACAAATTCCCTGCACTCGTCTCCCGGAAACAGCCACCGGCGACTTCCGTCTGCGGCCGGTGAGCCAGCCGGCCCGGCCCTCGCCCATAATGCCCTGCACTTGTCCCCCGAAAGCCTCACCCCCGGCCTG
>JAAEOP010000914.1 GCA_024223125.1 Chloroflexota bacterium
ATCGGCTGCCCCTTGAACTGCGCCAATCGGGAGCAATGTTTCTAGTTCAACCGGATTGAGCGACGCAGTACATTCCCCTTCCAGGCTGATTTCGCCGGGGGTGGGGAATTCTAGCGGCTGCCAGTCGGCGGCCGTGCCGGTGTTACAATCGGCCGGCAGACGGGCCAGACTTTGTCCACGTAAAACGTTTTGGATGGAGGGGGCAAAATAAGTTGTACTGTCACCGTAGTTGAGGCTGTCTAGCAACTGATTATTTGCGTCCAACAGCAGCAGTTCGTCCCCATCGTTGTTCAGGCCGATGTCGCCAGAGGACCATAGTCGGTAACGACGCATGTCGGGCACATTGGGGTCGCTGTCACTGAGTTCGTAGTCGGGGTTGACGCCAAACAAATTATGAAAATCGGCCGCTGATTGGGCCACGATAATAACTTGCCCTGGCTCAATCAATGCCCCTTCGGGAAAACGATTCATCCCTTCCGGTCCGCCAGGCTGATCTTCATCGCCGATTTTGATTTTGGATAGGTCTACAACGGCCGTGCCCACATTAGCAATCTCTATCCATTCTTCGAGGCTATCGTCGCCGGGGGTGTCATAATAAATTTCGGTGATGAGCAGACGGCCGTTGTCCACCTGCCAGCCTGTTCCCAAGATGAGTGACACGAACAATAATATCCAGAATTGTCGTTTCATATGCTGATTCTCCCCAAATAATTTGACAAGACTTTGCCCCAAAAATGAAGTTCTTTCTTGCGGTACGGTCATATTGGTATTGTATGCGGCGCCGATTGTATAGATTACACAGAAAATACTGCTCAATGTTCTCTCTCTATCAACGCAGATCAACCAATACCCAGATAAGCCCTGTTTCCTGGGTCAGTGGTTCCATAGCTGTACCGATGATGGTGTCTCCTGGCTTATTAGCTGCTGGCGTGTAGCTGAGGCTGGCAGCACGACCGTTGTTCTGTGACACAACCAGATAATCCCCGGTTTGAATACTGACTGCTCCCCCATCCGCTTTTACTTGGGCGATCCCTTGAATGCGCAGCAATACCAGACTGCCGGGCGGGGCTGGCCCATCAAGTGAACGGTGAGTGACATTCGTTTTGTTTGGATTTTCAGGATTGGGTGTTGTCTCAATTTGGTAAGCAGTCTGTACCACGCCGACGATGTTGTGGGCCTGGGCACTGTTGACCAATTCTACCAACATCAGGGGTACATTGACATCTGGCAGCGGGGCAGCCATGCCACTGAGGGTGACAATATCGCCCACTTCCAAAGGTGTCTGTCCCCCATTTTGGGCCAGAATAGAGAAGCCCGCGGCCGCATTGTAGTTGAGTGAGTGGATGTTGTCTTGGGTAAAAAACCCATAGTCATTATTGCTGTCAGTTGTATCACCTCGGATGCCATAGTTTGCGGAAAGTCCATATACCCCTGAACCGCCCGATGTATTTTCACCAAATACGCCGGCATCGGCGCTTATATCACCAGTGGAATGGCCATAAACGCCATAATCGGCAAAAGTGCTGCTGCCGGTGCTGTATCCTTCAATGCCATTACCTCCAACAGCTATCCCCTTAATGCCTACACTATCATTCGTGTTGTTACTTACTTCTAAACCGGTTGTACCTGTGCCAGTCCAATTTTGGTCAAAATGATCATGGTCGGACCGGGCTACATTGCTAGAGGAGCCATTGCCGCCATAGGTCACCTGAAATGTTTTGCTACTTAAAGAGAGACCGTTGCCGGCGGTGTAGGTTGTGTTGTTATCTACGTTGTCAGCGAACCCAGCCGGGATGCTTGTTAGGCCGTTCCAGGGGGCTGTGTTGGCAGCGCTGGCCGAGGTGGCATGTTGGGCGTAGGGTACGGCCGTCAGCATTTGGCGTGGTTGCAAAGTGTGGTAGCTGCCTGTACCCGATGGACAGCGGACAGCTAATTGCAGCCAGCGATTGTTGCCATTAAAGGCAGCTGTACCAAACTCATCGGTTCCATTAAGTTGTACGGTAAATACACCATTGGTTACCAACACATCGGCCGTCGTTTGAGTTGTGCCCATTTTGCTGCCACTGTCGTTTTCATCCCACAGGCTGAACTGAATATCGCAGCGGCCGTTGACAGGCCCTTTGGTATCTTCGATTATCCCCTGATAGGTGAAACTTGCTCCCAAGGGTTGTATGGCTATTGATGTATTTGTGTCTGTTTTCGGCTGTTCTGTTTGTCCCCTTGCTGCCTGGTTAAAAAGAATACCGATACTTACCACAATGATACCTATAACACCTGTTTTGAATTTCATATTAGCCTCCCAATAAAGTCTCTTTATGAATCGGAATTGCGATGGATATTATCTGCTGGTGATGATTGGGGCGCTGCGGTCGTGCCATATGGCGCCCAGGTAGGATGGCTGTCGTGGGTGTCGTCCTGGGTGATGCGGGTGACGCTCTGGTCGGCCAGATTGAGGATGAAGAGGTCATCGTCGAAGATGAAGGCCATTTGCTCGCCGTCTGGCCCCCAGGTCATGAAGGAGTGGTCGTGGCTGAATTGGCTGTTTTCGCCTGGGGGTGGGTATAGCTGGCGGCCGTTGCTGCCATCCACATCCATCGACCACAAGGTGTAATTGCTGCGTAAACTGTCTAAAGGATCGGTCGCTTTGAGGAAGGCGATTTGACGATTGTCTGGCGACCAGTAAAGATGTCCCCACATACCGGTCTGATTAACAAATGGGGCTGCCAAATCGTCATCTACGGCCGTTACCCAACTATCAAACGCCTGCTCATCTTCCTCTTCTCCTTCATGCCGGGTAAAAGCAAGGAAACGGCCGTCGGGCGACCAGGTAAGCGTGGGAACCCAGACCCAATCGGCACGGGTGTTGAAGGAAGTGAAGGTTTGTAACTGCTGCCGTTGGCCGTTGGGGTCGAACGCTTCGGTATCCACAACGCCCACTTCATTGGCATAGCTGTAGGCCAGCAAACGGCCGTCGGGCGACCAGGCATAATTGCCTCCCCACCAACCACTAAGGGCCGGATACGCCTCAATAATACGAGTGGCAGTGATGACCTCATCTTCATCCTCTAACTGCAAACGGCCCAGCCAGAGATCGTTGTTGGCTTCCCAGCCGGGGGGCTGGGTGGATGTGCGGGCGGTGGAGTAGGCCAGGCGTAGAGTGTCGGTGTAGACGGGGTTCCAATCGGCCCAAAGGATATTTTCTATTTCCAGGGGGATGGGTTCGGCTTCTTGATCAAGGGTGAGCAGCCATAGGCTGTTGTTGAAGCTGGTTGTGTCAGCGCTGATCTGGGTGTAGAGTAGGTGACTGGCGTCAGGGGAGAGGGAGAAGACACGGCCGTCGAGCTGCCCGCCTATTTCTAATTGTTGGGGGACGGCCGTTGTGCCCCGCATGATGACCGGCGTACCGCCGCTGATGTAGGCTAAGACGCCGGGAAAATCTACAACACCTCGATTGGCGCCAATACCAATCAGCACCACCTCTTCTTGCGCTTCTTCCAGAATTGTTTCATTGGCTCGCCACCGTTCTGCTTCCAGACCATCCCGAAACACAATTCGCACCGTGACTTCGCGCAGGCCGGGTTTGCCGGGCTGGACGATTTGGGATTCATCATCGGCGTTCATCGTATCTGTACGCACAAAACGGCGCTCAAAGGGGATGCTCTCGGTGATGATTTCAATCTCTTCGGTAACGCGGGTGACGGTGATAGCTAACGCATCGGTGAGGGGGGTAAAAAGAGGCGGGTCAATCTCGTCCAGGTCGCCAGGTTCAAGGCCAGCTTCGGTCAATAATTCGCGCACGGTGGCGGCCTGAGTAGTGAGGTTTAAGGTTTGCCCGTCGGCCGTTAACTGAATTTGTACTGGTTGGGCGCTCTGGGTAACGGCCGCTGGCTGGCTACAAGCGACTAGAAAAGTGGCAAGTATGCAAATGGCAAGTATGCAACTGATTGGAAATCGCCACTTGCCACTTGCAAACTTGCAGACTTGCAGACTTGCCACTCTCATGCTTCTTGCCACATCTCGCTTAGTTCTGGCGCTAAGGTATCGGAGACGGCGTTTTGAGTGTTGTTGTCAACCAGCCCTTTGACACCATGAAAAACAGCCTGAACGGGTTGGCGAGCAAACTGCCAATCGCTGTTGCCACTGCGTTTGGACACTTCAAATTGGAATTCTTGGCGGGTCATATTTTTGTTGCGGAAGTGGGCTAACCAGAAGAGACGAGTGAGGTCGTCCCCCAATTCTTCGGGTAAAGCGTTGGCTAACTTCTTTTTAGTTTTCCGATCCAGATTGACGCCGAGGGTTTTGAGAACGGCCGTACTCCAACGATGAGCATGGTCTGAACTGCGTAATTGGCCTAAATTTTGCACTGTTTCATAGTAGTTTGTTAAGTTTGTTTTCATTGTTGTTTTATCTGCCTCCAGGTTGCTGTTTTTACCCTGCTTAAATGGCCTCGTCAAGTTGACGGATTTGGATTAAATGATATACTTTTCTCGCTTGTTTGCCACACTGCAAACAAGCTTTTCATTTTCATAATAAGGTTGCTATTATATCGATAGATTAACATTTCGTCCGAAAATCCCCCTCTAAACTGAGGAATTTACAAACTGAGGAATAAGAAGATGTCTGAAGAACGATTAACAGTGGCGGCTGAACCGCGCACGATTAAAGGCAAGAAAGTAAAACAATTACGCCGTGAGGGTTTTATTCCGGCCGTTATTTACGGTCAGAAGGATCCGATGACGATCCAGTTTGAGGAACGACCACTGTACCGCGTCTTGAAGAAAGCCAGCACCACAAATCTGGTTGATATTGAATTAGATGGTGAAACGCGCACAGTGATTGCCCGCGATATTCAACAGCATTTGACCCGTGGCGATCTGATTCATGTGGACTTTTTCGAGGTGGACATGCAGAAAACCATTACCACAGAGGCATCTCTAGTGATGGTTGGCCTGTCTAGCGGTGGTCTAGAAAGTATGGGGTCGGTTGTTCTGGCTACACAGTCGGTGACAATTGAATGTTTGCCAGGGGATTTGATTTCCGAGATTGAAGTGAATATCAGTGGTATTGAATCGCCGGATGACCTTATTTTTGTAGCTGATTTAAGTGTGCCCGATAGTATTGCTGTTTTAACAGATGGTGAAACTGTAGTAGCTCGTTTTGAATATGTACAAACCGAAGAAGAAGTCGAAGAAGAGGAAGTAGAATACACTTCTGTGGAAAGTGTGGAAGTGATTGAAAAGGGTAAAATAGAAGAAGAAGAGGAGTAGGGTAAACCTCTCCCTTCTGCCGTTGTTTTGATTATTGATGAAGGCTGGACGATTTGTTCCAGCCTTTTTTGTTAGGGATTTGTAATCATACAAGTGTTTCTCGATTGTCATACCTGCGAAGGCGGGTATCCGGGTGTGGATTCCTGCGAAGGCAGGAATGACCTGATAGGCACTTGGGATTTTCTATGAATCGTCGTATGGAATGGGGCTTGCTGCTTGTTGTTTTGCTATGTGCGGCCGCTTTGCGGATGACGGGTATAAATTGGGATGGATACTTTCATTATCATCCTGATGAACGGTATATTGCCTGGGTAGCGACGACGATTGAACGGCCGACTTCTCTCCAAACAGCGCTTAACCCTAACCAATCACCTTTTAATCCTTACTATTGGCCGCCAGATGCTGTCAGTGAAGGGATTGTTGTCCTTCAGAATGAACGGCGGGATTTTGCCTATGGACATGTGCCCTTGTATTTGGGTGTGTTGGCGACTCGCTTTATGGAATGGCTTGGCCCGATATTCGGCCCTGGTCTGCCGGATAGCTGGCTGCTAACCCAAGATTTACTGAACCAACAGGGGGCGATTGAATTTCGGCATTTAACGGCCGTCGCCCGAACCCTGACTGCGTTATTTGATGTCGGCACGGTCTTTTTGGTTTATTTGTTGGGCAAGCGAGTGTATGACGGCCGTGTGGGACTACTGGCGGCCGCTTTTCTAGCCCTGAACGTTATGCACATCCAATTGTCCCACTTCTTTATCTCAGACACATATTTGACGTTTTTTGTGGTCGCGGCCATCTTGAGCATGGTGGCATGTGGCAAGTTTGCAAGTTTGCAAGTGGCGAGTGGCAAGTGGCAAATAACAAGTGGTAACAGTTTACGGATTACGGATTACGGATTACGTTTCACGTTTTTCGTTTTCCTCGCGGCCGTATTTACCGGACTGGCAATCGGGTCAAAATTTGCGGCCGTACTACTGCTGCTGCCGTTAGGGTTGACAATTTATATGACGGGGGGGGAGAGATGGGGGCGGTGGTTGGGTGCGGCCGTTGCTATTTCCTTTCTCATCTTTTTTATTACCAATCCATTTGCCGTATTAGATTTAAGTTGTGAGGTGATTACGCCGGCTGTCCACATTGGGCCGGTTGCCAGTCCGGCTTTAAATTGGCGATCCTGCTATTTGGAAAATATTGCCAAGCAAGCGGCTATGGTGCGCGGCAGTTCCGATGTGGCCTTTACACGGCAGTACATCGGCACGCTGCCTTATCTTTACTACATTGAAATGCAGCTTCGTTGGGGGATGGGTTGGCTTTTGGGGTTGGCTGCTTTTGCCGGGTTTGGCTGGGCAATTTGGCAGGGGTTTAAGCCAATTTGGGGTTGGTTAAGAAAATGGGAGATTAGAGAACCTGTCCTGAGCTTATCGAAGGATTGGAGATTGGAGATTGGGCGTGTATTGTCTAATCTCCAATCCCCAATCTCCAATCTCCCCTTATATATTCTCCTTGCCTGGACACTCCCCTACTTCCTTTCCACCGGTAACTTTCATGTGAAGTTTATGCGTTATATGCAGCCCCTGGTCCCGTTTCTGATGATTTATGCGGCCGCACTGCTGCTAAGTTTGGGTTGGAAATGGGTGCGGCGGGGGTTGGTTACGGCCGTGCTACTCTTCACCATCCTCTACGCCCTCAGTTTTGTCAATATGTACCGGCAGCCCCATCCCTGGATTTTGGGTTCCCAATGGATATTTGCCAACACCCCGCCTGGCACACTGATTCTGAGTGAGCAATGGGACGATTCACTCCCTTCCACGATGTTGGTCAATGGGGAACCCCGTCGCCGAGGCGAATATCGCAATGAGGAACTGACCTGGCTGACGGGGGCGGACGGCGCAGATAACGAAGCCAAGCTAGACCGAAATCTGGAACGATTGGCGAAAGCGGATTATCTAACCATCATGTCGAATCGTATTTATGGGGTCACGCCTCGCTTGGATGAGCGATACCCACTTTCCGGCCAATATCACCAGCTTCTATTTGCTGGCGCATTGGGTTATGAAACTGTGTACCTGACAACCCGAATGCCTAACCTGGGGGGCATTTCACTTTATGCAGATCGCTTTGATGGGTCTGGCTTACAGCCGTTGCCAGCCATAACTGAACTGCTTGATGACCGATCTACCCTTAACCTCGGCCGTGCCGACGAAAGCTTTACAGTTTATGACCAACCTTTGCTTATCATTTTCCAGAATAGTGGCCAATTATCGGCCGCAGAGATGAAGGCGAAGTTTACCATTGCAGAGCCACCTGAAAACTAATTTTCTCCGAATGCTTTTGGGAGCTACGGCCGTTTCAAAACACCTCCGAGTCTCATGTTATAATTATGCAAGCTGGTAACGGAGGGCATATTATGGATGAACCAAGCATCAATCATGAATTCCCCTTTTCCCTTCTGAACGATGAGACTGCCTGGAAGCTTATTGAAGCGCTGGGGCAGGGTGTAACGCTTGCGGATGAGGACGACCGTTTTATTTACGTTAACCCTGCCTTCGCCCGCATGATCGGCCGTTCACCCGCTGATATATTGGGTAAAGTTCCCGCAGACATCATCCATCCTGACGACTTGCCCATATTGTTGGAAGCACGTCAAAGACGACGGGTTGAACAGACATCAACTTACGACATACGCTTGATGTGTGCCGATAACAGTATTGTCTATGTTCACGTCACAAGTGTGTTGAAATGGCATGATGGCAAAAAGTTTGGGAGCCTGACAGTTGTCACTGATATAACCGAACGCAAGCAAGCAGAACAATTAGTCCGCCAAAGCGAGATGCAATATCAGACGTTATTAGCCACTGCTCAACGTCAGGCACAGGAAATGACCTTGCTAGACAAAGTACGAACGACACTAGCCCAGGAGCTAGATTTGGATGCAGTTATCCGTACAGTGGTAGAGGCTATTGCGGCCACATTTGGTTACACGCTGGTTAGTCTTTATCTGCTGCAAGATGACCGCTTAATTTTGCAGCATCAGGTTGGTTATTCGGGCATCATTACGGAAATTCCTATAACAAAGGGGGTTATGGGCCGTGTTGCCCGCTCTGGAAAGCCGGTTTTACTTAAAGATGCTGACTCCGATCCTGATTTTTTAGATGCAATCAAGGGGATTGTTTCTGAGGTTTGTGTCCCTTTGATTGATCAGGATGAGGTGGTGGGCACGTTAAATGTAGAAAGCAGCCATAACCAAATCCTCGGCGAAGCCGATTTATCTTTAATGATGGCCTTGAGTAAACATATCAATATTGCCATTCATCGGGCTAGATTGTATGCCGATATGCAGCGAAGTCAGGCACAATTACAAGCTGTTATTACCAATGCGCCCATTGTGTTGTGGGCAGTAGATAAGGAGGGCGAATTTACCCTTTCAACTGGTAAGGGATTGGAGGGATTAGGGCTTAAACCTGGCGAGCTTGTGGGGTATTCTGTGTTTGATGCTTTTGGTTCGCTGCTGCCGGAATTGACAAGGATTTTTGAACGCGCTCTGACTGGTGAAGAAGTAGAAAAGACCTTAGAGATCGCGGGGACGATCTTTACGACCCGACATGTGCCCTTCCTTAATGAGGCCGGCGAAGTTGCCGGCGTAACCGGAGTTGCCCTGGACGTGACAGATCAGGTAAGGGCGGAGGAATCTTTACGTGCCAGCGAAGAACGATACCGTCTGTTGGTCAACAGTGTTAGTGATGTCATTTTCCAGACAAATATTGATAGCGAATGGACATATCTCAATAAGGTGTGGACAGATATAACAGGCTTTTCTCTGGCAGAAAGTCTAAATGAAAAACTGTTGACTTTTGTCCATCCTGATGACCGGGATAAGAACACGGCCGCTTTCTTGTCGCTCATTGAAAAAAGGAAGGATTTTTGTTATTGTGAGATTCGATTTCTGACAAAAGAGGGCGGTTACCGTTGGCTGGAAATTCACGCCCGGCGTATTGAAGAGGCCAACGGCCGTATCTTGGGCGCTTCTGGTTTGCTGCGGGATATGACAGAACGTAAGCAGTACGAATCTGAAGTGGAGAGTTTTGCGGCCGTTTCCCGTGCCCTACGCCAGGTCAATACGTCTGACCAAATAATTCCCATCATCCTGGATGAGGCCGTTAATTTACTGCAAGCTCGTGGCGCCATGTTCGTAGCCCATTCGGTTGAAAATAATAAGAAGATTGAAGTAGCCGAGGGTAAATGGCAGGTATTGGCCAGTCAATTGCTGCCCTTGTCGGAAGACGTTGTGGCATTTACGGCCGTGAATGACAACATTTATCTGAACGATGATATAAGGAGTAGTTGGCCGCCAATGCAGGCAGCCCGCCTTCATCCCTGTTACGCTGTCATAGCCGTGCCCGTTATCAGTAAAGAGGTGGTAAAGGGTGTTATCTGGGTCGGCCGTCAGCAGCCATTTTCTGATATTGAAGGACGGACTTTGAAAACCATTGCCGAAATTACGGCCGTTGCCTTGGAGCGTACCCAAATTCGAGAGACATTAGAACAACAGGTCACTGAGCGAACCCAGGCATTGGTAGCCGCCAACGTACAATTACGAGAACTCGACCAACTCAAAGTCAAATTCATTAACGATGTGTCCCATGAACTGCGGACACCGGCTACCGCTATCACCCTGTACCTGGATTTATTGACTCGTGGCGCTGACAATAAACGGGACGCCTATCTGGAAGCCTTGAGAGCCAACAGCCAACGGCTGAACGAAATCATAGAAAGCATTCTGCAATTTTCTGATTTGACTAAAGCGGCCGCAGCCCATAAACCATCTGCGCTACAATTAAACGAAATTACGGCCGATGTGGTTAACCAATATCGTGTCTTGGCAAAAGAGGCTGATCTACGCTTAATGTTTTCCCCAAACCCTGAATTGCCGTCTGTTTTGGGTATTCCCAGGCTGCTTTTTCAGGCCATAGGTTATTTGGTAGATAATGCTATCAAATATACGTTCACTGGTTCTGTCACCGTCAGTACACATCATCATGAAAACAAGCCAATGATCGGCGTTCAAATAAAAGATACAGGGATTGGCATTGAATCAGATGAGTTGGAGAAGGTGTTCAAACGTTTCTATCGGGGACGGCAGGTTAGCCAGTTAACCATACCGGGGGCTGGTTTGGGATTGCCATTGGCGCAACAAATAGCCATTCAACACAAAGGCCAAATTAAAATTGAAAGCAAGCCAAGTAGAGGAACGGCCGTCTGGCTGTGGCTGCCAATGTATTAAACCTGAATCTGTAGCAGCGGCAAAAGGTTTAACTTGGAGCGATTGCATGATGGAAAAATAAGACAGGTTATTAACGATGATGGCCTTCAAATCCCTTTACCTCTGATTGAGCATTACAGCTTACAGCCAGGGGTGCGGGTTATTTTAGAACTCGATCAACAAGGTATTCGCATTGTGCCGGCGCTGCCAGATGACCACGATATTGAAAATGTTGCCCTGCGTTATCTGCTTATTAATCTGGGAGATGCAACTCAGGTACAAAATGAGTATGCTATAATTTGCCAGAACATAAAGCAAAGACATTGTTTAGGAGAAAATCATGGCAACTATTCAAATCAACGCTGAATTAACGCTGGACAAAATTCTGGAAGCAGTCAAGCAGTTCAGCCCGGTGGAACTAGAAGAATTCACCATGCAGGTCAATCTCATTCGTGCCCGCCGGGTGGCCCCTACATTATCCCCAAGGGAATCGGAATTGTTGCCAAAAATCAATGCAGGGCTACCGGCCGAAATATGGTCACGATACGATGAATTGAGCCAGCTTCAGAACAACGAGACTTTATCGCTGGAGGGTGAAGCAGAATTATACGATTTAGTAAACCAGATCGAGACAGTCGAGGCCCAACGCATTCAATATCTGGCTGAACTGGCGCAACTGCGCGGGCAAACTGTACGAGAATTGATGGACGACCTGGAAATTAAGCCGCGTAACTATGCCTGATCGTCGTGTAACGCCAACCCAACGAATCCAGATTGCCGAAAGAGCCGACAACCGTTGCGAATATTGCCAGACGCCAGATGCTTTTGCCATCCATACCTACAACGTCGAACATATTATTCCGCGCGTCAAAGATGGACAAACCATCCTGTCCAATCTGGCGTATTCCTGTTCCGGGTGTAACAGCTTAAAACACACAAAAACAGCCGGAAATGATCCCATTACCAATGAGATTGCACCTCTTTACAACCCACGGCAAGATCGCTGGTCAGAGCATTTTGCCTGGAAAGACAACCTGTTGCAGATTGTTGGCTTAACGGCGACAGGTCGGACCACCATTGCAGCGATCCAATTGAACCGACCTGGCCTGATGAATTTGCGACGAGCTTTGCTCGCCATCTCAGAACATCCAGCCACGGAAACTGAATGATGAAGATGAAACCACTAGAAATGTATGCCCATAACCTTAATCACCCCGGTCATGGACGAAGACATCTGGGGCACCATGGGTACCGTCGCTGACCAGATTGCTGGCCTCAGAGAAGAAGGCCACGTAACGACCATCAGCTAGGGTGCCAATATATTGTTGAGGCATATTGTTAACGACATCCTTCCCATCGGCCTGATATGGATGAATACCATCTTTCAGATAAAGATACCGCTTGGCCAGTTCAGTACATTGCCATTCGTATTGCCCCACAGCGCCAGAGAAAAAATAAACCAACCGGACAGAAAAAAGCGGCCCACAGGCTACAAGACCATCATATGTTGCCCCAAGACGGAACGAGCCAGAATGGTTTCCAACGTTACAATCTCCAAACCACTAAACTCCCCAGGTATAAAAGGAGAGGTGATGGTGATGGGTACACCGTCTATGGGTAATAATGATTCCTGCCCCCAGGCGTAATGATAACAGGGAGGTGTAGCGAAGAATCAGTCATTTCCATACCTGTCAGGTTAGGCTGCTGGTTTAGGCGGCAAACCCACTGACAAGGGGATGAGAATGAGAAATAGCGTACAAATTATTGTGATGCTGATGAGGACACGGCCGTATCTGGAACGATTCACCATTTCTGTCTCCTGTAGTGCGATGGTGTGGGATGATGCGTAAAAAACTTGTATAGTTATGGGTATTGGCAGGCAACATTATATTCCTTAACCGGAGCGGCCGCAAAAGGGTTAACGATGAAGTTTGGCCCCATTCCCACAGAACAAGCTGAAGGCAAAATACTTGGCCACAATATCGCCGCGGCCGACGGCCGTCGCCTCTTCCGCAAAGGCCGTGCCCTTACCACAGCCGACATCAGCGCCCTGCTCCAATCCGGCCGCACTGTGGTTTATGTGGCCGACCTGCAAGCCAACGATGTGTCCGAAAATGAAGCCGCCCAACGAGTGACCACGGCCGTCATCGGCCCCAACCTCACTTACACCGGCCCCGCTGCCGGCCGTACCAATCTAAGAGCAAATGTTCTCGGCGTGCTGCGGATAGACGCCAATCGTCTGGCCCGGCTCAACTCCCAATTGGGGATTACATTGGCAACGTTGACGACCAACACGGCCGTTTCCCCCCGCAAAATTGTCGCCACCGTCAAAGTGATACCGTATGCTGTGTCGGAAACGGCCGTAACCGCCATCAAAGATATTGCCGCCGAAAGCGGCCCCCTCATCCGCATAGACGCCTTGCCCCCACGCCGCGTACATCTCATTCTGTCCGGCTCACCCCCAGCTCAAGAACGCATCGTCGGCAGTTTTGAACCGCCCCTGAGAAACCGGCTGCAAGCGCTCGGTTCTACGCTGGACCAGGTAGACTTTATTCCTCTGGAAGATGAGTCTGGCGAACGGGACTTAGCCGCCAAAATACAAGAACGCCTGCAAGCGAAAGTCGGGCTAATCATTTTAGCTGGAGAAACAGCCATCATGGATCGTCACGACATTGCCCCGCGAGCGGTGGAACGGGCCGGTGGTGTCGTCACCTGTTTTGGGGCGCCGGTAGACCCCGGCAATTTATTGATGCTGGCTTACATCGGCCGTGTCCCCATCTTGGGCGCGCCCGGTTGTGCCCGCAGCCCCAAACCCAACATCGTAGACAAAGTGCTACCTCGCCTACTTGTTGGCGACCGCCTGACACAGACGGACATTGTCGCTTTAGGGCATGGCGGCTTGTTGGAAGATGTTGCCGAACGACCGTATCCACGCCACTGAGCCAGTGAGCAGTTTTCAGTGGGCATATCTCAGTTTTCAGTTATGATTCTGATCTCTATCTAATATCTGAATCAATCTTACAAATATGGCTGGTTCAGTTACTTGTAAACTTGCCACTTGCAAACTTATTAGGAGAAAATCATGGCTCAAGTTTCAAAATCACGTAATGAGATTCCGGTAAAGCACACCTGGAATTTAGAGTCAGTTTTTGCCAGCCCTGCTGAATGGGAAGCGGCCGTTACCCTTTTAGGCGAACAGTTAGCTGAGTTGGGGACATACAACGGCCGTCTACAAGAAGACCCCTCCATCCTGGCCGATTTCCTGAAAAAATCAGATGCTATGTTCTTAAACATAGGCAAAATTTATGTGTATACAGAACTTAATTACAGTGTAGACACGGAAAACCAGGAGTGGGCTGCCCGCAATGATCGGGTGCGTAGTCTATATGGGCAAGTGATGGCCGTAACCGCCTTTGCCCGACCCCAAATGCTACAAATTGGCTTTGATACTTTACGCCAATGGCTCACTGAAGATGATCGCCTGACTGATTACGGTCATTATTTGGACCAGTTGGAAAAACAGCAAGCCCATGTCCGCTCGGCCGAAGTAGAAGAAGTGTTGGGCCGGGTACAAGACCCATTGGAAACGGCCAACGCCACCCACGGCGTTCTAGCCAATGCTGATCTCAAATTTGACTCGGCCGTTGGCAGTGATGGCGAAACGTATGAAATTACCCAGGGTAGCATTGGGCTGTTGTTGGGTCACGCTGACCCGGAAGTGCGCCGTACCGCCTATGAAAATTACGCCGATGCCCATCTGACATTCAAAAACAGTATGGCTAACGCGCTGGCTGGGGGCATAAAGCGAGATGTCTTTTTTGCCCGTGTGCGCGGTTATGAAAATTCTTTGGATGCGGCTCTATCTAACAGCCACATTCCCACGGCCGTGTTCCACAACCTCATTGACACCTACAAAGAAAATTTACCGACCTGGCATCGTTATTGGGCCATTCGACGTCAGGCGATGGGGGCAGATAGACTAAGCCTGCCCGACACAAGAGCGCCTCTGTCTAAAAACCCGCCAGAGGTGCCGTATGAAACGGCCGTCGAGTGGATTGCAGCCGGTATGAAACCATTAGGCAACGAATACGTCAGCGCTTTGCGGCGGGGCTGTCTGGAAGAACGTTGGATTGATATTTATCCCAACAAGGGCAAACGCATGGGTGCATTTTCGGCCGGCGTATCAGGCACATATCCCTTCATCATGATGAGCTATGCCAACAATCTCTTTGGCCTCAGCACGTTGGCTCATGAACTGGGTCACTCATTACATTCCTACTTCACCTGGCAAACGCAAAAATTGCCTGTTTACATGCGTTATGGTCTCTTTGTGGCCGAAGTCGCCTCCAACTTCAACCAGGCGATGGTGCGTGCCCATCTGCTTGACAGCAATGACGACCCGGAATTCCAAATTGCCATCATTGAAGAAGCGATGGCAAATTTCAATCGTTACTTCTTTATCATGCCCACCCTGGCCCGCTTTGAACTGGAAATACATGAACGAGTGGAACGGGGTCAGGCGCTCAATGCGGATGCACTCATTAACTTGATGGCCGATCTATTTTCAGAGGGATTTGGCGATGACGTGGAGATTGATCGAGAGCGATTGGGCATTACCTGGGCGCTTTTCCACACCCATCTGTACAGCAACTTTTACGTTTACCAATATGCAACCGGCATTTCAGCCGCGCACTCTTTAGCTAACGGTATCTTGGCTGGCAAAGAGGGAGCGGTGGACAATTATCTGGCTTTCTTAAAAGCTGGTAGTTCTGTGTATCCGCTAGAAGCGTTGCAGATTGCCGGGGTAGATATGACCTCGCCAGAGCCAGTGGAAACAACCTTTGGCGTTTTGGCCGGTTATGTGGATAGGCTGGAGGGGTTGTTGGCTCATAGGTAATTGCTCAAAAGTTGGCAACTTTACTCAATCATCCGCAGTTCCACCCAAAGGGGATAATGATCGCTGGCCTGGGCTTCTTTGACTTTGCCTCGATCTAGCGCCTCAAAGCCCCAGGTAAAAATATGGTCAGCGGCCACAGAGTTTGTAGCGTATTTGGAAACGGTTCCTCCGGCCCCTTTAGAAGCTCGTTTCAAACCGGCTTCAGAAAATTGAGCCGTTAAGCGGCGGATACTGCGACTGCTTACCGTATTAAAATCTCCCCCCACAATGACCTGTTCGGCATCTAAAGGAATATCGTTTATCACGGCCGCAGCCTGATTTCGCCGGTGCCGGACGGAAGCGGTATAAATTTCGGTATGGACACAGTAGATGAGCAGGGGACGGCCGTTAACCAACACAGTCGCTCGCACTGCAATCCGAATCTGCCCATTAAAGCGGCTGGTGTGGGGCAGTATGAGTTTTTGCGGCCGTAAAATAGTCCACCTTGAAAGAATTCCATTACCAAAATTTTGCCCCTGTAGAATCGAAGCCGGGTAATAAACAAAGTTATAGCCCAACGCGGCCGCAATTTTCTCCGTCCCTTTTTCATCCATCTCTTGCAGCAAGATGATGTCGGCGCCGATTAACGGCGGCAGTGTTTGTAAATCCTGTAATCCCTGTTCCACCTGCCGCCCTTTATCAATGTTATAGGATACTAATTTGAGACGGCCGTTAAAGATCAACGGCTTCTGGGCAAAATTTCCGCTAAACAAAGGGCCGTCCGGTTCGGCAAAATTTGTGACTCGACGAAATATGGGCATAGAGATTGGAGATTGAGAGATTGAGTCTCATATAAGTTGTTTAACTCGATTCTTACCATCATTTGCTTTGCCCTATTTTCGGAAGATTCATAAAATGATGCAACCTATTTGTCTAAACGGTAAAAAGACATGAACGGCAGTGATGTAAGATTGCACCAAAGGGTCAGCAAAGTATAATTACTTTATGTTAGAACCAGTAAATATGACCGTGCAGACACTAACGCACAAACTTGGGGATCAAATTGAAGCCATTTACCTGTTTGGCAGTCTGGCTGAAGGCCACTTTGTCACTGGTGAATCAGACATCAACCTCTTTGTCGTTGTCCGTGACGGAACCCAAATACGGGCTGTCCGCAATGCCTTCCAACCTGCCTGGCAATCATTTGGCGATTTATTGAAAAGAGCGCCCTTCCTGGCCAGCCGCACAGCTTTTAATCGTCATCTGCGCCTCAATCCCCTGTTTGCCCAACATATGGTTAAAAATAGCCAACAGCTTGTTGGCACCCCCGATTTTTTGGATCGGAAACTGGCTACGGTAGACCCCCATGAGGCGTATGCCTATCTCATAACCGAAGCGATGCAGGTATCTACTTTATTAACGTCTACGTTGCTGGATGAGAAAACGATCGCAGCCAACCATAAACGTCTTCAACGTCTGGCGCGCAAACTACGAAATGAACCATTGCCAGCAGGGGAACCAGCCGTGCGAAGTTTTGCTCGTATTCAGCATTTTCTCAATCCCATCATGGGTACACTGCCTGCCACCACCAAATGGTTTAACACAGTACCCATCCAGGGCACAACCCCTTTGCTGCCCGGCTTACAATCTCTTTACGATGAAACCGGCCAGACCATCCTCGTTTTCAACCGTCTTACACCCCATCAATTTGCAACCACCGATTGGGCTAAATTGGCCAGTCGTCAGCCTAAAAACATTAAAGGGTTACAAGTCACCACCGTAGAGCAGATGGGGCTTTCGATTATGTTTGACCGGCCGTTAGACCTGCGCTTCAAAAAGATACGGCACACCTGGGGGCCAGATTTTATAGCCGCATTTAGCCCCAGAAATCGTCAGATTATGCGCTACTCTGCCCGCGTCCCTTCCCGAATTCTGATAGATGAGCTGCCTAATGCGTACCTGACCAATTCAGATTCGGACGAAGCGTTGCAAAAAATCATCCATGATTTCCAGAATAAAATGATGAACATTGGTCTGGAACATGAACTGTTGGTTCGCTTTGGCTTAAGTGATCGCTTCACCCCACCAACCCCGACGCCTGATCGGAAAACATCCCTACAAAAGCGTGTTAACGCTCTGTTTCAACATTTGGAATGGTGGGCTGATTTTTATGACGGCCGTCTTTAAGCCCACTCTTCCACAAATCAATCTAAATTGGGGGCTGCGCTTGCTGCTCTTCATCGCCATCCTTACTCTCATCCAACCCGCCCCTCTGCTCATCACCCCTGGCCCACCGCAAACTGTCAACACACATCATCCCCACGTCGGCGTCCACACTCGCCTCACGGATGAAGTAGAAGAGTGGAAAATCAAACGTAGCCTACAACTGGTACGCGAAATGGGCGCTTCCTGGATTGTAGAATTTTTCCCCTGGGCTTATTATCATGCCGCCGATGGCGGTATCGCCTGGGAACATCCCGATACGGTCATCAACCATGCTCATGCTCAGGGCTTAAACGTCATCGCTCGCATTGGCCTGACGCCGGATTGGGCCAGACCGGCAGACACCCCCTTAAACTATTTGGATGAAGCAGCTTATGCTGATTTTGCTGAATTTGCCGCTCGTTTTGCCGAACGTTACCGGGGTAAAGTGACCCACATTATCATCGGCAATGAACCTAATTTGAGTTATGAATGGGGATACCGGCCGGCTACGGCCGTAGATTACACAAACCTGCTTAAAGTTGTTTACCCGGTCGTCAAAGAAGCCAACCCCGATATTGTGGTGTTGG
The DNA here is from genome assembly GCA_024223125.1 of Chloroflexota bacterium. The sequence goes on from JAAEOP010000914.1 coordinate 18,193, forward strand.
GCGGCGCTTTGGCTCCCACTCTGGAACCAGAAGGGTCGCCTTGGGGCTTAAACGATCTACAATTTCTGAGCCAGATGTATGAGGCTGGTGCGGCCGATTATTTCGACGGTCTGGCTGTCCACAGTTACGGTCTGACGTTTCCGGCTACGACCGAACCATCACCCGACATCCTCAACTTCCGTCGCGTTGAGTTAGTGCGTGAAGTCATGGAACAGAATGGCGACACAGACACAAAAATCTACATTACCGAATTTGGCTGGAACGATCATCCGCGTTGGACAATGGCTGTACGCCCTGGCCAACGCATTCAAAATAGCCTGGACGCCTACCAATTCGCCGAAGAAAAGTGGCCTTATGTAGAAATGATGGCTGTGTGGGCTTTTCGTTTCCCAGCGCCCACCAAAAGTTTTATGGATTATTACACCCTGATCACACCTGAATTTGTCCACAAACCCATCTATGATGCACTACAAGAATATACGAGCAACCCTGAATGACTACAGTAGATTTAAGTCACAAACAGATTTTTGCTAGAAAAAATGCCAATCTGTTCCAGACTTAAATCTGTCGTAGTCATCTCCCCAAAAAGGCACGGATCGATATAGGATCGTTTGATGAGTAAACTCTTTGCTAGATATACCAAATTAACAATCCATACAACAATTATCTGGATTTTATGTGGTCTGCTGTTTCCAAACGCCTGTCGGCCGCAAGATGTAACCTGGCAGCAAATACAGGAATCGGGCATATTAAGGGTTGGGCTTGATCCCACTTACCCGCCATTTGAAACGGCCGCAGAAAACAACATTTACGGCTTTGACATAGACCTGGCTAATGCTTTGGCTCAAGAGTTGGGACTGCAAGCAGAATTTGTCCTTTTTGGCTACGATGGTTTGTATGATGCGTTGGGTACAAAACAGGTAGATGTTCTCATTTCGGCTCTGGTCATCATCCCAGAAAGAACCCGCGATTTTGCCTACAGTAAGCCATATTTCAACGCGGGTGAAATTTTAATCGTGCCTCTTAACAACCAGACGATTTTGGAGATGGCAGATATGAACGACCGTACCTTAGCCGTAGAATTAGGAGCGCTGGGTCATGTAGAAGCCATTACCTGGGCCAAACGGTTGCCGGATTTAACCGTTGTCCCTTACCCTTCTGCTGATGAAGCGTTATCGGCCGTAAGCGCCGGAAACACCGATGCAGCCCTGGTAGATGCCATTAGCGGCCATCTTTATTTACAGAATGAGCCGCGGCTCAAACGGGTCACAGAACCAATTACCGTAGAACCGTTTGCCATTGTCACCCGTATAGAAGACGAAAAATTACAGGAGCAGATTGACAGCAGTCTGGCTCATTTACAACAATCCGACCAATTAGTAAAGATACATAAAAGATGGCTTGGGCCATAAACGGCCGTGTGTGATCTCCGCGTCATAAACTTGTATACTGATGATGATTCTAGAATAAACGAGGCGCACATGGCACGAATTTTGGGCGTCGCCTTGCTCATTGGTGGATTGCTTGTTGGCGGCGTGTTACTCTGGTTAATGAATGTGTATATTGTGGAAGGGCTTGTGTCTACGGCCGTAGGTTTTAGCGGGGCTGTCATTAGCATTTTA
>JAAEOP010000915.1 GCA_024223125.1 Chloroflexota bacterium
AACAGGCTGTGTTTAGCCGGATCATGATATACCGTTCCATTACTAGCATCCGAGATCACTCATTTTCAAGCGATACAAACCCTAAAATCGTCGTGGGAAATTTATCTGTCGCCAACAAAAAGCCCTGATTATCCAGGCGGACGATGCCTTCCCAGTTGCGTAAATCTTCGTCTAGCAATTGTAGTTGGATAGGCGGTTGATCCACCAACGTAATACCGTCTTCGCTGTACTGAAATTCTACCAGCCGCTCCACTCCCTCATTTTGAGTATGGGTCAACCCTTCGCCATACTGCGCCGCCAGAGGATCGTTGTCGGTTTGCAGGCTGCGGGTTTCGGGAAAATTGTAGTTGATAGCCCAGAAACGGCCGTCCCCATCCACCCCCGTCACATCTGTAATTCGAAAAGGTATGTGGGGGAATGCGGCCGTGCCTGCCCCCTCCAAATTCGCGTCAAACAAATGCGTAACCGGCGCTTCATTCACCTCTGCCCCATTAGCCTCGTAAATGGTGACGATATTATCCCCGGCAATGAGTACGGCCTCATCCGCCATATTACCCAAATTGGTTTGCGCTTCAATGATGATGACCTTAGTTGTATCCATCGTCAATCCGCTTAAATCAGGAGCCATCGCGCCTTGTACCAGATAGCCACGCATCCCTCCGCCAGACGCCTCAATTGTCAGGTAAACAGTATCGTCATTAAAAGCAATCGCTTCGTAGCCTTCAAAGCCGCGAATCCCATTTTCAATATCAGGGGCATGGAAGGGCACGGCCGTCGGCGTCAACGGCCCTTCATTTTCCCCCAGCAAAAATGCTTCAATATCCGCTTTAGGCAGAGCGTATACCGCGCTGTCGTGCCTGTTAAAATTGGGATACTGGGGTAGCAAAATAAGGGTGTCTCCATACCAGGCTAATCCAGACAGTTCAGCATTGCGGTCTGCTAGATGGCCGTCTAGGGGGATGGGAATGACGACCGTTTCAGGGGCAAACGCAGCGTTTGTTTGTTCTTCGGGGGAGGGCACGGCCGTTCGTTCATCTGTTTCGCTTGGTTGGTCGGCCGTATTCACGCCACAAGCCGCCAGCCACAACAGGTTCAGACAAAAAAACAAAATTATTTTTCGGATCATTAACTGCCTCTATCATTTTCTGCGCATTTTACATCCAACCGCCAATTTCTCACACTGGCAACATTCTTTCAGCAAGGCTATCGTTAAGATTCAATCCTGATGATGGCAATTAGAATGAATCTGTTGTATAACGAACAAAACCTGATTAAACACAATCTTTACGCTAAACCAACCGGCAATCACCTACAATTCGATTTCGTATTGGAAGCTTGAGTAAACGAGGAACCTGATGAGTGAATCTCAACTGACCTGGATCGGCCGTACCCTGAACGGCCGTTATAAGATTGATGCCCGTTTAGGACATGGCGGTATGTCCACCGTCTACAAAGCCCAAGACCCCAACTTACAACGCACCGTCGCCGTCAAACTTATTCATCCCCACCTGTCTGAAAACCCCGAGTTTGTCAAACGCTTTGAACAAGAAGCGGCCGCCGTCGCCAAATTACGCCACCCCAACATCATGCAAGTGCATGATTTCAGCCACGATGGCGAAACGTATTACATCATCTTTGAATATATTGCCGGCCAGCCGCTCAATGACAAACTAAAAGCGCTCAAAGACGCCCAGGTGCGAATGCCGCTGTCAGACGTCATTTCTATCATGATTCCCTTGTGTGAAGCGGTGGCTTATGCTCACGGCCGTAACATGATCCACCGTGACCTCAAACCCTCCAACGTCATTATAGACCTGCTTAACCAACCCATCTTGCTCGACTTTGGTATTGCCAAAATTGTAGGCAGCGACCACGTTCATACCGCCACCGGGGCCACTGTCGGCACAGCCTCCTATATGGCCCCCGAACAAGTATTGGGATCAAATATTGACCACCGGGCTGATATTTATTCTCTGGGCATTATCCTTTACGAAATGGCTGCGGGTGAACCACCATACAAAGGCGGCTCCCCGCTGACTGTCATGATGAAGCATGTCAATGAATCCCTGCCCGACATCACCACCTACAACAGCAATCTCCCGCTCAGTTTTAAGGTTATCCTGGAAAAAGCGTTGGCTAAAAACCCCGAAGAGCGCTTTGATTCTGCCTTAGAAATGGCCGCTGCTTTGCGTGAAGTGGAACAACAGTTGGCGGTTTCTTCGGCCACACAATCATTTGTAGGCGTGTCTGCTATCAGCCAAAATCCACCCACTGCCCCTACCCTTCAAGTTGAGCCAACAGCGCCGCTGCCAACGGCCGTCAGCCCACCTGGTGAAACCACCCCCAGTAAAACACCACCCGCTAAAAAAAGCCGTAAAACCTTAGTATATGCCGGGGCGGCCTTACTTATTGTCATTGTCCTAATAGCGGCCGCTTATCTGTTCAATAAAAATCAAGGGGCAACTGTTGCGGCCGTGCCTACCTCCAGCGGCATGGCTCAAATTCCCGCTGGAACCTATACCGTTGGTCTGGGCAATGGCGGCAGCGCCAGTGTCGCCGAACAACTGGCAGACCTGGCTCCCTATTGGCTTGATCGCACAGAAACCACCAATGCCCAATATGCTGCCTACATTGCCGAAAGCGACGCTGCTCCGCCCGAAAACTGGGGTAGCAGCGCACCCTCCACCGGAACGGAACAAAAGCCTGTCCAGGGTATTACCTGGCAAATGGCCGCCGATTATTGCCAATGGCAAGGCAAACGCCTACCCAGTGAAGCTGAATGGGAAGTAGCCGCCCGTGGCAAATTGGGACTGCTTTACCCCTGGGGCAGCGATGTCGGTACCGTTTCCCTACCCACCAGCAGCACCTATCCTGTGGGTACAATTTCTACTAACCGCTCTCCCTTTGGTCTCTATGATATGACCGGCAATGTATGGGAATGGGTGGCGGAACCATACTCGGCCGTACCTGAAGACCAACAAATCGCCCGCGGCGGTTCCTATGATTTCCTCAAAGAGTTGACCTACCGGTTGCAAGGAGACCCCAACGTACCCACCATGTTCAAAACGGCCGGAGTACGCTGCGCGGCCAGCCAGGTTGAAATCGTACCCGATGATGAAAACGTAGTGCAGGATGATTTCACCGATGAAACCAGCGGCTGGCCCATCATGGAAGAAGGCTCCGTATTATCCGGCTACCATCCGCCCGATTACTACCACGTTCAGTCTGGGCAGCCACATCAGATTGCCACTTCCTTCTTCGGCGGCCGTTTCAGCAATGTTGGCCTGGAAACAGATGCCTTTGTGGATAGCACCGATACCGAAACCGGTGATTTTCGCTATGGGCTGATTGCCCGCCGTGAAGGCGACCAATTTTATGCTTTCACAGTCTCCCCTCGCAGCAGTCGATGGGCTGTCTTAAAAGCCTCTCCCGAAGGATTGCAAACGCTGGCTGAAGGCACAGCAGACAGCTTACGAAACAATGCCGACCAACCGGATAGATTGCGGGTAGATGTCCAGGATAACAATCTCCTGTTTTTTGTGAATGGCGAACTGCTGTCCGCGTTGAGCGATGCCAGTTACACGGCCGGTGACATTGGCTTTTATGTGGAAACGCTTGATGAAGAACGGGTGCACATCCATTATGATCTCATCCAGGCACAAGTTATTGCCGCTGGAGCGGACACGGCCGTTACCGTACCCACTCAAACCACCAACAATACAGAACCAACGGCCGTACCAACAGAAATAATCCCCACAGCAAAACCTACAATCGTTGCCGACGCACTGCCCACCCCCATCTCCGAACCTACTCCCGTCGGCCCCATCCCCTCCTCCATCGGTATGACGCTGGTTGATGGCGGAGAGTATGTGGTGGGTACAGACACGGCCGTTAGCCTATCCTCCTTCTGGATTGACGAAACCGAAGTCAGCAATGCCCAATTTGCCCAATTCATAACCGACACTGGACAGACTCCTCCAACAAGCTGGCCGAATGGTGTTGTTCCGGCCGGAGAAGAAAATTATCCGGTGCAGGGTATTCATTGGGATACGGCCGCAGCCTACTGCCAATGGGCTGACAAACGTCTACCTAGCGAAGCCGAATGGGAAGTGGCCGCTCGTGGGCCGCATGGAGCTTTATATCCCTGGGGCAACGAGGCTCAACTGGTTGAACTGCCTACCAGCGGCGTCTACGCGGTGGGGTCGCTGCCCGAAAATCGTAGCTACTTTGGCGCTTATGATATGGCCGGTAATGTGTGGGAATGGGTGGCCGATCCTTTCAATACGGCCGCTGACGGTGAACAAATTATTCGTGGCGGAGCCAATAGCTTCCAAAACAATCTAATCGAATTCGTGGCCGGGGATCCGACCAATGCCCTCATGAATAACAATACCGGCATTCGCTGCGCGGCCGATGCCGTTAACCCGGAAGCTGACCCCGACGCCCACCTTCAAGATGATTTCAGCGATTATCTCAGCGGCTGGTTTAATGCCCGCGCCCCCATTGGCCCCTATTTTTACGGCTACCATCCCACCGATTTTTACCATATCCAGATTAACGAAGCCAACAGCTGCCTGACCGTGTACCGCGACCTGCCGATTGATAATTTCACGGCCGCCGCGGAAATCTTTACGGCCGACAGTGAAACAGAGGATGGCGAATTCCGCTATGGTCTTATTGCCCGCGAAAATGGAAATTCGTTCTACGCCTTCACTGTCTCCTCCCGCACCCAAACCTGGAAAGTGTTAAAAAGCGCCCCGGACGGTCTGACTTTGATGGATGAAGGCACGGCCGCCACCATCAACGGCGCCGACCAGGCCAACCGTGATCGCCTGTACGTAATCGGCAATGGGCCAGAGATGACCTTTTTTGTCAACGGCGAACTGGTCAGCCGGGTCAATGATGCCAATTACACGGCCGGGAATGTAGGCTTTCTTGTGGAAACGTTTGCAGAGACATATGCTCATGTGCATGTTGATTCGGTGGTGATACGGCCGTTGACCCCCACCACACCAGCCACGATCAGCGCCTCTACTACCTATCCCGTAGACTCCCCCACCTGTCAAGGTTCCGTCCGCGCCGAGGATTCATTGGAGCAGTTCACCACCCATACTGTTGCCTTAGGGGAAAATCTGCTGGCAATTGCCGCCCGCTATAACACCACCCCCGAAGAAATTCTGGCCGCCAACGGCAAAAGTGTTGACAATCCCAACGTCATCCGCCTGGGCCAAACGCTGATCATCCCCCAATCCTGATACACGGTTCGTGTTCCTGGTGTTTATGCCTGGATTTGTCCTGTAGATGGGAAGGCTTCCTTCCTACCGGAAACAGTGGTTTTAGGTCAATTATTCACTACGGCCGCAACGGTCGTTCCCACAGCCAAATCCGGCGCCCGAATAATGAGAGTTTCACGGCCGCTCTGAAACAAACAAATCACATCACCAACGCCCGACCAACATTCGCCCCCATCCCCCTGTAATTGACTGCTTGTTTGCAACACGGCCGCTGGATAATTGGGATACAAGGCCGCAAACTCAGTGGCGTCTTCATCCGTATCCCATACCAGACGCAGCGCTAACAGTGTTGTCCCTTCAGCTTCATTGGCATAGACGGCATAACGGTCGCCGCCCCAGCCGATTGCGGCCGTATCCACCTGTTCCGGAAGTAACTGCTGGCTCAAATATTCACGCAGCATGAATTCACCCAGCACATCTTCATCCATCAACGCCCAGCCCGCTCCCAATGTGTCTGTCAACGGGGGCAGCATTACCAATTGGGGCGCATCGTCGGCCAGGTAACGTGCCGGATGCAAGATTTGTTCGCTCGATTGGGGGATGTTTTCCCAGGCAGCGTCAATGCCGCTAAAATCATCTTGCCCCCACAAAACACGCACAAATTCCAATCCGGCTTCATAGGGAAACAGCAAACTGTGGACCATAAACGGCGGCGCGCTGTCCAGTACTGGTGTTTCTAAATTGCCCGCTTCGGCCAGAACCTCTACCAAGTCTATATGCCCTTGCAGCATATACAAGGTTTGCACCAGTGTCGCTTCTCCTTCGGCCAGAGAAGTGAAGGCCAGTTGGGCATCGGCGTTACGGCCGTCATCATCCAACATATCCAGCGTAAAATGTTGATCTTGCAGAGCGTGGACGTATTCATGGGCGTGGGTCAACTGCTCATTGGCGCCCAACACATCATCCTCGCTAACAACCACAAACTCATCCGTTTCCGGATCATAGAAACCGGCAATCTGCTCACTGTAAATATCTCGGCTAAAGGTGAACAGATCAAATCCAGGCGGTAAAAAATCAAACGCCTGCAACGTTAACGATTGTTTTTGCGCTTCCTCTTTGGTGAAATCTTCTAGCAAATCCGTTTCCACACGCTGCCGCAATTCTTCGCCAGTCAGAAGGGTTGTGGTTACGGCCGATGTCGGCGTCAAGCTGCGAATGGCGATGACGTTGGCTTCAATTTCGGCTCGTAAAGCGGCGCTGGGATCTGTCTCTGGCACGGCCGTACTGCTACTACTATTTTGGCTCACGGTCGTCGTCACCACTATCGTCACAGTTACCAGGTCGGCGGCACGGCCGTTGCTGTTAATGGCTACCACCCCAATCTCCACCCGACCTTCACTTTCCGGCGTCCATGTTTCGCTGGCTGTAAACAAAGTGGCATCACCGGGCGTGTATGTTTTGATCGTCTCTCCATCGGCCGTCAGATTAACCGCCGCAATACCCACCGGATCAGTGGCTACAAACACAATCTCTACGCTCTCAGCCAGGGGCACGGCCATGTTTGTTTCTGGCTGAATAATTTCGACTTGGGGCGGTTGTTCATTTACGGCCGTTAACGCCGCTTCTAAAGCTGTCTGGGTAGCCGATGCGGCCGCCAAATCGCCAGTCAACCCCTCAACCTGCGACGTTAACCCATCCACCTCTTGCTGGCTGCCAACCAATTGTTCTTCCAGTAAAACGGTATCGTTTACGGCCGTTGCCAGATCGCCCTCCACCATCGTTCGCGTGGCCACGGCGGCCTGAAATGCCGGATTAACCACATCTAACTGGCCCTGTAAATCTGCTGCCTGGGTTGTTAGATCATCCCGCTGACCTTCTAATGTTTGACGGCCGTCATATAAAAATACAAACGCCGCCACCAGCAACAATAACAAGGCAATTAAAGTCAGAATGATGGCTATATATCCAGTTAATTTCATCTCTTTTATCTTAACAGAGGCTTATCTCTGTAAACTCTGCGTTCTCTGTGGCATTTACCAGAAAAGGATAATCGTCAAAATAGTTTAGCGAGAATGCTACACGAGGTTAGATCACGGGTCAAATCCCCCTTAAAATTTGCCTCATAAACCCTTCCAAACCCTTTCCTGACAGCTTTTGACAGAAAACGAACGTTATAGTTCGGGTTATAGAGATTGGGTATTTGCCCAATCTCAAATCTTTTATAGCAAAAGGAAGGAAACCTGTGAGCGAACACTCTTCCCGTTTACCCGGATTTTATAAAAACACAGTAGCCGAACGCGCTGAAATTGTTACCGCTTGGGCAAATTTAACGGCCGAGGAAAAAGCAATTTTAATGGGCCAGGGATTGCAGCCAGAACAGGCTGACCTGATGATCGAAAACGTGGTGGGCACATACGCTCTGCCTTTTGGCATTGCGGCTAATTTTTTGATCAACGGCCGTGATTACATCATCCCCATGGCCGTAGAAGAACCCAGCGTCGTCGCCGCCCTTAGCAATGCCGCCAAATTGATTCGTGCCGGTGGCGGCTTCACTGCCGAAACCAGTGACCCCATCATGATCGGCCAGATTCAAGTCTTAGACATTCCCGATATGGATGCGGCCATCGCAGCCCTGGAAGCCAACAAAACGTATCTGATGGAACAGGCCGACACCCTTGACGAACTGATGATCCGGTTGGGCGGCGGCGCAAGAGATTTACAGTTCCGCCCCTTCCCAGATACACCGGTAGGCCCTATGCTGATCGTCCACCTGCTTTATGACTGCCGGGATGCAATGGGAGCCAATTCGGTGAACACGGCCGTAGAATATTTAGCCCCCATGATTGCCGAACTGACTGGCGGCCGTACCCTGTTACGCATTCTCTCTAACCTGGCCGACCAGCGCACAGTTACCGCTCGCGGTGTCATCCCCGCTGAATTGTTGGCTTCCCATACTGCCAGCGGCCGTGAAGTAGCCCAACTAATTGCCGAAGCCAACGCCTTTGCCGTCGTAGACCCTTACCGCGCCGCCACCCACAACAAAGGCATCATGAACGGCATAGACCCCGTCGTTATTGCCACCGGTAACGATTGGCGAGCGATTGAAGCAGGGGCGCACGCTTATGCAGCCCGTAACGGTCGTTATACCGCCCTCACCAACTGGCACGTCAACGAAAATGGCAATCTGGCCGGAGAAATCACGTTGCCCATGGCCATCGGCACCGTCGGCGGAGCTACCAAAGTCCACCCCTCCGCCAAAGTTGGTATGAAGATTTTGAACGTTAAATCGGCCCAAGAATTAGGTATGGTTTTAGCCTGTGTCGGTCTGGCCCAAAATTTGGCCGCCATCAATGCCCTCTCCACCGTCGGCATTCAACAAGGGCACATGCGCCTGCACGCTCGCCAGGTAGCCAGCGCAGCTGGCGCC
>JAAEOP010000916.1 GCA_024223125.1 Chloroflexota bacterium
AGAGCCCTCATCTTCAAAGAAAACGTAGATGGGGTCAACGTTGGCCACAGTATCGGTTTCCAGCCAGAGCATCCAGCCGTGTTCAAAGGTCTGGACGGCGGCGCGGGTAGCGTGTTCATCGCGTCTAAAGTTGGTGAAGGCGCAGCCCAATAACTCACGCACCTCAGGTTGGTTATCCCATAGTGTGCCAAAGCCGCGAACGGGGCTTGCTACACAGACATCACGTGCCGTCAAGAGATTAATCTCATCCCGAACCACCACAATATCCAGGCGTTGGTTGGCTTCCGAGCGAGAAACGGCCAGCGTAACGGCCACTCCAATTTCACCACGAAGCCGGTTAACAATGTCACCTACGGACAGATGAGTCACGTTTTGACCATCTATAGCCAGGATAATATCGCCGGGCTGTAATCCGGCCTGGTCGGCCGGAGAGCCGATAAATGGGGCCTCGATGGCCGGTAGACCATTTCGGGTCCCTAATCGAGCGCCAATGCCAACGTAGATGTTGGACGTGTCGGGCTGTGAGGAAATAATTACTTCCGTTTCTGGCGCTAAATCTTCGATATTAACCGTAGGGAGCGTGTTTAGCAAGTATTGCTGGGCAATCAAATCTCCGGCCAGCCAGCCCAGCTTGCCGTTGTGCTCAATTTGCAGCCAGTTACTATCTTCGGCGCGACCTTTTACGACAATGGCTTGGGTGTTATCATCAATAAGGCCAATCACCTCAAAATCCAGGCCGGGGCCGCTACGCACATTAGCCGCTTGAATAGCG
>JAAEOP010000917.1 GCA_024223125.1 Chloroflexota bacterium
AGAGCCCTCATCTTCAAAGAAAACGTAGATGGGGTCAACGTTGGCCACAGTATCGGTTTCCAGCCAGAGCATCCAGCCGTGTTCAAAGGTCTGGACGGCGGCGCGGGTAGCGTGTTCATCGCGTCTAAAGTTGGTGAAGGCACAACCTAATAATTTGCGCACCTCGGGCTGGTTATCCCATACTGCACCAAAGCCACGGATAGGATGGGCAGCGCATACTACCGGTTGCGGCGTTGGCCAGGCCACATTTTCAGGCTTAACTTGTTCCGCTTCTACAACGCCTATTTCTTGCGCCGGTTGGGATGTAATCGACGGCAGCGTATCAATGAGATATTGCTGGGCAATCAAATCTCCGGCCAGCCAGCCCAGTTTGCCGTTGTGCTCAATTTGCAGCCAGTTACTATCTTCGGCGCGACCTTTTACGACAATGGCTTGGGTGTTATCATCAATAAGGCCAATCACCTCAAAATCCAGGCCGGGGCCGCTACGCACATTAGCCGCTTGAATAGCG
>JAAEOP010000918.1 GCA_024223125.1 Chloroflexota bacterium
CAATCCTTTCCGATAGGGTTTAGCCTGGTTATCGGCTTTTATATTACCTTTGTCCTTGGATTAATGGGTCTGGTGGTTATCTTTGCCAAAGCCGGTGAACTGGACCCCAGACTCAACAGATTCTTAAGCGTGCTATCCGCAAGCGCTCTACTCATTTTTGGTATCTATCAAATTATCATAGGCGGCCTTGCGTTAGTGAGCTAAATTTTGCAACTCTTTTTGGATTTTCCATATGAGGATTAACCTTTGATTATAGAATATAACGGTAAACGACCGACCATAGCCGACGACGTTTTTATTGCGCCCAGCGCGGTCATCATCGGCGATGTCATCATTGAGGAAAAGGCGAACATTTGGTTTGGTGTTGTCCTGCGCGGCGACGAGGGCCAGATTATCATCGGCTCACGAGCCAGCATTCAAGATAATGCAGTGGTTCACGTTAACCCACGCCACAAAACCATCGTCGAAGCAGATGCCACCATCGGCCATTCGGTGGTTTTGGAAGGGTGCCACATTAAATCCGGAGCCTTAATTGGCATGAATGCCACGGTGTTAGATGGGGCAATCATCGGTGAACGAGCTCTGATTGCTGCCGGCAGTGTCGTCCGTGAATTTCAGGAGATTCCGCCTGAAATGTTGGCCGCGGGCGTGCCCGCTCAGGTCAAAGGTCCAATGTCGGACGAAGCTCGCAACCAGGTTCTGGCGGCATCCGCAGATTATCAGCATATGGCAAACAATTACAAACATCTAAAATCGATTTAGGAGAGTTTATCATAGCCACTCATTTTATTGCCGGCGAATATGTAAAACCCCATGGAACCGCAATCCGGGATGTTATCAATCCGGTTACCGGCGCTGTCGTTGATTCAACACCGCGAGGAACGGTTGACGATGTCACCGATGCCGTTCAGGCCGCCTCTGATGCCTTTCCCGGCTGGTGGGATACATCCGGGGCCGCAAGGCGCGGCGCAATACAGAACTTGATGGTATTTTTTGATAAAACTACACAATTAGACTGGTTCAGTCTTATCCAAACTGACTTTCAAAGCAACATCGCAAAGATTGGAACAACACATGTCAAAAAAATTCTCCTTGAAATCAAAAGGCTTTAATCCATTTGCTGAACTTATAGGGCTGAACTTTACCATGTGCGAAGACGGCCGGAGCCGGTGTGTGCTGGATGTTGTTGACAAAGTGTTTAATCCAGGCCGGGTTGTGCACGGCGGCGTCATCTATTCAATGGCCGATACCGGTATGGGCGCAG
>JAAEOP010000919.1 GCA_024223125.1 Chloroflexota bacterium
GCCTACATTTACGAACGTAATCAGGGTGGCGCTAACAATTGGGGCGAAATCACGATTCTTACAGCCAGCGACGCGGCTCCCAATGACCATTTTGGCACTCATGTGGATATTGATGGCAATGTAGTTGCTATTGGCGGGGTTGATAACGATGATGATGGTTCTGATTCAGGCTCTGCATACATTTTCGATCGCAATCTGGGTGGCGCAAATAATTGGGGTGAACTTACCAAGTTGACTGCCAGCGATGCTCAAGCAGGTGACCGGTTTGGCCGTTCTGTTGCTATTGCCGGTGATCGACTCATTGTTGGCGCTCATTTTGGCGATGGTCAGGTCGTTGATTCAGGCGCCACTTATCTCTTTAACCGTAACGTCGGCGGCCTTAATAATTGGGGCGAAGTTGAAAAATTAACAGCTTTTGATGGCGCCAGCAATGACGATTTTGGAGTACGTGTGGCCACTGACGGCGAAACTTATCTTGTAAGCGCCATGTTCGATGATGATGCTTGTGTGCCACCAGACCCAAACTGTGATTCCGGTTCGGCTTACATCTTTCAAAATGCAGCCGACTTAGCCATTACGAAATCATCTCTCCCCACAACAACTATTCCTGGCGCTCCCATCACTTACACATTGACATTTACCAATTCTGGTCCAGATATGGCCAGTTCAACCATCCTGACAGACATTGTACCTTCAACCATTATCAGCCCCAGCTTTTCAAATGCGGGAGCAGTTATCACGCCTACCGGTATCGTTCCTTTTTCCTGGCAGCTTAGCGACCTGGCTCCGGGCGAAGGGGGAATCATCACCATTACTGGCATTATTTCTCCAGGCTTGATGACCAATACGACGATAACGAACACGGCCGTTATCACCAACAGCCAAGACATCACACCCACCAACAACAGCAGCAGCGCCGTCATCTCCATTCTGATACCCAAAGTGAACTTCGGCAGCCCGAACGCGGCTATTTCAGAAAATGGGGGAACTGCCTCAATCAGTGTCACCTTGAACACACCCCAACC
>JAAEOP010000920.1 GCA_024223125.1 Chloroflexota bacterium
GAATATGTCCTGGGGATCGGTCAGGGCAAAACGGTTCCCGGTCCGCGTACGCGTGAATTTTATGTCTGGATGGAAGTGGACAACTGGCCGCGCTGGGAGAGGATGATCATGGAAGGTCCGTATATCCATCATTGTTCCGCAATGTACGATCACTGTGCGGATGCTCTCGAAGAAGCATGTAAATATATTCCTCATCTGAAACCTCAACGTTTCGATAAAATCGGCGTTGGTCATCGTTTTGGCCAGGGCATCTCTTGACGAGATGGTAGCGCCGCCCTACGTGGCGGCCTTGTGTCGGTGGCTGTCAGTGGCTGTCAGCCGCCACGTAGGGCGGCGCTACCGTTTTGGCCGAAACGATGACCAATGCCATAAAATCAGTGAGGGATGAGTTTTTGAGAATGGATAAGGGGGGTGATGCCAGGGGGATTAAAAAAGGAATACGCAGTGTAATAAAAAATATAGACGTTCAGATAATTAAATACACAAGGCTAGAGGGAGAACTTCGAGTAAGGCGTACTTTTTCGTACGTCGTCGAGAAATTCGACTGATAACGCCGTGTAATTATTTATATGAACTTTTATAGTTGTCGTGTAAGGAAAACAAAACAAAACTTCAATAACAAAGGAGAAAGATATGAGTTCCAAGATTGTAAAAAGCGTTTTAGTTGTTATGCTGAGTTTGCTGATTGTGAGTAGTTTTTCTGCGATTGCTGCTGCTCAAAAGGTTCTGTCCATCGCGGCGGTGGATTTTCCGCAGTTTCAGCCGTATAAAGTCAGAACCGAAGCTTCGATGAAAGCGGCTGAAGAGTTCGGAGTCGAATATACCCTGCTGCAGCCAACCGAGCCGACAGTCGAGGCTGCGGTCGAGGGCTTGCTGAATGCCATCAACCAGGATTTCGACGCCATTATCTGCGAGCCCTGGTCGTACGAACCCTGGCTGGAGGCGATTGACAAAGCCAATGAAAAGGGGATCCCGCTGGTAAACGTGCA
>JAAEOP010000921.1 GCA_024223125.1 Chloroflexota bacterium
ACTCTTGCTCATCTGAATCCAGAGACTCTTTTCTCCGAAGCACTGCAACCGCTTCAGACGTCTCTGCATCCGGAATCGGCATTTTCTCAGCAATTATTTGCTCTCCAGCCATATAACGACTGAGGACGCCGGCAAATAATGTCTCATATAGTGGAAAATCTCCCAATTGCTTACCGAGCGGAGGAAACCGCAAAGCCTCGAACCGTTCGTACAATTTGACAATCTCAGCAGACATATTATTTATCCCAGTAGGTTAATATCTTTCCGGTAGACGTGTAGTACCCGCCTTTGTTGCCCATCCTAAGCCGGTATGACGGAGCCCATTTTGAATTCCATTGCCCCCACTGGGCCAAACCGCGATTAGACTGGAAAAATCTCAAGGCACTCTCCGTATATTGCTGGACGGTTCGAGAATCACCAAACTTAGTGATATGTTTCTTATAGTGCCTATCAATTGACTTGACTACATTACCAAAAGTTCCCTGACCCCATTGATTAGTTGTCCAGGCATCAACAACTACACCTCCGGGGGCCACGATAAAATCAGGACCGTCCGGCTCCGGTTTGAATGACCAATCTGGTATCCGCACTGGGTCGGGTGCGCTGGAGAACATTGATAGGACTTACGCACCAGAGCGAGAATCATTCAAAAAATGGGTGTCGGGGGGTGCTTCACACCCCCCGACACCCATTTTTTGGGCAACTTTTTGCCGAACTGCGTAAGTCCTAATTGAAATAGGACGAGGAATAGGGATTTGATAGCCTTTCAAACCTGACGTCAAGAAAACCTATAACTGTATGCTTTCTCCGCCTCCAGTGGAATCTCAGGTGGATCAATCAGAAGTGGCGCAATGGCTGGATAGCGCCTGCGCAGTTTGCCTACACACCCTCTATACCCATGTAGAGCACCTAACCAGGCATCCCGGATCAATTCTTCAAAATAGGGCTGCAGGCCAGGGTGGATACTGACGGAATGAGCCTGGTAAGGCTGGGAACTGAAATCTATGTACTCAGGCGCTGCATATTGCGTCTCCGCCAATCTTTCGGTAGTCTTAAGGTCACGGCGCAAATCGTCCGGGTGAGGGTAGGTACAAAATTTCACCCTGGCTTCCATAAGGCGCGTGTCCGTTAGTATCCCGAACACATCAACTGTAGGACCCAGACCCAATACTGTAAACAAAGGCAAACAATTCTTGGGCAGCCCTTGAATCTCGGTTATTTCTATGGGGTTACGGCTGATGAATCTATCACGCTCGTGATAATCTGTGGGCCAGACCACACGCGGGCGTGCGGCGATGTAGCGTTCTATGGCTTCACGGTATCTTTCGCTTTCGTTCATGTTGCTCTCCAAATAGCATATCTTGACTTTTCTATTTTACCGCCTCCATGGGAAACCAGGTAGGTTTCTAATTTCGTCGGCGAAATACCCAGCGTTTCTCATTTCTATCATTGACATCATCGAGGCTTCAGAAGGATGATGGCCGCCTCCTAGTTCCTTAACCACTTCCTGGGTATGGGAAAAATTGAAGTCGCGATTGTATTGATATTGCACCCAAGAGAAGTCTGGGTTCTTGATTG
>JAAEOP010000922.1 GCA_024223125.1 Chloroflexota bacterium
AACCTCTATTTTTTGCCTTCCAGAATACTTATGCAACAGACTGTTTTTATCTGTGTCATCTGTGTTAATCCGTGAGCTAACTTTCATCACGCTGGAGAAACGATAAACTTTTGAATCCTGTGTATCTATTTCACATCTACTTGCTCACCCGTAATTTCTACATTGCCGCCGGCCTCGATTTTCAGATCGCCGGCGCTGACAATCTCAATGCCGTCAGCGCTCAATTTAACGCTGTTGCCGTGCTGATCGCTAAGTTCGATCAGCTCTTCATCATCACTCAGCACAATTTTATTTTCAGAGACCGTCTGAATGATCAACGAGGCATTTTCATCATCCACAAATTGAATGGTGGTCCCACTTTTGGTGACAATCCCTTTATTGATATTATCTTCGGATAGCTCGGCCATGGCTTCCGGGGCCGTATTTAGCGAACTATAGAGGCTCCCTAGAATGACGGCCTGGCGGGGATCGTCATTGAAGAAGCCAACGACCACCTCATCGCCGGGTTCGGGCCGAAAAAAGTAGCCGCGTCCCACGCCCGCCTCCGGAGAAGCCAGCCTGGCCCAGACAAAACCTTCTTCGGGGTCGATGCCGGGCAGAATAATCTTTACCCGCAGCTC
>JAAEOP010000923.1 GCA_024223125.1 Chloroflexota bacterium
ACCTGCGCTTGGGCACCGCCACCACCTTTGGCGGCCAACACTTTAACGAAAAAGTACGCCTTTACGACAACGGCAATGTGACCATTGGGCCTGCCGGGAGTCCGGTCGAATTGAAAGTTAATGGCACGGTGACCGCCGCCGAGTTTGTTGGCGATGGCTCGGGGTTGACGGGTATCAATACGTTGGACAAATTGACCGTAAATGGTGCGACAACCCTCGAAGGCAACGTCGCGATCGGTTCCGCCGGAAAACCGGCCAATTTAACGATCCTCGGCACAGTGACCGCTACCCATTTGTTGAAGGTTACGACAGGCGGTCTGCTTAAACGGACCGGTGGCAACAGCGGATTCGGTTACAGTGTAGCCATTTCAGGGGATACGATTTGCGTCGGGTCACCATTCGAAGAAGATAGTAAAGGAGTCATCTACACCTATAGCCGCCACAGATGGGGTATTAATCACTGGGGGCAATCTTCCCGCACTACCATTAGCGAGGCTTCAAATCACTCCACTTGCGGTCAAACTGTAGCCATTGCAGGGAAAAGGTTAGCCGTTGGGGCACCGAATGGAAAAAAAGTATACCTTTTTATTGACCGCCCATCGTCGTTCCCTTCGGCCGCTTATCCCCCTCCCGGGAAAGATAATGATCGGACTACAAGTTACGGTCAAAGCGTAGCCGTTGAAGGAAATATAGTAGTTATCGGTGACCCTTACGCCGATAATGAGCACGGGGCCGTTCACATCTATGACAATTTCACACAGGGCAAACGCATCACTCCCTCTGTCTCCAAAAGCCGGTTTGGTCAATGTGTAGCTGTAGATGAGAAGTTCTTAATTGTTGGGGCACCAGGCGAACAGACGAGCCGAGGGGCCGTCTACATCTATCAGTACAACTCAGGGAACAATATGTGGGAGATGGATGGCGGCAAGCCCATCACCGAAAAAGAAGGTAAAGCTAGAAACTTCTTCGGTCATAGTGTAGCCATCGCTGAGGATACCATAGTTGTCGGAGCACCATCAAAATACGGTAAAGGGGCTGTCCACATCTATAAGCGTAACCCAACGGAAAATAAGTGGGAGTTTCTTCAAAAACTCAACGTAATAAGAAACGTTGTAGGTTCCGAGTTTGGTCATTGTGTGGCCATTGCCAAGGATACCTTAATTGTTGGGGAACCTCAGACAACGGTAGGTGAACATGAAAGGCAAGGGGCAGCCTACATCTATCAGCGCAACTCAAGGAACAATATGTGGGAACTTTTGAAAGTATTAACCGCCGACGATGGCCAGGCGAAAGATAATTTTGGTTGGAGCGTAGCTATATCAGAAGATATGCTAGTCGTCGGCACTAAACATGGAAATGCGGCCTACATTGGGTCAGTGCCTGGTTCTACCGTAGCTGGTTTCGCCCTCAAGCACAGCAGCGATAATCAGGGATTTACGCTGCAAAGCAATGGTGTGGCGTTGAATATTCTGCGCCACGACAATGATGCCAACGGCGTTAGCGCCCTATCTATCAATCGCCAGAGCGGCAACGTCGGCATCGGCACGACATTACCCAGTACGAAACTCGAGGTCGAGGGTAGCGTTAAAGCGTTGGGACTTCAGGTAGCAAATGTCGGTAGCGGTACCCCCATTACCCGGATTGTCGCGGGAAGCGTCAACTCAGATGGGAGCGTTGGTACCGGCAGTGGATTTAGTAGCAAGAGACAGGATGGTAAAGACAAGGGAGTGTATGTGGTCACCTTTGACGCGGCGTTTACGTCTACGCCAATTTGTCTGGCAACTTGCTCTGACACGGACCAAGATAATACAATCAGTGCGGTCGCAGAGACCGATAAGATAACGATCTATGTGTACGATACTGGGCCTAATGGCGGAAACCTTGAAGATGGCTCATTTAGTTTTGTGGCGTTTGGACTTGGAACCTGATTGTCCGGCAAACTCTGTTTGCAGCGGCCTCGGTAACGGCGTTTCCGGGCCAACCCTG
>JAAEOP010000924.1 GCA_024223125.1 Chloroflexota bacterium
CTGCTGTTTGCAGGGGAGTGAAAAAGCATGGGAACGCCGCTTCGCCTATGGGGAACTCATGGGAGCTTATTAGGAATTTGAGGGGGGTGGTTGAGGCCGCGCGGTAGCTTGTGTAAAGCACAAATCCAACCCTGCAAAAGTGAACTGGCATGGGGCGGCTCGTTTCTTTGTTGAGGGAGGGATGAAGAATGCTAAAACACCAAGAAAGGTGAGTTTACTGAGCATCTTTAATCTAACCGTAACTGCTGTTTTCATGCATGATATTCAAAGGATTATGGGGTAAGCGCATATTTATATAATCTCCCATCGGCAATCAGCCATAAATTGTGATGTAGATCTTCTACAATATTGCCCCCTTCACTTGTAAACCAACATCCCTCATTCGTTTGCGGGTTTAGCCAGGCTAATCCGGTCTGATAGTTTTTTATGTTGCTCGATTTTTCAACTTGAAACCAAATGCGCCCATCAGAAGATTCCATAATTGGTACAGGTAAATTGTAATGGCGCCAAGCTGCATCGTATTCTTGATTCCACCAGTATTTTAGTGGTTCCGGATGCATAATATGCCAGTTTTCATTGGACGCTCGCCAACCATATGCATCTTTAAGCCAGAGGTTACCCTTGCTATCCACAAGAAAAAAACCACCGAAAAAAGAACCAATTGGAAGTTTGATGTTCTTTATTTCGTCGGTTATTGGCAAAAATTGCGAGATGCCTGATATTCCTTTGGCATCTCCTGAATAACTAAAAAAAATACTGTCATCGGGTGCAAGAGACACATGATTTATGGTGCCTAATCCTTTCAACGAGCTAAATCGTTCGGTTATGTCTGTGCTTGGATTGTAGCTATAAACTGCATCGTCATTTTCGAACCCCCAAAAAATTCCTCGGGAATCTAACAACACCTCATCCCAATGTGAAGTGCGGATTTTCAATATGGCAGCAGTGGAAACTTCATGCCATCCATATAAGATTTCTTCTTTTAATTCATCATATTCTTGTACTGAAGCTTGGCGCCACTCCTGCGTGTCACTCTGAAATACTAGAAAAATTCTCCCATCACCAATTGGGTATGAGCCAATCACCCATACATCTGTGTGTTGGTTAAGCGAGCGAACCCCTAACAACTCGTAAAAAATAGCATAATTGTCTATGGGTAGAGTTTGAAGCATGGTTTCCATAGCAGGACTCGAAATATTAGGAATCGCTGCTTCAACTTGCCAAGGTTCTCCGGGATGTATTATTTCTTGGACCGATTCGTTGAATTCAGGAAAAGCAAATTCATCAAAAGTGCCAATGCATTTTTCGTTCTGGGAAATAGTTGACGCGAAATCGCTCTTGTTGAAGATAACAAAGTAAAATGCGCCCCCTCCAATTAAGAGAAAAACTATCAACATCCCTTTCAATGTTAGTTTTTTATTCAAACTTGGAAGCTCTATGATTTGAGATATTGAAGTTTTCATAGTACACACATCTCATTTTATCGGGTATGAGAATGTCTTGGGGAATTCGCACTAGTGCTGTTGCACACAAGTAACCCTGACTTCTCGTTCATAACCGATAGTCGAATTCTCTAAAAACAGCAAATTAACCACCACATACGGGAATTGTTTGGAAAAATCGACGCAAACACCTGTATCTAGGGGTTTCACAAAAGTCAAGGTCTGTTATGTGCAATAGCACTAGGTAGGCATAAAAACCCGCACCTTTCTCCCTCTCACTCCCTCACCCCACCCCTTGCCCTACCAACCACGCGTGAATCTCCTGCGCCAGCTCGCGGTAATTGTGCTCCATCATCAAATTATGACCGGCCTCTTGTGCCACCACAAAGTCCGCCCCGTAATGCGCAGCCGAACGGCGCAAGCCCTCTAGCGTGACCACCGCGTCCTCTTCCCCGGCGAGCAGCAGCATGGGCGTTTGCACGTTTTCCGGCGGGTACCAGAATGGGGGATTATGCTGATAAGTGACAATCACGGATTCGTTTCCCAGCTTTGCGTGCAGCTCTTCCGGCGTGTACACCGCGCGCGGCGAGATGAGATTTTCCGCGGCGCGGCGCGGGTTGCGCACCCAGGGCCACGCCGACCATGCCAGCGATGTCAGCGGCACGACCAGCGGATCGCGTTTGACGATATGCACCCCTCCGTCGGCCATTGTGCTGTGTGACACCCAAGGTGCGGCCAGCACCGCGGCGGGCAGGTTATCGCCCACGTATTTCAAATACCACTGTGTCAGCGCGCCGCCCATGCTGTGCCCCATCAGCACGGGAGTTTGTTCGTGCCGCTGTACCTCGGTTTTGAGAAAACTCAAATAATAGTCCAGCGTGCAAAGGGGGATTGGGCGCTGCGTGGGCGAACCGGCGTGTCCCGGCAAGCTGTGGGCGTGCGTTTCCCACCCCTGCTCCGCCAGCAGTTCCTGCCACAAGTGCCAGCACCACGCCCCATGCCACATCCCATGCTGCATCACAATCGGGGTTTTAAACCGGCGTTCCTTTGGCGTGTAAACGATGCGCTCAATGCCGTCTTCAACGGTATGCCTGATCGTATACTTTTTAGCTTCTTCCGTGCGTTCAAATGTCAACCCGGTTTTTAACTCATTTTTCTGGGTCGCGAGTGTCTCGTACACATCCCGGCGGATTTGCCGGTACACCCATACCTGTTGGGCAACTGCCCATCCCGCCGCCAGCCCGGCAGCCATCCCCAGCGCATACGTGAATGGAGAACGTTTCTTCTTCATGGGAACTCCTTTAAAAAGTTGAAAGTTGGGGCGAAGCATTTGCACACGCAGCCCACTTTGAACCGGCAGGCTGAGTGCAAATGCTTCGCCCGTACATGTGGCAAGCGCCTCCCCTTCTCCCCGGAGGGGAGAGGGGGTGGCAACTTTGTTGCCGGGGGTGAGGGGGGAAAGCCAGGGTGCGGCGATAGCCAG
>JAAEOP010000925.1 GCA_024223125.1 Chloroflexota bacterium
CGGGTTTCCAATTTTAAAGTCTCAGCGGATCCAATTTTTAACGCTCCAAGCCGGTTTGTAACCGGCGTCGGGGGTTACTCGCCATATTATAGCGCACCCCCTCAGAGCATGAAATTTGGATGTACTGAGTCTCCCAAAACAGAAAGTCAAGAGGGGCCCAAGTTGGCAAAGTATAATAGACAACGTTGAAAAACCTTAAGGAATTCCGCTTAAATGGCTTATCCGGCTTCTTCTTAACTCTGGCAATGAGCTATTTTGGGGGATTTATTTTTTTGGAATCCCTAAAGTCAGAATATCTATCATCCCAGGGTTAAGATATACCAATTAACCATCACAAGAAAGTGTCATTTGTCCTTATTATTCACGATGATTGTCACAATATTTATCGAGGCAAAACGGGGGGTAAGTGGTAATAAGCCTTTTCCAACAGTATGTGGTGATACATCTCAATGGCAACATACCTTAACTCTGTAACTCATTATGCGTAAATGAGCAGCCAAGACCTTTAGGGTTTTCTCAAGGGCCACCATTTAGCAAAGATTTACAATTGCGCCCATAAATCCAAAGCAAAAGTGTCTCTTAAAACCCTAAAGGTCTGGTAGTTGGGTAATTACGCATAATCGGTTCTGTATAAAAATCTAACTAAAAATCGCGTCCGTCGTTATCTTCTTGGGTAAAATTTTAAAGATCACCCGGGTTTCTTTATCCTTGGTTTCTTTGGGATAGATATCTCCATAAAACTTCTGTTTTCTGCCATTTGAATAGGCCCGGGTTTGTTTGTCGGCGTGGTCAATTGCACCATCTGGCGTGATCTCAATCACCCGGCCACGAATTTCTAAAAAACGCACCTCGTTATTGGGATCTATCACCAACACGTTCACTTTGGGGTTTTCCTGCATATTCTTTCCCTTTTGACGTTCAAGAGTGGAATTGAGCAAAACGTGTTCGCCATCAAAATCGACCCAAACAATGCTCATTTGGGGTTGACCATCCGGCATCATTGTGGTCAGTACCCCATGCACCGGCTCAAGCAATAAATCCAGATGTGATTCGGGAATATTAGCTGTCATCATTACCCCTCCACCCGAACACGGATCGGTGCAATTTTGATTTTCACCGGGGTGAACTTATGTTTAAGCGCTGCATCAACCGAATCGCCAAAGAAATTGGGCTGGCCAATATACAACTTAGTCAGCGCATCCAAATGTTCTAAGGCCCCTTCCTCAGTCATCGCCACTACCCGGCCGCGAACCTCAATATTCCGCAGAGGGTTTTTGGGATCATAAGCCAGCAAGGTGACTTTGGGGTTGGTTTGCATATTTTTGGCCTTGCGAAATTGACGCATCGTGTTAATCATCACGTAGTCTTCGGCCAAATTACACCAAATTGGTGTGGTTTGGGGTTGCCCGTCCGGCATGACAGTGGTCAACACAACATTGACCGGACCGGCTAATAAATCTCGATGCGATTCGGGAATAACTGTTTCCATGATTCTATTTCTCCTATGAAACCCAGTGGGTTAGTTTACAGGCTAGATGGGTTGAAAATTGTCCATACAGCCACGTAAGTGTAGATTTGTCTCAATTGTCATCAAATTGTCTTCATTTTGTCACACAATTGCCGCAAAAGTAGGTTACAATGTGAGTCACAAGTTATTATCGCATCTTGGGTTATTTTCCAGCCCCGACCTTGTCAACCATCAGAACTTTGAGCCCCAAACGTGTTGGTCAGGCCGTGGGTGGGAATTAACGCCGTTTTTTCACTGCGTCTACGAACGCCAATAGGAGTCTGCGTAGCCGGGCAGCATTAGTGAACACGCACATACGCCCTAGAGCGTCAATAGGAGATTATCGACCACTTCAGGAGCGGTATCGAAACAACATTGACCTTTTGTTTAAGGACAAGCGGAGCAAGCTCTGCAGTTGTTTTGATTTGGCTCCAGTGGAACGAAACCCGCCGCCCGGCTTCCTACCATGACCGTGCGTGACCAAAGGGAATAAGACCCATGCCCAATAAATTACTGGCTATCTCAAGGCTTAAACCGGGCCAGGTTAAGACCTTTCAAATTGGCTTTGCCTTGCGACAATTTGCCGCTGGCTGCGACATTGACAAGCCGGTGGGCACCTATTGTGTCCTGTACCCCAGCCCAGAAGGTTTTGAAGCCCAAGTGCAGCAGTTCGCCAATTCCCCAAGCGGTTGTCAGGCTGCCTTGCGCTGGGTGCTGTCCCACGCCAACAAACATCTACCCCCCAATGAAAAAACTCTCTTTATCATTGAAAGTACCGGCTGTTACCACCAGTTGCCGCTCAAAATCTTCAATGACGCCACCGAAGTGGTTGTGGTCAACCCCCATCGGATCAAAGCCATTCTGCAGGCCGATGGTAAAGACGATGTCAAAGACGCGCTGACCTTGACCAAACTCGTTTTGTCCTTTGACCTGAAGAAATCTGTGTTGGCCGTTGGAGCCCAGAAGCGGCTCAGAAAAGTATTGCGTATGAAGCGCAAGCTGATTGACAACCGCACCCAAGTCTCCAATCGTATCGGCTCTTTACTGACTGAGAATGGCCTCCCTTTGCCTAACGTGGTCAAGGTGATGACCAGCAGTGGTCGGGCCCTCTGTCATGCTATCGCCCAAGGCCAAACAAACCGTGACTTACTTATGCTGCTTTGGCAAGGCAAAAACTTGCCGGCCTCTGGTCTGGAACTTGTGGTTCAAGGTCAGCCATTTCTGCAAGTGCTGGCTGCTTTTGCCCCGACCCTGTCACAGAAACAGGTGGCTCGGCTCAAGGAAATCTATGATGCCCTGTTCTACGTGGCCGACCTCGATGACAGCCTGCGCACTTTGTTGGCCCAACAACTCAGGTTGCTTGAAATGTATGACCAGGAAATTGACCTCATTGAGCAAGAAGTCGTCCTGGCTATTGACGCCTACCAGATCGAATTACCCGGCGGTGGTCATCGTTCGGCCCAAGAAATGATTGACCTTATTCGGACTGCCCCCGTTTTCTCCGAGGAAAGTGCCAGAATGCTCGTAGCTGAAGCCGGTCTCAATTTTCCCGAAATTTATGGCAATGCTGATGCCTTTGTTCGCAATTTCGGCCTGACTCCTGGTCACAGCAAAAGTGCCGGCAAGGTGGTTGGCAACGATACAGCCCAGGGTAACCAATACTTCAAACCCGTCATTGTCCAGGCGGCCACTGCCTTCTTACGTCGGCAGCTTGCCCAGGAAGATAACGGCTGGTTCTTATGGTTGTGGGCACGCCGTTACCAACTACGGACTGATGCTCAACACGCCCGAGTTGCCCTCGCCCTCTGTCTACTTTATGTGTCGTCACTGGCAACCCTACGATGACTCTCAACATCGACATCTCCGCGAAGATTATGCCCTCCAAACCGCCAATCGTTTGGCTAACACCGCCAAAGAATTGTCTGCCGCTTCGCCTGACATCATCGGTCTTGATGCCACCTCTAAGCTTAAGCAAGCCAGTTTTGCCATCAATCAAGCTCTGGGCCTTCAGGTCAGTCGTTACAAACTCTGCCCTTTCGACCATGACTTCCCGGTCGTTACCCTTGACCTCTCCACCAGGGTCGTCAATCTTCTGTTAAAGAACAATATCGTCAGCGTCAGCCAGCTTGTACTTCGCCTTGTGTCCGGCACCTTGCTCTCTGTCAAAGGACTGGGTCTCAAATCAGCACAAGAAATTGAATTCTTTCTCATTTCTAATAAATTGATCGAGCTACAAAACTCAGAACCCCTATGATCCCTTAGAACTTATCGATTTTTAGTTAGACCTCCTGCCCGCAATACGTGCACTGGTGTTTCATAAGGTGCGTGTGAAGCCCTGCTTCATAGGCGGCTCCTATGAAACCCTGTTCCGGGGGTTTCATACCGGGCGTATGGCGTGGAGAAGGAAATGGAGGGACACCGGCTATGCTCGCATAGCACATACCCCCCGCGCCATAGGCGACTCCTTTGTTTATGATAATTTGCTGAAAGA
>JAAEOP010000926.1 GCA_024223125.1 Chloroflexota bacterium
AGGTGGAAGATTGAAAATCGAAGATCGAAGATTGAAGATCGGCAGCGCCCTGAGCGGACGTTGAGCGGAGCGGCAGCGAAGTCGAAACGGAAGTCGAAGGGTGCGGCATGCCACATGCATACTTGCCACCCCGCATCCTTCGACTTCGTCCGACTTTTTGTCGGCCTCCGCTCAGGATGCTGCCTGCAACCTGCTAGCACCTGCTTCTTGTCTCTTTCCAATATTAAACGAAAGCCGGTGAATTTGCTAGAGGGCCGCGGCAATACGGCGCTCAGTGACACAAAAGTGACACAAGAATGACACTTCAATGCCCCGGCTATGGGGTGTTGGAAAAGGCTTGAAAAATATATCATATGCCCAACAACAACGATGTTTCGTTCGACGTACCTTTTCAATATTTTGGGGCACAGACTTCCGAAGTCTTCGCGAAGCCGTTGAAATTGGGCATCTCGCCCATAAGACTGCGGAAGTCTTCCCAACTTTTTGAGAAAATACCGTTCGCACAACAAAACATCCAAACCTTTCCACAATCTACATTTGTGACTGCTCAGCCGAGGCCAGATGAAGCCGAAAAAAGGTGGCATGGGAGTGTAAAACGCCCCCATGCCCACCTTTTTCGATAATTTCTCCGACTGCTGAGTAGTTACCTACATTTTTATAAGGAGTATCACATGAATAAGCAGAAAGTTTTTTCCACCAGCATTGTCCTCGCATTTGTCGTTTTGATTGCCCTGGGAGCCGTTTGGCAGCCCGCCGCCGCTGGCCACCTCAGCTGGTTCTCACTCGCAGAAGGGAAGACCCTTGAAC
>JAAEOP010000927.1 GCA_024223125.1 Chloroflexota bacterium
CTGCCCAGATTAAAAGAGGAAGTGACTCGGTTGCTGGCCTTGAGCTGAAAAATTCAGTGATTCGTTCTACGCCTCAACCGGGCAATAATAACCCATAACTAAATATGGAGGTGATGGCTATGAAGGTAACTCGGAGAGAGTTCATCCAGGTCACAGGTGCAACGGCCGCAGGTCTTGCAGTAAGTGGTCTGGGTTTTGACCTTAAGCCGGTCAAGGCCCATGCCCAGATGCTCAAGACCAAGTATGCCAAGGAGACTACCACAATCTGCTGTTACTGTGCAGTGGGGTGCGGTGCTATCGTGCATACAA
The DNA here is from genome assembly GCA_024223125.1 of Chloroflexota bacterium. The sequence goes on from JAAEOP010000927.1 coordinate 310, forward strand.
GCAAGAGGGGAGACGGCCGTGTCATAAACATCGAAGGTGATCCGGATCATGTTATCAACCGGGGATCGCTTTGTTCAAAAGGCGCTTCGCTCAAGCAACTGATAGAGAATGAAAATCGGCTCACCGAACCCATGTACAGAGCTCCCTATTCCAAAGAATGGAAACAGGTATCATGGGACTGGGCCCTTTCAAGAATTGCTCAAAGAGTAAAAGAAACACGGGACGCCACATTTCAGGTAAAGAACAAAAAAGGACAGGTGGTCAACCGTACCGAAGGCATTGCATCTGTGGGAAGCGCTGCAATGGACAATGAGGAGTGCTGGATTTTCCAGGCAATGCTGCGTGCACTCGGGCTTGTGTATATTGAACATCAGGCCCGTATCTGACATAGCGCTACTGTTGCGGCTCTGGCAGAGTCGTTCGGACGCGGCGCAATGACAAATCACTGGATTGACATCAAAAACAGTGACTGCATCATTATAATGGGGAGTAATGCTGCAGAAAATCATCCGATATCCTTCAAGTATGTGGCCGAAGCACAGCAAAAAGGGGCAAAGCTCATCAGTGTTGACCCGAGGTTCACACGGACATCCTCAAAGGCTGATATTTACGCACACCTTCGCTCCGGTACGGATATTGCCTTTCTCGGCGGTATGATAAAGTACATAATCGATAAAAAACTTTACAACCAGGAGTACGTATCAAACTACACAAACGCACCTTTTCTTGTGGGAAAGGCCTTTAATTTTAAAAACGGCCTCTTTTCAGGATACGATCCCAAAACCAAGAGCTATGACAAGAAAAAATGGGCTTTTGAGATGGACTCAAAGGGTGTCCCGAAAATGGACCGTTCTTTAAAGAACAGACGTTCTGTATTCCAGCTCTTGAAAAAGCATTTCAGCAGGTACAATACCAAGCTGGTGTCCAAAATCACCGGCACTTCGAGGGCTGATCTTGAAAAGATCTACAAGACCTATGCGGCCACAGGCGCAAGGGGTAAGGCAGGGACAATCATGTATGCCATGGGATGGACCCAGCACACAGTTGGTACCCAGAACATCAGAACAATGGCCATGATACAGCTTCTCCTCGGGAACATGGGTGTTGCGGGCGGCGGAGTCAACGCATTGCGCGGTGAGTCAAACGTGCAGGGCTCCACGGACCATTGTCTATTGTTTCACATCTGGCCCGGTTACCTTGCCACGCCCAGCACAAAATGGCCCAAACTGGGAGATTATCTTAAAAGAAGAACAAAGAGCAATGATCCATTAAGCGCCAACTGGTGGCAGTATGAGCCCAAGTATATGGTAAGCATACTCAAATCGTTCTTTGGCGAAAATGCCGACAAGGGAAACGACTTCGGGTATAACTGGGTGCCGAAGATAGATGCCGGTAAAGCATATTCCTGGCTTGACCTGTTTGACGCCATGTACAGGAAGACAATAAAGGGATTTTTTGCCTGGGGTCAGAACCCTGCCTGCAGCGGTGCAAACGCGGGAAAGACCAGAAAAGCCATGGCAAACCTCGACTGGATGGTTAATGTCAATCTATTTGACAACGAAACCGGTTCATTCTGGAAAGGTCCGGGTGTGGATCCCTCATCCGTTAAAACCGAGGTATTTATGCTTCCCGCCTGTGTATCGGTTGAAAAGGAAGGGAGTATAACCAACAGCGGCCGCTGGATGCAGTGGCGATACCAGGGCCCGAAACCTCTGGGAAACAGCCGTTCAGACGGCGATATTATCATGGAGCTTGGAGATAAG
>JAAEOP010000928.1 GCA_024223125.1 Chloroflexota bacterium
CCCAATTGGTCTACCAGATCACGGAGCCGATGTTGATGCCCATACGCAAGATAATTCCCCCACAAGGTGGCCTGGATCTCAGCCCGCTTATCTTGCTAGTTGGCATTTGGATTTTGCGTGAAATACTGTTGGGAATTCTGTTCTAAATCATTTTAGACGCAGCCAGAGACTCAACACGGCCGTAATCCCCGCCAACAACACGCCCACAAAACCAGTTTGGGCAGGGGGCATTTGGGTAGAGAGAGATTGGAGGGTGGCGGCCGTCTACCCCATCCCCCTCCTTCCGTTATACCTATCAGGTCTGTTTTGGCTTGTCCATTTATTCGCCATCTGTTTCTGCTATACTATGAATAGTGACGATATTGGATATGAGCAAATTTCATCTCATTATTGGGAATTGGGAAAAATAAAATGGACATAACAACTAACCAAGCTGCACAAAACTTTATACTCGCTTATCTTGAAGATCACCCAGATTTCTTGGAAACTATCAAACAAAAATTTGCCTCTACTTTTGATACCCCCCCCATGCCGATGGTGGATGAGGATACTGAGCGCAGAATTGGTGTCGCCTTAGCTGAACATGAAGCAGGAAAAGGAACAATGGTTACTTCTCCAAAAGAGTTGACAAATTTTCTGGATTCGCTGAAGGAAGAACATGGCATACAAACTGGAGTTCTAGCCTAGCTTTCAGAAAACTTACATCAAACTCATTAAGAAAAACCCTGTTCTGGATGATCGAATACGAAAGTCGCTTCTGCTTTTACAAGAAAATCCTCGCTATCCATCCCTGAAATCACACAAAGTTGAAACCAGACGTTACGGTGTCCGCTGGAGCAGCAGCGTGACAGACGATATACGCATTATTTGGGACTTTGATGAACACCAAAATATGAGTATCCTGATCTTGGATGTTGGCGGACACTCTGGCAAGCACAAGGTATATAAATAAAGTTTTGGCTCCTTCCTTCACTTTTCACAGCCGTCCTCTTTGAAGAAAAAATCACCGCCACCGCCACAAAGCCAGCGTCACGGCCGTAACTCCCGCCAACACCACAGCCACAAAACCAGTTTGAGCAGGGGGCGTTTGTGTAGAGAGGGATTGGAGGGTGACGGCCGTTGCCCCACATCAACCCCCACCTTCCTTTGCCACCGCTTCAGCTACTTCGCCCCGCTTCAACCACCCCAAAACAAACCCCAACAGCAACCCAACCAGACCCAATAGACCGGCCCATAAACCGGAATTTGCCAACTCTTGCTGAATAGCCGATACGGCCATCAAGGCAATAGCGGTGGGAGTGGTCGTACATTGATGCAGCTCATACGCGCCAATGTCACAGGCCGTGCCCGATTCTGACCCATTAGCCCGCGCCGCACCGCGTTGGTCCGCGCTACTGCCTACCAGACAGTCATTGGCTACCCCAACAGGAACAGCATCCTGCGCCGGACTGCCGACAAACAGCGCGTTGGTGTACGTCGACCCGCCGTTATTACCCACCGAGGCGCTCAAGATGCCCCCCAGCGCGGTCGGGGTGTTGCCATCTCTGGTCGCGGTAATGTCCGTGCCGCCATAGGCTGTGAAGTTGTTCAGCGCCTCGGCAATGGTCTCCCCGTTGTGGCCAAAGAGATTATAGTTCGCCGCCGTGATGGTTCCGTTGCTGCCCGTGATATTAATTTCGTTACCCGAAACCGCCGCTGAATTGCCGCTGATCAGCGAACGGTTCAGCGTGAGATCGACATTACCATAATTGTTCACTTCCCGAGTACTGATACCGCCACCACTGTCGCCTGCTGTATTATTGCTGATGGTGCTGTTGTTGATGGTTATCACGGAAGCGCCATTATTAACATCACCATTGGTAGTTCCCTCTACCCCGCCACCGGTGCCAAAGCCTGATGACGCCGTATTACCGCTAATGGTACTGTTGTTGATGTTCAAGGTGGTCGTAACTGAAACACAAGCGTAACAGAAGCTGTAATTTTCTATCCCCCCCCCCTTGTTGAGACGTTACCACTAATGGCACTGTTGTTGATCGTTAAAGTAGCCGTTTCTGTTCCATAATTGCTATAAGCGTAATTGATTATCCCGCCACCATTGCCACCCGGCGCGGAATTACCGCTAATGGTGCTGTTGTTGATAGTGACCGTGCCGTTCCGGTTATAGAGACCGCCGCCGCTACCTGATGAGTTACCGCTAATGGTGCTGCTGTTGATGGTGACCGTGCCCCGATAGTTAGCGAGGCCGCCGCCACTACCGCCCGGTGCCCCACCAGAGATGGTTGCCTCATTCAATGTCAGATCGCCGGCGATGTTCACCCGGATGATGCGGAAATTGCTCGCCCCACTGTCGCGTTCAATCGTACTATTGTTGGCTTCAATAGTGATTTCACTGTTGATGTTGGGCAGGGCGCTGGCCCCACCGTAAGCGGTGGTGTAAGTATAGGTGTTGCCAGCCAGGGTAATGGTGTCGGGGCCACTACCAGCGTCACACTCTCCGACGCTGTTGAACACCTGGCTGTCGTTGTTGGCATTGGTGATGGCTTCTACGAGGGAGCATTCGTTATCATCAGCGAGTCCTGATGAATTGGCTGTGACGGTAATGTTGGCGGCATGGACGCTGGGGGTTGGCCCCCAGGCCAGCAATAGAGCCGCGCCTACCAATCCGGCGGCTAATCCACGTTGAATACGCCGCCGCCAGCGGCGGGGCAGGCTGGTAAGCTGCCGGTAAAAGTAGGCCAGCCGCTGTTGTAAATGCCGCGCCCGTTTGAGCAATAGACTGGCCAGCCAGGGGGTTTGGGCAGCTTGCTTCATCTGGTTTTGCCAGATAACTAAAATAGGATCGGGAATTGAGTTTTTTTCTTTTTTCATGTTTACCTCACTTTTGTAGATCGGACATCCCTGTCCGATGCCCGAACAGGAATGTTCGGGCTACGAATTGGCAACGGCAGTCATCTGCAAAGCTCCTACTTGTGTGGTGGTAATGTCCCGGTATGGCCTGCCGCAAGCCCGCCTCTGTTTTTTGAAAAATATATAAGTATTTGGACTATTGGAATTACTTCACTCTCTAGCGTTATCTTCTTGTTGGCGCAAGCGTCGCCACAAGCCAACTGTAACGGCCGTTATCCCCGCCAGCAACCCCGCCACAATACCGGTAGGGGGCGTTTGGGTAGAGAGAGATTGGAGAGAAACGGCCGTTGGCCCGGCATCATTGCTCACTGCCCAATCCGAAAAAGAACTGATTCCCTGTCTTGTCACAGTGCCGCCATTATCCACCTGCGTCCCCGTGCAATCCCAGCCAGAACCGCCCAGACCGCCGGGATACTTGCATATAATGGGCGTGGTTTCACTGTCGGGCAGGGTCAAATCAGCGTCAAAACCAGAGGCTAATGCGCCGCTGCTGTTGCGGGCGGCGATATGCCACCAGCGGTTTTCGGTGAAAGCGGCGGACACTTCGGGATGCAGCAGCGGCACCTTTTCCACCTGCACACAATCCAAATCGCCCATTGTGTTGATATTAATGGCCGCGTCGTCACTGCCGCTGAAATCGAAGGAATTATTGCCTGTTGACAAAGAACACGATTGTATGGCCTCTTGCAGTTCGACAGCGCCAGCATCACAGGTGCCGCCGTAAGGACGTGCCGCCCCGCGTTGATCCAGGCCGTTGATCGGAGCATCAGCGCACACAGCCGCATCACCGTGACCAATAGCTGGGCTGCCGACGATGGGGGTATGCACTTGCATCGCCCCATTCGTTTCCAGGTTGGTGTCAATGATCGACGTCAGCGCCACCGGGCTGCCACCGTCTGACGTAGCCCAATAGGGATTAGTCACCGTCCAGTCGTTGCCAAAACTGGAATTCTCGCGCGTTGACTGGTCACTTGTGAGACCGCTGTGGCCCAAAACAGTGCTGTCGATGTAAGCTTTGGGATCTGTATAATATGATTCGCAAGTAGGGAGATTATGGTAGCAAGTCAACACTTGTTTCTCATCCAAATTGTAACCATTCACTCCCCCAAGGTGCCCGGCACTTATAAACGAGTGTGCTACTCCAGTAGACTTGGTAATGAAGTGCCGGG